>NZ_CP018863.1:3900000-4200000 GCF_002849715.1 Arthrobacter crystallopoietes
GAACGATCTGTGCGCGACAACCCGGGGCCGTTCGATGCCGTTGCCGGATCTGGATATGGAGACAGGCTGTGGCTGGGTTCCGGCGAATCTGGGCGTGCACGCGTTCGGGCAGATAGCCAAGGACAGTCCGTTCGATGCCACCGGTGATCTGCGGTTGATTCCGGACGAGCGCTCGCTCACGCGGATTGACGGGATAGCCGGCAGACCGCCCGTCACCGTGGTTCTTGCGGATATCACCCACCTGGACGGCACCGAGTGGTCCTGTTGCCCGCGCACCTTCCTGCGACACGCCATCAGGGATCTCAGGGAGGAAACCGGACTGAGCGTTTTCGGCGCGTTCGAGCACGAATTCATGCTGGTGACCGATGAAGCGCCGGAACCTCCGATGTCCCTGCAGGCCATGCTCCGGGCCGAACCGTTGGGGACAGAACTGGTGGGAATCCTCGCTGCCGCCGGACTGCAGCCCGAGAACTGGCTGGCGGAGTACGGCGCCCACCAGTACGAGATCACGGTCAAGGCCAGCGATGCGCTCACCGCCGCGGACCGTGCGGTGCTGCTGCGTGACATTGTCCGGAACCTTTTCCATGCAGTTGGTAAACATGCCAGCTTTGCGCCGCTGCTTGAGCCGGACAGTGTGGGAAACGGCGTGCACGTCCATTTCAGCCTGCGGGACCGGGACGGCATGCCTGTGATGCATGACGCCGCCCGGCCAGGCGGTCTCTCGGCAGCCGCCGGGGCCTTCGCCGCCGGAATCATCCGCCATGCCCCGGCAATCGTCGCCTTCACCGCCGCCAGCGAAGTCTCCTACCTGCGGCTCGCACCCCACCGCTGGTCCGCCACGTACGCGTTTCTAGGCCACCACAACCGCGAAGCCATGCTGCGGTTATGTCCGACCATCCAGACGGGTGGCCGGACGCCGGCGTCCCAGCTGAACCTTGAATTCCGGGCCGGAGACGCAACCGGCAACCCCTGGCTGGTCATGGGCCTGCTGATTCGGGCCGGGTTGGAAGGCATCAGACAGCGGCTCGAAGCGCCGACCATTCTGGACCGGCCGGTGGAAGAGCTCAGCGACAAGCAGCTGACGGCCGCAGGTATCGCGCGGCTGCCGGCGTCGTTGCCGGAGGCATTGCGCCATCTTGGCTCGGACCAGATTGTCCGCAAGTGGTTTTCCGCCGACTTCCTGAAGGTATTCCAAGCTGTCCGGGAGGATGAACTCCGCCTGCTCGACGGCCTGGACCCCGCCACCAAGTGCAAGCTATACGCCGATGCCTATTGACCTTGGCAGTGGGCTGGACGGCGGTGCCTTGATGGACGGCGTACCGCTCATCGACCACCATTGCCACGGCGTGGTCAGCGATGACCTGGACCGGGAGTCCTTCGAAGCCCTGGCGACCGAATCGAACTGGTCCGCCCCCAAGGGCACAACTACCTTCGACTCACAGCTCGGCTTCGCCATCCGCCGCTGGTGCGCGCCCGTGCTGGACCTTGAGCCGCACGCCAGCCCGGAGGCCTACCTCGGGCAGCGCTCGCGGTTGGGCGCCGGGAACGTGAACCGGCTCCTGATCTCCGCCTCCCGCATCAGCACCTTCCTCGTCGACGCCGGAATTCGAGAAGAGACGCTGACCTCGCCGGAGCAGACCGCGGGTTTGGGCGGCGGCAAGTCGCGGGAAATAGTCAGGCTGGAACGCCTTGCCGAACAGGTCGCCGAGCAGGGAGCCACGCCGTCGTCGTTCATCGCCGATTTTGAGTTCGCTTTGGAGACAGCGGCCAAGGATGCCGCGGGGCTCAAGTCCATTGCCGCGTACCGGTACGGCTTGGACTTCGAGCCTGCCGCGCCTTCAGAACGCGAGGTCCGGGAGGCCGTGGACAGGTGGCTGGGCAGGCAAAAGCCGGAAGCCGGCGGGATGAGGCTGGACGAGCCTGTGCTGTTGCGGCACATCCTCTGGGCCGGCCTGAAGCTGCGCAAACCGATCCAGTTCCATGTGGGCTACGGTGACGCCGATGTGGATCTGCTGCGCTGCAATCCGCTGCAGCTGACGGGTTGGCTCAGGGCCACACAGGAGTCTGGAGTGCCGATGATGCTGCTGCACTGCTACCCCTACCAGCGCGAGGCCGGCTATCTGGCGCAGATTTTTCCGCACGTCTACGTAGACGTCGGTCTGGCGGTGAACCACACAGGCTCCCGCTCCGAAGCGGTCATTGCCGAATCCCTTGAGCTGATTCCCTTCCACAAGGCGCTGTTCTCCACCGACGCCTTGGGACTCGCCGAACTCTACTATCTGGGTGCCGGCCTGTTCCGGCGCGGTTTGGCCCGTTCAATCGCCCAATGGATTAACGACGGCGATTGGTCCCGCCGCGATGCTGAACGCGTCGCCCGGATGATTGGCTATGAGAACGCCGCGCGGGTCTACGGGATAGAGCCGTAAATGTGCGTCGGAGCCGCGGAGCAGCTGGCTACGAAGGGTTCGACTGGTCCATCCACCACTCGGTGAACTCCCGGGCCAGGCCGTCGGGCGTAAGTCTGATTACCCACAGGTTGCTGTAGGTCGGCCCGTCCCGGTAAACCGTCGTGCCCTGGATGATGGCCACGTCCGGGGTAGAGACCAGTTGGGACCATTCGAAGGTTGTCGTGCCGGGTGCATCCTTCTTCTCCAGCCAGCCGGCCACGATCTCTTCGTGTCCCCGCCAGGGCACCGCCCACGGATCGGTCCGGTACTCGGCGTCGTGGGTGAACAGCGCGCGGATGTCATCAGGTTGATTTGATTCCCAAGCCCGCCGGTATCCCGCGATCCATGCCTCAAGATTGCCGCTCATAGACCAGTTGTACTGCCCGCGGCGTCGCGCCACAAGCCCATAGATCTGCCGCTTCGCCGACCTGCGACGGCCGGAGCAGGTTTGTCACCGCCGCGGCGGCATCTACAATCGGTAAGCGCCGCACCCACAGCTGAACCAATCATTACCCCGGGGTGAACGGCAGATGAACTTTCCCGCTGACCAGATTGGGCACCAGGTGGATCTCACCTTAATGGTCGTGCTTGTCATAGCACTGGCCTTGTTCTTCGACTTTACGAACGGCTTCCACGACACAGCGAATGCGATGGCAACCCCCATCGCCACCGGTGCCATCAAGCCCAAGGCTGCGGTGCTGCTGGCGGCCATCCTGAACTTGGTGGGAGCGTTCCTCTCCACCGAAGTCGCCCAGACCATCTCCGGTGGATTGATCAGGGAAGGCGAGGGCGGAATCCAGATCAGTCCCGTCATGATCTTTGCCGGCCTGATCGGGGCCATCGTGTGGAACATGGTCACATGGCTGCTGGGCCTGCCATCGAGTTCCTCGCATGCCTTGTTCGGCGGCCTGATCGGCGCCGCCATCGTCGGTGCCGGATTCGCCGCGGTGGACTACGGCGTCGTTGTCTCCAAGCTCCTGCTGCCGGCCGTGCTCGCGCCGTTGATCGCCGGCACCGTGGCCTACCTGGGCACCAAGCTGGCGTACGCGATCACCCGGCGGCAGGGAAATTCTGCTGCGCCCAAACGCGGCGGCTTCCGCTATGGACAAATTTTCTCCTCGTCCCTGGTGGCGCTCGCCCACGGCACCAACGATGCCCAGAAGACCATGGGCGTCATCACCCTGGTGCTGATCGCCGGCGGCTTCCAAGCGGCCGGCAGCGGCCCGGTTTTCTGGGTGATCGCCGCCTGCGGTCTGGCCATCGCCCTGGGCACTTACTCCGGTGGCTGGCGGATTATCCGCACCATGGGTTCGGGGCTGACCGAGGTGAAGCCGGCGCAGGGTTTCGCCGCCGAGACCTCCACCGCGTCCGCCATTCTGGCGTCGTCGCACTTGGGTTTTGCCCTCTCCACCACGCAGGTCGCTTCCGGCTCTGTGATCGGCTCCGGGCTGGGCCGCAAGGGGGCCAAAGTGCGCTGGAATACCGCGGGCCGGATCGGTATCGGCTGGCTGCTGACTCTTCCTGCCGCCGGCGGCGTTGGTGCACTGGCCGCGTGGGTGGCCCACCTCGGCGTGGCGGGCATCATCATCGACGCGGTCGCGGGAATCCTGATCATCCTCGCGATGTACGTCGTTTCCCGACGGTCCAAGGTCGGTCATGACAACGCCATCAGCGACGTGGACCAGGCGGGCGAGGTAGTCAAGATCAAGCGCAAACGCAAGAAAAAGAAGGACCGGCTGGAGGCAGGACAATGAGTATCGACTGGTTTGCTTTTGTTATTGTCGCCGTCGCCACCCTGGTGGCTTCGATGGTCGTGGTCGGGTCTTATGGGCTGGGCGTGCGCCTGCTGGCGGTAGCCACGGACGCCGTCCCGGCGCGGCAGGCCGCGGTGCGGCTGGGTGCCTATGCCTGCTTCGCGGTGTGCGTTGCCGCAGTGCTGTACGGCATCTACCTGATCGTGCCTGCTTTTCACTAACGAACCGGGCTAGCATGGGCCCATGGCACGCACGCTCTACTACGTTGCAAGCTCGCTGGACGGGTACATTGCCGACGAAAACGACAAGCTGGACTGGTTGTTCCGGTTTAACGACGCCGAAGGCGTGGCGGACACCTACAAGTCCTTCATCGCGGGGATCGGCGCCATTGTCATGGGCTCCCAGACGTACAAGTTCATTCTGGAGCAGGGTGGTGCCGATGCCTGGGAGTACGGACAGATGCCTACCTGGGTCTTTACGCACCACGAGCTGCCGGGCATCGCCGGCGCGGACATCACCTTTGTCCGCGGGGACATCTCGCTGTTCCACGCGAACATTGTTGCCGACGCCGGTGACAAGGACGTCTGGGTGGTCGGCGGCGGTTCCCTGGCCGCGCAGTACCTGGACGCCGGGTTGCTGGACGAGTTGATTGTCACATACGTGCCGGTCGCCATCGGCCGGGGAAAGAGCCTGCTGCCCGTGGGCTCGGCGACGGAACCTGCCCAACTGCTGGGTTCGCGGACCTTGGGCGCCGGCATGGTGGAACTAAGCTACCGCTTCACCGCTGCCGGACCCGGAACCGAAGCGGACCAGTAGGCCCGGAGTTACTCGTTGTTCCCGCTTTACGCGTTGTCCCTGATCATGTTGGTGATGCGGGCGGTGGAAAGCCGGCGCCCCTGGCCATCGGTCATGACCACTTCGTGGACCGTCAACGTCCGGCCCAGGTGGATGGCGGTAGCCGTACCGGTTACCAGACCCGCGGCCGCGGCACGGTGATGGGTAGCACTGACTTCGATGCCCAGCGCGTGCCGGTCCGGTCCGGCATGGATGGCAGCGGCGAAGGAGCCCAAGGTTTCGGCCATCACCGTATGCGCACCCCCGTGCAGGATCCCGGCCACCTGTGTGTTTCCTTCGACCGGCATGGTGGCCACCATCCGCTCCGCGCTCATGTGCGAAAAAACGATTCCCATTTTCACCACCAGGGCGCCAACGCCCATGTGCCGCAGCCACGGACGCAGCTCCACGGGTACCCCTGCGGAAACAAGCTCGTCAGTCAAATCCGGCGCTGCCCCCGGTACCGCTGCCGGTGTGAAATTGTCGCTCATGGGAACTAGGCTGGCACCTGTGAGTGAAACTAACAAACCGGTGTCCCCAGCCGGCGATACGCTGACGGCCACGGCCGCCGCCCCTGAAGAAAATTCCAGCCAGGAACGAAAGCGGCTGCTGGTCATCGATGGCCATTCCATGGCCTTCCGCGCGTTCTACGCCCTGCCGGCGGACAAGTTCTCCACGGATACGGGGCAGCACACCAATGCTGTGTACGGTTTCACTTCGATGCTGCTGGTCATGATCCGCGAGCACAAACCGACGCACGTGGCGGTGGCGTTCGACCTGGACACCCCCACGTTCCGGGACCAGGAGTACAGCGAGTACAAGGGCGGCCGGAGCAAGACCCCGCAGGAATTCCATGGCCAGGTGGACCTCATCATCAAGCTCATGGAGGCGATGCGGATCCCCACCATCTCGATGGACGGGTTCGAAGCCGATGACATTATCGCCACCCTCGCCACCCAGGGCGAAGCAGCCGGCTGGGATGTGCTGGTGGTCTCGGGCGACCGGGATGCGTTCCAGCTGATCACGGACAGTGTGACGGTGCTCTACCCGAAGAAGGGCATCAGCGACATTCCGCCCATGGACGCCGCAGCTGTGGAGGCCAAGTACTTCGTTTCCCCGGGCCACTACTCGGATCTGGCGGCGCTCGTCGGCGAGACCGCGGACAATCTCCCCGGCGTACCGGGCGTGGGTCCAAAGACGGCCGCCAAATGGATCAACCAGTATGGCGGACTGGACGGCATCCTGGAGAACCTGGATGCCATCGGCGGCAAAGTCGGTGACGCCCTCCGGGCCAATGTCGAGGAGGTCAAGCGCAACCGTCGGCTCAACCACCTGCTCCGGGACATGGACCTGCCGGTCAACCTGGAAACCATGCTCCTGCAGCAGCCGGACCGGGACGCCATCGAGGAACTCTTCGACGCCCTCCAGTTCAACACTTTGCGCAAGCGGCTGATCGACACCTTCGGCGGCGAGGAGCAGGTCGAGGACACCGAGGTCCACGCACCGCAGCACGTTGTTCTCACGAACGAGAAGGAACTGGACGACTGGCTCGACAGCACGAACCAGCTCCCGGTTGCCGTGCAGCTGGTCACCGAGCAAACCACAGCAGGGGACGACGCCGTGGGGCTGGCCCTGGTGAGTCCCTCGGCTGCCGCTTACGTTGCCTTTGAAGGCCTCGACGCCGATGCCGAACGCCGGCTGGCCGAGTGGCTGGAGGATCTGGATGCGCCCAAGGTCATCCACGATTTCAAGTCGGCCTACAAGCTGCTCTCCGTCCGGGGCCTCGAGCTGGCTGGCGTCGTTGATGACACGGCGATTTCCGCTTACCTGATCCAGCCGGACCGCCGGAACTACGATCTGGCCGACCTGGCCCAATACCACTTGAAGCTGTCGGTAGCGTCGGCGGCCACTTCCGGCGGCGGCCAGCTGGAGCTGAGCCTGGGCGAGGACGATGTGGCGGCACCCGCCGTCGCAAAAGCATTTGCCTCGCTGGAACTGAGCGAACACTTTGCCGGCCAGCTCATCGAGCGCGGTGCGAACCAGTTGCTGGCGGGGCTGGACCTGCCGCTGTCCTGGGTGCTTGCGCGAATGGAACTGGACGGTATCGCCGTCGCCGTGGACAAGCTGGACGGCCTGCTGGACGGCTTCAGCACCACCATCAATGCTGCCAGTTCGGAAGCATTCCGGATCATCGGCAAGGAGATTAATCTCGGGTCGCCCAAGCAGCTCCAGACCGTCCTGTTCGACGAGCTGGAACTGCCCAAGACGAAGAAGATCAAGACGGGCTACTCCACGGATGCGGACGCGCTGAATGATCTGATCGCCAAAACGCAGCACCCGTTCCTAGTGCAGCTGCTGGCCTACCGGGATGCCAGCAAACTCAAGCAGACGGTCGAAGGGCTGAAAAAGTCCGTGGCCGAGGACGGCCGCATCCACACCACCTATGCGCAGACAGTGGCGGCGACCGGGCGCCTGTCGTCGAACAACCCGAACCTGCAGAACATCCCCGTCCGTTCCGAAGAAGGCCGCCGCATCCGTGAAGTCTTCATCGTGGGCGAAGGCTACGAAACGCTGCTCACGGCGGACTACTCGCAGATCGAAATGCGCATCATGGCGCACCTCTCCGGCGACGAGGGACTGATCCAGGCCTTCCGCCAAGGCGAGGACCTGCACAGGTTCGTCGGCGCCCACATCTTCGGCGTGGCCCCGGAAGAGGTCACCAGCGAGATGCGCGCCAAGGTGAAGGCGATGTCCTACGGCCTGGTGTACGGCCTGAGCTCCTTCGGCCTGTCCAAGCAGCTCAAGATTTCGGTTGACGAGGCCAGGACGCTGATGAAGGACTACTTCGCGCGGTTCGGCGCCGTCCGCGACTACCTGCGCGGCATCGTCGAGCAGGCACGTAAGGACGGCTTTACTTCCACGATTGAAGGCCGCCGCCGCTACCTGCCGGACCTGAACAGCGATAACCGCCAGCTGCGGGAGATGTCGGAGCGCGCCGCGCTGAACGCGCCCATCCAGGGGTCGGCGGCGGACATCATCAAGAAGGCAATGCTCGGGGTCGATGCCGGGCTCAGGGCACAGAAGCTGTCCTCCAGGATGCTGTTGCAGGTGCATGACGAACTGGTACTCGAGGTCGCCCCGGGAGAGCGCGAGACGGTGGAGAAGCTGGTACGGGAGCAGATGGCGGCAGCGGCCGAGCTGACTGTTCCGTTGGACGTATCGGTCGGAGTCGGCAGCAACTGGAACGAAGCCGGCCACTGATCCGGATAGCTGAAGCCGGGCCGCATAGGCCGGCTTCAGCTGTGCTGTCAGCACCGGGCAAGACTGAGGCGGCGGCTCTCATTTTTGTCTCATTTACTGCCGGTAGGGTTTCCCTGATCGTTGAAGCCGGCTATGCCAGGAGAATTCAATTGCTTTTCGGCCAACAGCCGCCTGCACGCACGGCCGTCCGCTTACTTCTGCTGGTTACAGGCCTCATCATGGCGCTGTTCGTAGCCGTGTTCGCCCTCCACTACGTGATCCCGCTGGACGAAGCAAAGGAATTCGTGGACATCGGGGCCGAGGCCAACCTGCCCACCTGGTGGAACTCAGCGCTGCTGTTCCTGGTAGCCGCACTGGCCGCAACCTCCGCGCTGACTGCCCATGGCAGGACACGCATCTCCTGGACGGTGATCGCGGCGGCCGCCGCATACCTGAGCCTCGACGAGGCAGCCCGGCTGCATGAGCGGCTCGCCCGGCCGCTCCTCGCCGCAGGACTGGACACCCCGACCTACCCCTGGCTCGCGCTGGGCGCGGTCGTCGGGATAGCCGGTGCCACGGTCCTGTTCTTCGCCGGACGGTCGCTGCCCCGGGAAACGGGACGGGCGCTCGCCCTGGGGCTGGGCTGCTACGGTGCAGGCGCACTCGGCGTCGAAGCATTCAACGGCTGGATCCGTCAGAACGGCCCGGATTACGTCTTCTCCGCGGGATTGATCCTGGAAGAGGGTCTGGAAATGCTCGGCTGCATCATCGCTGCAGGCGCCATCGCTGATCACCTCGCGAGGCGGCTGCAAAGGGCCCGGGATCTGGTAGAAGCCGAAAATGCCCATTAGGCTCGTAAACCGTGGACACCAACGCGACAACCGCATCCTCGACCCTGCGGATTGAACAGTTCCCTGCGGAAACTGAGGGCGACACTCCCTCGGCCCGCTTTCAGGGCTGGTTCGACGCCGTCGATGCAGGTTTCCACGAAAGTTCTACCGAGGCAGCGCACCTAGCCGAATATGCGAAGGGCTACGCTGCGGACAACCGGGTGTTGTGGGGAATTTACGACGACGAGCCCCGCCCAGGCGTGTGGAGTCCCGATATCCCGGTAGCCACCTACGCCACCATGGTCAACAGCATGAATGTCGGCGGAGGCCGTCTGCTCGATGCCCACCAGATCACCGCCGTGACCGTCCGCCCCACCCACCGCCGGCGCGGACTGCTGCGGCGCTTGATCACCAGCGATCTCGAACAGGCCGCGCGCTCCGGTCTGGGCATCGCTGCGCTGACCGCATCCGAGGCGACGATCTACGGGCGCTTTGGCTTCGGAGCAGCAACTTTCACCCGCGAGGTGGAGGTGGACGTGCAGGAGCGTTTCGGCCTCCGCACGCCGCCGGCCGGAACGGTCGAGATGGCGGACCCGGCATCCCTGCAGCAGCTCGGGCCGGAGATCTTTGCCCGGTTCCACGCTAGGACTCCGGGTTCGGTGGCCCGGCAGTACGCCTACGCGAAGAGGATCTCCGGCCAATGGGGGAATGACAAACCGGAACCGGACAAGTCGATCCGGGCGGCCGTCCACTACGACAGCAACGGGATGCCCCAAGGATATGTGAGCTACCGGTTCGCCGGCTGGTCCAAGGAACCGTACACCATGAAGATCGTGGATCTGGCGGCCGCCAGCGGGGAAAGCTACCGGGAACTGTGGAGGTACCTGGGCTCCATCGACCTGGTGCAACGGATCAGCTGGTCTCTTGCCCCGGTCGAAGATCCGTTGCCGTGGGCGCTGCAGGACGGCCGGGGCTACGCTGCCAAATCAGCCGAAGACGTGCTCTGGCTGCGTATTCTGGATCCGGTCAAGGCGTTCCAAGCGCGTCATTACGACGGCGAGGGCCGGCTTGCGCTGGAGATCGTCGATCCGCTCGGGCTGGCTGCAGGCCGGTTCTTGCTGGAGGCCGCCGGCGGAAACGCACGGGTGCAACCGCTGGCGGCGGACGACGCGGTGGATCTGAGCGTTGACGTCGATGTGCTGGGCTCGCTCTATTTGGGCGGCGTCACGGCCGGAACGCTCGCTGCCGCCGGCAGACTGCCCGGTGCAACCGCGGACGCCGTCGGAAAGCTTGAACGGATTTTCGCCACCACAGCACAGCCGTACTGCATCACGCACTTCTGAGCAGCGACTGTCCGCCCGAGTGATCGTGAAGATAACCGACGCCACGGGCTGCAACGCTTTGACCGCAGTTGGCTCAAGCGGCTAGACTTATCGGGCGCGTAATGCGTACGCACTACCCTTTTATTAAAGTCCACCTCCGGACGGTCAATAACCGCAAGGCTGCAGCTATCGTGTGCTGGTGCCGAACGTGGAGTCAAACTGTCCGGAACTAAGAAATCTATCCACATCGGAGCCCCTACTACATGACCATCACCTCCACCGAGAAGCCCGGTACCCCCCAGGTCGCCATCAACGACATTGGTACCGCCGAAGACTTCCTCGCTGCCGTCGACGCCACCATCAAGTACTTCAATGACGGTGATCTCGTCGAAGGTACCGTCGTCAAGGTTGACCGCGATGAAGTTCTGCTCGACATCGGTTACAAGACCGAAGGTGTCATCCCGTCCCGCGAGCTTTCCATCAAGCACGACGTTGATCCCGGCGAAGTTGTCGCCGTAGGCGATCAGGTCGAAGCCCTTGTCCTTACCAAGGAAGACAAGGAAGGCCGCCTCATTCTCTCCAAGAAGCGTGCTCAGTACGAGCGTGCCTGGGGCGACATCGAGAAGGTCAAGGAAGAGGACGGTGTCGTTACCGGTACCGTCATCGAGGTCGTCAAGGGTGGTCTTATCCTCGACATCGGCCTGCGCGGCTTCCTGCCCGCTTCCCTCGTCGAGATGCGCCGTGTGCGCGACCTGGCTCCGTACATCGGCCAGAAGATCGAAGCCAAAATCATCGAGCTGGACAAGAACCGCAACAACGTTGTGCTCTCCCGCCGTGCATGGCTCGAGCAGACCCAGTCCGAGGTCCGCTCCACCTTCCTCAACAAGCTGGAAAAGGGCCAGGTTCGTCCCGGCGTCGTTTCCTCCATCGTCAACTTCGGTGCATTCGTGGACCTGGGCGGCGTCGACGGTCTGGTACACGTCTCCGAGCTGTCCTGGAAGCACATCGACCACCCGTCCGAGGTTGTCGAAGTTGGCCAGGAAGTCACCGTCGAGGTTCTGGAAGTCGACCTGGACCGCGAGCGTGTCTCCCTGTCGCTGAAGGCTACGCAGGAAGATCCGTGGCAGACCTTCGCCCGCACCCACGCCCTTGGGCAGGTTGTTCCGGGTAAGGTCACCAAGCTGGTTCCGTTCGGTGCGTTCGTCCGCGTCGAAGACGGCATCGAAGGCCTGGTCCACATCTCCGAGCTGGCCGTCCGCCACGTTGAGCTGGCCGAGCAGGTTGTCTCCGTTGGCGACGAGCTGTTCGTCAAGGTCATCGACATCGACCTCGAGCGCCGCCGCATCTCCCTCAGCCTCAAGCAGGCCAACGAGGGCGTTGACCCGGAGGGTACCGAGTTCGACCCGGCCCTGTACGGTATGGCTGCCGAGTACGACGAAGAGGGCAACTACAAGTACCCGGAGGGCTTCGATCCGGAGTCCAACGAGTGGCTCGAGGGTTACGAGACCCAGCGCGCCGCTTGGGAGCAGCAGTACGCTGACGCCCAGGCCCGTTGGGAATCGCACAAGAAGCAGGTTGCCCAGCACCTGCAGGAAGACACCCAGGCTACTTCCGAGACCGGCGAATCCGCTGCAACCAGCTACTCATCTGAGCCCGCTCAGACTGAGACCGCCAGCACCGGTGGCGGAACGCTCGCTTCGGATGAGGCCCTCGCCGCACTGCGCGAGAAGCTCACCGGCAACTAATTCCGCCTGCCCTCACGGGTAAGCAGACAAAAGAACCCCCGTCCTCGGACGGGGGTTCTTTTGTCTGCGCGGGACGATCCTAGGGCCGGCGGATGCTGACCGTGACAGTGAATTTCGGGTTGCGGGCGACCTCGCGGGTCGTCCCGACGAGCCGGTTCAGGGCCTGCTTGTATGCGAGATGGCTGTTCCACACCGTCCACAGCTCGCCGCCGGGAGCGAGTACTCGGCCGGCATCGGCGAACAGCTTCAGGGCGATGCCGGCATGCACCGCGTTCCCGATGTGGAACGGGGGATTGAGCACAATGAGTTCCTCGGTGGAGTCTGGCAGCGCGGACAGGGCATCGTCCCGTTGGACGGTCACCCGCGCGCTGAGGCCGTTTGCCTCCGCGGTTGCCCGGGCCGAGGCGACGGCGGACGCGGACTGGTCCGTGGCCAGGACAGCCAGGTCCGGCCGCAAGAGTGCGAGGTACGCTGCAATCGTCCCGTTGCCGCACCCCAGATCTACGGCCCGCCGGGCAGCGCGGGCACCGGCAAGTGCCGGTAGCAGGAACCGGGTACCCATATCGAGCTTGGCCCCACCGAACGTAGCGCCGAAGGCGACAATCCGCAACGGAGCCGGCAGCCCGACGTCGTACTCTTCCTGGAGCGGGAAACGGATGCGGACGTCGTCGCGGGGCACGGTGGCTGTCAGTACCCGGGCCTTCTGCCGGCCACGCCCGGCGCTCACCGACGAGAATGCCGTTCCCAGCACCTGGTTCATGGCGGGGGACATGTGTTTGTCGCGCCCGCCGGCGAGCACGGTCACGTCGGGCCCCGCAGCGGCGGCGATGAAAGCTGCCGCTTCCTCAAGGGCATCCAGTGACCGCGGCAGCTGCATCAGCACCAGCCGGGTGCCCGTAAACAGCTCCGGGCCCATAGAGTGGTGGGTAAAGCCGTCGAGCTCTAGCGCGCGGGCGTTGTTCTCCAACGCCTGTTCGGCAGAGAGCGGATCCTGATGGACTCGCAGCCCGGTGAAGCCTGCGGCGGCCAAGGACAGAGTCAGCGCACCGTAATGGTCGTTGACCACGGCGATCTCGTTGCCCTGCAACCTGGCCAGCAGCGGGGCCGCCGTATCGAGCAGCAGCCGGTCGGCCGCATCCGCCGCGTAGAGGTTCTCCGCTTCCACGTCGGGCCAGCGGCGCAAGAGCGCCAGGTTCAATTCAGGCAAGATCCACCCACTCGGTGCCGCGCGGCACGGCCGGTTCTCCGCCCGCGGTGAGCGAAGCAAGCTGCTCATGGAAGCGGGCCAGCACCTCAGGTTCATCCGCAAGGGCCACGTTGATAGCGACCCCGGCCGCCCCATAGTCGCTGCCGAGCACGGTGACACCTGCGGCACGCAGCTCGTTCTCGAGCCGGCCGGCTTGGGCGTGTTCCGCAGCGACGGCATACAGCTGCATGCGCCGCCGCGGCACCAATCGAGCCGAGGCCACGGCCTGCGACACCGACTCCGAGTAGGCGCGCACCAGACCGCCGGCGCCCAGCAGGATTCCGCCGAAATAGCGTACGACGACGGCCGCAACGTCGCTCAGGTCCGTCACCCCGGGCGCTGTCTCGCGTTTGGTCAGAGCCTCCAGCATCGGGAGGCCGGCGGTACCGGAGGGTTCGCCGTCGTCATTGGAACGTTGCACGTCGCGATCCGGACCCAGGACGAACGCAGAACAATGGTGCCGGGCATCATGGAACTCCTTGCGCAGGTCGGCGACAAGGTCCCGCGCGGCTCCCTCGGTCTCGACGCGGCGAAGTACCGTGATGAAGCGGGAGCGCTTGATCTCGATTTCGTGCCGGTGTTCGCCAGCAATGGTCGTATAGCTGGTAACCGTGGACTGGGAGGCTGGATGCACCCAACCAGCCTAGTACGGCGGCAGCCATCCTGCGCCCTCCCACCAGCGCCCGCGCCGGGCGGAGGCCTGTTTGAGCCTGAGGGAGATGGTTGGTGGGGGAGGGCTGCCGTCTGGCTAGACTGATGCTGTGCTTAAGGTCGGTCTAACAGGCGGCATTGCCGCGGGTAAATCCCTGGTAGCGCGGCGGCTGCGTGAACGCGGCGCGCTACTGATCGATGCCGACGTGCTGGCTCGCGAAGTCGTCGAACCGGGAACGCCCGGCCTGCAGGCCGTTGTGGCGGCGTTCGGGACAGAGATTCTGACCGACGACGGCGGACTGGACCGTCCGGCGCTCGGCGCTGCGGTTTTCGGGGATCACGCGAAACGCGAACAGCTGAACGCCATCATCCACCCCCTGGTCCGCGCACGTTCGGCGCAACTGGTTGCAGAGGCCGAGCCGGAACGGATCGTCGTTCAGGACATCCCGCTGCTGATGGAAACCGGGCAAGGGTCACGGTTCCACCTGGTCCTCGTGGTGGATGCGCCCGAAGAAGTCCGGATCCGGCGCATGGTCTGTGACCGCGGCATGACAGAGGCCGACGCGAGGGCACGCATTGCCGCACAGGCAACGCATGCCGAGCGGCTGGCCGCGGCCGACGTCATACTGGAAAACGTGGAATCGCAGGAAGCCATTTTGGCGCGGGTGGACCGCCTGTGGGATGAGCGGCTCGAACCCTTCGCGGCGAACCTTGCGGCGGCCCGGGTGGCAGCACCCAGCGGCGGGCCCGTCCTGGTCGAACCCCGCGTGGACTGGCCGCAGCAGGCGACGCGGCTGGCGAACCGGATCAGGTCGGCGGATGAACGGATTCTGGCGGTGGACCACATCGGTTCCACGGCTGTTCCGGGGTTGCCGGCGAAGGACATCATCGATCTGCAGGTCAGCGTGCGTTCGTTAGAAGAAGCCGACGCCGTTGCAGGCAGCTTGGCGTCGGCTGGCTTCCCCCGCCGTCGAGGATTATGGCGCGACGTCCCCAAGCCATCGCACCCGGACCCGGACGACTGGGAAAAGCGGCTGCATGGCAATGCGGATCCGGGGCGGAGCGCAAACGTCCATGTTCGGGTGGCAGGATCCCCGGGCTGGCGGTTCGCGCTCGGCTTCCGTGACTGGCTGCGCGACAACCCGCAAATGGCACAGGAGTACTTGGCGGAAAAGGAACGGCTGGCCGAGCTGCACGCTGGGGACGGCTCAATAGGCCGCTACGCGAAGGATAAGGAACGTTGGCTAGCCGACGTAGCGGAACCCGGGATGCAGGAGTGGATGCGCCGCGTCCAGTGGCGGCCGGACAGCGCAGCTGGGTAGCGCTGCCCCGCGTGCTACCCAGCCGTAGTCCGTCAGCTGGCCGCTGCCGCCCGGTCCCGTTCGACGCTGGGAATTTCCGTTCCGCGGATGGAGCAACCGGCTGTTTCCGGGATGAACTTCAGCGCAACGGCTCCGACGACGCAGGCCACCATCATGTAGTAGGCGGGAACCAGCGTGTCACCGGTAGCTTGAATCAGCAGATCGTTCACCAGCGGCGCCGTGCCGCCGAAGAGCGCCGTTGACACGTTGTAGGTAATGGCGAAACCGGCATACCGCACCTGCGTGGGGAACATGGCCGGGAACGTCGCGGAAATCGTCGCCAGCTGAAGTACGTACAGCAGACCCAGCACGGCAAAGCCGATCAGGGCGGTGCTGAAGTTGATCCGCATGAGCAGGTACATCGGTATGGCGGCTACAAAGAGGCCCAGCAGGGAAGCCCACCACATTGGCTTTCGGCCGACCCTGTCGGATAGCCTGCCGGCAAACGGAATGACAATCATCATGGCCAGCTGGCCCAGCAGGAGCAGTGTCAAGGCGTTGTTAGCGGAGAGGTTGATTTCGGTCTGCAGGTAGGTGGGCATATAGCTCAGTAGCGTATAGTTCGTGACATTCAGCGCCACGACCAGTCCGCCCATGGTCAGCAGCGGCTTCCAGTACTTCACGACCAGATCGCGCAGTTCGGTCTTCGCGTTCGGCTCTTCCTGATGATGGTCCTCAAGGTCGCGGAAGACCGGCGTATCTTCGAGCTTGGTACGCAGGTAGAGGCCGATCAGGCCCATGGGACCCGCCACCAGGAACGGTAGGCGCCAGCCCCACTCGGTCATCGCCTGCTCGCCCAGCACGATCTGGAAGAACAGCACCAGGGCCGTGCCGAGGATGAAGCCGAACAAGGTGCCGAATTCCAGGAAGCTGCCGAAGAAACCGCGCTTCTTATCCGGCGAATATTCGGCCATGAAGGTGGCCGCACCGCCGTATTCGCCGCCGGTGGAGAACCCTTGCACCATGCGGAGGAGGATCAGCAGGATGGGGGCCCAGACGCCGATCATTTCATAAGTGGGCAGCAGGCCGATGGCAAAGGTGGCACCGGCCATCAAGATGATGGTCAGGGCCAGAATGGCCTTGCGGCCAAGCCTGTCGCCGAGCGGGCCCCAAATCAGCCCGCCCAAGGGACGGACGAGGAACGAGATGGCGAAGGTAGCCAGTGCGAGGGCAGTGCCAAGCCCGCCTTCTGTGGGGAAGAAGTTGGCGGTAATGTACGTGATGGCTACCGCATAGATGCCGTAGTCGAACCACTCGGTGGCGTTACCCATCGCCGACGCCCCGATGGCGTTCCGGATGGTTTTCCTGCCTTCAGGGGTATCCGTTGTCGGGGCCGCGTATTTTTCCTCTACGGGCTCAGACGCTGCGTTCTGCTGGGGGTTTGCGTCGTCCTGGCCGGGCCTCTGACCCGGCTCCGGCTCAGGCGATCGTTCATCCGTTGGCACTGTCTCTCCATCCAGATCAGTGATCTTTGCAGATCCTCATCTTCTGTTCGGTTCGATTGACGTCGCTGTTAGCTCACAGTATCCACCGGCAGCGCGCCGAGGCCAACCATTTTTGGCAAATTCTCCTCGCCGGAACAGCGGCAGCGGCGGACAACGCAGGTTCTGGCCCGGTGTTGTCCGCCGGGAGCAATCGCGGACCCACGCTGGCCGCAATTGGGGCTACCGTTAATCCCATGAGTCTTGCGCAGGACATCAACCGAGTTGTAGCTCCTTTCGAAGTAATCAGTGATTACAAACCAGCAGGTGACCAGCCTGGAGCCATTAAGGAACTCACCGAGCGGATCCAGGCCGGGGAGAAGGACATCGTCCTGCTGGGTGCGACGGGCACCGGTAAGAGCGCCACGACGGCATGGCTGATCGAACAGGTGCAGCGGCCCACGCTTGTCATGGTGCAGAACAAGACGCTGGCAGCACAGCTGGCGAACGAGTTCCGGGAACTGCTGCCGAACAACGCGGTGGAGTACTTCGTCTCCTACTACGACTACTACCAGCCGGAAGCGTATGTGCCGCAGACGGACACCTTCATCGAAAAGGACTCCTCCGTCAACGAGGAGGTCGAACGTCTCCGGCATTCGGCGACAAACGCCTTGCTGACCCGGCGCGACGTCGTCGTCGTTGCCACGGTCTCCTGCATCTACGGTCTCGGCACGCCCGAGGAATACGTGGCAGGCATGGTCACGCTCCGCCGGGGCGAACAGATGGACCGTGATGAGCTGCTGCGCAGATTCGTGTCGATGCAGTATGCGCGAAATGACATGGACTTCCACCGGGGCACCTTCCGGGTGCGCGGAGATACGGTGGAAATCATTCCGATGTATGAGGAACAGGCCCTGCGCATCGAATTTTTCGGGGACGAAATCGAGAATATCTATACGCTGCATCCCCTGACCGGCGAGGTTATCCGCGAGGAAACCGAAATGTATGTTTTTCCTGCCTCGCACTACGTGGCCGGACCGGAACGGATGAGCCGGGCGATCAAGGAGATCGAGGATGAGCTGGCGGCCCGGCTGCAGGTCCTGGAATCCCAGAACAAACTCGTGGAAGCCCAGCGGCTGCGCATGCGCACCACCTACGACCTCGAGATGATGCAGCAGATGGGCTTCTGCAACGGCATTGAAAACTACTCCCGGCACATCGATGGCCGCGGTGCCGGAACCGCACCGCACTGCCTGCTGGACTACTTCCCCGACGACTTCATGCTGGTGATCGATGAGTCCCACGTGACGGTTCCCCAAATCGGCGCCATGTACGAAGGCGATATGTCACGTAAGCGCACGCTGGTGGACCACGGGTTCCGGCTGCCCTCGGCCATGGACAACCGGCCGCTGAAATGGGATGAATTCCTCGAGCGGATCGGCCAGACCGTCTACCTTTCGGCCACGCCGGGCAAATACGAACTGGGCAAGGCCGACGGGTACGTCCAGCAGATCATCCGTCCCACCGGACTGATCGACCCGGAGGTCGTGGTGAAGCCGACCAAGGGCCAGATTGATGACCTGCTGGGCGAGATCAACATCCGGGTGGAGAAGAACGAGCGCGTCCTGGTCACCACGCTGACCAAACGGATGGCCGAGGACCTGACCGAATACCTCATGGACCACGGCGTCAAAGTCCAGTACCTGCACTCGGATGTCGATACCCTGCGCCGGGTGGAGCTCCTGCGCGAACTGCGGACGGGCACCTTCGACGTACTGGTCGGGATCAACTTGCTGCGTGAAGGCCTGGACCTGCCCGAAGTCTCCCTTGTCAGCATCCTCGATGCAGACAAGGAAGGGTTCCTGCGCAGCAGCACGTCGCTGATCCAGACAATCGGCCGTGCGGCCCGTAACGTATCGGGCGAGGTCCACATGTACGCGGACCGGATCACCGATTCCATGGCGCACGCCATCGAGGAGACCAACCGGCGCCGCGAAATCCAGCAGGCCTACAACAAGAAACACGGGGTGGACCCGCAGCCGCTGCGCAAACGGATTGCGGACATTACCGACCAATTGGCCCGCGAGGACGCCGATACCGCGGAGCTTTTGGGTGAGTTTGATTACGGCAAGGGCAAGCGCGGATACTCGGCCGCTAAGCCGAAGGAAAAGATCCGCAAGGACGGTCTTGCCGCGGTACCAGCCGAAGACCTTACCTCCCTGATCGAAGAGATGACCGCACAGATGCATGCGGCAGCAGCCGAACTGCAGTTCGAGTTGGCCGGCCGCTTGCGCGATGAGATTGCGGACCTGAAGAAGGATCTCCGGCAGATGCGTGCGGCCGGTCACGCCTGACCCGGAGCGGTCAATCGGGTACACTCGATGAGGCGTAGGGGAGTATCCCAAACACTGCGGACGTCAACACGCGGGGCAGCGAAGCCCGGCCGGGCGCAGTGGCCGTACCCGACACAAGGGCGGCGGAGAGACTTGCGGCAAATGTCCCGTATCTCCAATCGGCGCAATGCGCTGCTTTCGAAAGGCCATCCGTGTCAGACCAGTTGTCTGCCCAGTTCCAGACCATATCGCTCGTGGTCCTGGGTCTCATTTTGCTCTTCGACCTGCTGTACGTGGTCAAACGTCCGCATGAACCGTCTATGAAAGAGGCCGGCCTGTGGGTCGGCTTCTATGTGACGCTCGCCCTCGTCTTTGCCGGCCTGATGTTCTGGCAAGCAGGCTCCGACTATGGACAGGAATTCGTCGCAGGCTGGGTGACCGAATACAGCCTCAGCATCGATAACCTGTTTGTCTTCATCATCATCATGGCCAGGTTCTCGGTGCCCAGGAAGTACCAGCAAGAAGTGCTGATGTTCGGCATCATCATCGCTCTGGTGCTGCGCGGAATCTTCATTCTGCTCGGAGCTACGGTCATCGAGAACTTCAGCTGGGTCTTTTACCTCTTCGGCGCGTTCCTGCTCTGGACCGCTTGGAAGCAGGCCACAGATTCCGGTGAAGACGAAGAAGAAGGCGCCGAAAGCGGTCTCATCGCCAAGCTGACTCGCAAACTGCCGGTGAGCGAGAACTTTGACGGCAACAAACTGCGCACAACGGTCGACGGCAAGCGCGTTTTCACTCCTATGGTCATGGTATTCATCACCATCGGCATGACGGACCTGCTCTTCGCCGTGGATTCCATCCCTGCGATTTTCGGCCTGACCCAGAGCGCGTTCATTGTCTTTACCGCCAACATTTTTGCACTGATGGGCCTTCGCCAGCTGTACTTCCTGCTGGGCGGGCTGATGGACCGACTGGTCTACCTCAAGCACGGCCTTTCGGTCATCCTGGCCTTCATCGGCGTGAAGTTGATCTTCCACGCCCTGCATGTCAACGAACTGCCGTTCATCAACGGCGGCCAGCATATCGACTGGATCCCCGAGATCTCCACCGAGTTGTCTCTGGCCGTCATCCTGGGCACGATCGTGGTGGCCACCGTAGCCAGCCTGCTGAGCCCGGCAGGCAAGGCCGCAAAGATCGACGCTGAACTGAAGGCGGATCTGGAAGCCAGCCGCCGCGAGGAGCGCGAGGAAGACAAGCTCAACGAAAAGTAGCCTGCCGACAAACGAAAACCACTAGACGCTCAGCGGCGTTATGCTCGCAGTGTGAGTTTTCCTGTCGACGCGGCGCTGGATGCCCAAGCACGGCTTGGACGCATCCAGCGCCGTACTGTTTTAACCCTTGCCCTCGCCCAATTGTTCAGCGGCGTTGGCAACGGGGCCGCGCTGGCGATCGGTTCGCTTCTTGCCGTGGAGCTTTCCGGCAACGAAGAACTAGCCGGTACGTCCACCATGGCCCTGTCCCTGGCCGGTGCCCTGGTCGCACTGCCGCTGGCCGGCCTGGCGGCTCGGTGCGGCCGGCGGCGGGCGCTGATCTCCGGCCTGCTGCTGGCCCTGCTGGGCGCCGCACTCATGGTGTTGGCGCCGATTCTGCGTTCCTACCTGCTGGTGCTGGCTGGCTCCGCCTTGCTCGGCGTCGGCGCTGCAGTCAACCTGCAGGCGCGGTTTGCGGCCGTCGATCTGGCCCGGCCGGAGCACCGGGGGCGCGACCTGTCCTTCGTGGTCTGGTCCATCACCATCGGAGCGGTGGCAGGACCAAACCTGATCAAGCCCGGGGCCGAACTGGCCTTGGCGCTGTCGCTGCCGGAGACGTCCGGTCCGTTCCTGTTTTCCATGGCAGGGCTGGCCATCGGCGCAACTCTGCTGTTTCTCGGGTTGCGTCCGGATCCGCTGCTCGTGGCCCGGAGCGTGGCCGCCGGCTCTGCCCCGGCCGCCGCATCTCCCACCGCACATCGTGGCACACCTGCACCTGCACCTGCATCTGCGGCCGCGCCGGACTCCGCCTTGCACCGAAAGCTCCGCGGCGGTTCGCTGGGCGCCGGCCTGGCCGCGGTCCGCCGGTCGCCGATGGCCCAGCTGGGCCTGGTCACGGTCGTCGGGGCCCACCTGGTCATGGTCGCCGTGATGTCCATGACTCCCGTCCATCTGCAAGAGCTCGACCATGCCTCCGGCCTGCACCACAGCGAGGCCGATACGCTGGCGCTCATCGGATTCACCATCTCCCTGCACATCGCAGGCATGTACGCACTGTCGCCGGCGATCGGCCTGCTCACCGACAGGTTGGGCAGGCCTCGGATGATCATGATCGCCCAGCTGGTGCTGCTGGCCGCCGTCGGGCTGGCCGGGATCGGGCACGGCGACCAGCTATGGGTGGGCGTCGAACTGGCTGTCCTCGGCGTCGGCTGGTCTGCTGCCACCATCGCCGGCTCCACCTTGCTGACGGAATCAGTCTCCGACGAGGACCGGGTGCTGGTGCAGGGCGTGTCCGATACCTGCATGGGAGCCGCGGGCGCATTGGGCGCCGCACTCTCCGGGGTAGCGCTTGCGTTCTTTGGCTTCGCCGGGCTGAACCTGGCGGCGGCACTGGCGGCCGCCGTCGTCCTGGTCTTCGCCGTCGTGGAGGCCGCGCGGAACCGCGGGAGCCAGCACCGGGGGTAGGACGCGCCACCGTTGTTCCGCCTGGCGAGCCTCAGGGGATTATTCGACGGCGCCGTCCTGGCTACGGCACATGGTGAGCAGGCGGCGGAAGATGGCCTCGCCGTCGTCCGAAATGCCGTCATGATAGAAATCGGCGGTCTCCCAGACCTGCAGGCCCCTGACCCGGTCGGCGGTTTCCAGCGACAGGTCGCGGTCAACGTAGATGTCCTCGGCATACACAGCAGCTGCGGCCGGCACTGTGTTGGCGGCCAGCTGTTCCAGGTCGTAGAGCGCGGGCCAGTCGCTCTTGGCGGCCAGTTGCCCCGCCACCTCCTGCAGCGGCACCAGCGCCGGGTCCTCTTCGAAGTACCACGGGTAGACCATTTCGCCTGTGAGCAGCGGATGCTCCGCCTCCGGGCTGAACTGCGGATACTGCTCGAGGACCCGCCACGCCGACCAGGCGGTGGCCTCGTGCTGTGCGTAGATGGATTCGTGCAGCAGCGCGTAGAGCGGATTGGCGGCCCGGCTGACCTGGTGGCTTATTTGTTCGAGGAAGCTATCGGTCAGCCGCGGGCCGTCCGGCGTGGTGGTGAAGGCATCTTCCAGCAGGTAGTGCAGGGCATCCACCCGGGTATTGCCGCCCAGGAAGGAGCCGAGCATCTGGAAGCGGCGCACGCTCAGCCGCTCGCCGGTGGGCAGGAATTCCGGCACCTGTTCCAGGTGGCGCGCTATCCGGGTGACCCGTTGGCGGTCCTCCGGGTAGCGGGCGAAGTATTCGACGTTCCGTGCCTCGACCCGCTTGAAGGTGGCCTGGTATACCCGGTCCGGGTGGCCGGTCAACGGTGCCAGGCCGCCGGTGATCAGAACTTCGCGCAGTCCCGCGGGCGCCAAGGAAAGGTAGCTCAGGGCGCAGAAACCGCCGTAGCTCTGGCCAAAGATGCTCCAGGGCGCACCGGCCAGCTCCTGCCGGATGAGTTCGGCATCCGCCACAATAGAGTCCGCCCGGAAGTGGGCCAGATAAGCCGCCTGTGCCGCCGCATCGCCCTGCAGCGGCAGGCTCTGGCGCGACAGGGGAGTGGACAGCCCGGTTCCGCGCTGGTCCAGCATCAGAATGCGGAAGTGCCGCGCGGCTTCTTTCATCCAGCCGCCCAGGGAGGTCACCCGGTTGCCGCGGCCGCCGGGTCCGCCCTGCAGGAACAGCAGCCAGGGCAAAGATTCCACTGCCTCGTCGCTGTGCTCCAGGGACGTGTATTCCCGGGCAAAGATCTCGATACTGGGGCCGTCCGCGTCACCGTGGGCCAGCGGAACGGTGAACCAGTGTTCCACCGTCCTGGCCCCGTGCATGACGTGCGAGGCGGCGATCCGGTGGGCTGCGCCGTCGTGCATTATGCCGTCCGGGCCGGAACTGCGGAGCCGAATTCGCGCAGCGCCGGGCCAGTCAGGCGGAAGGTGGACCACTCATCCTGCGGCAGCGCGCCCAGGCTGCGGTAGAAGTTGATGGACGGCTCGTTCCAGTTCAGTACCGCCCATTCCACCCGGGCATAACCGTTCTCGACGGCGTGCTGCGCCAGGGTGCGCAGCAGCGCCTTTCCGTGTCCCGCGCCGCGCGACTCCGGGCGAACGTACAGGTCCTCCAGGTAGATGCCGTGGACGCCCTCCCAGGTGGAGAAATTGCGGAACCACAGCGCAAAACCCTGCACGCCGCCGTCGTCCTCGGCGATGTGGGCGAACACGGACGGGTTTTCGCCGAAGAGGGCCTGCTGCAGCTGCTTCTCGGTGGTCTTGACCGCGTCCGGTTCCTTTTCGTAGACGGCAAGCTCACGGATGAGCTCGAGGATTACGGGAACGTCGGATTCGCGGGCACGCCGGATACTGGTCATAACTGGCATCTTAATCAGAGCGGGCCCACGGCGGTAATCCGCACCGCTGCCGTGCCCAGTTCGTTGGATTCGGCAAGATTGACGACGGCGTTAATGCCCCAGTCGTGGTCCCCGGCCGGGTCGTCGAAGATCTGCCGGACCTTCCACTCCGCGGGAGCCTCTTCGATGATCAGGTACTTGGGGCCACGGGCGTCCGGCCCGATGCCAAGGTCATCATGTGCGTCGAAGTAGGCGTCCATCGCGTCCGCCCACCGGTCCGCATCCCAGCCGCTGTCCGCGTCCAGTTCCCCCAGGGCCGCTTCGTTTTCTGCTTCGAAGAGCTCCACCCGGCGGAAGAGTTCGTTGCGGACCATCACGCGGAACGCGCGCACGTTGTCCGTGAGCTTCGGCGGCGCCTTGGTCAGGACGGACTCGCTGGCATGTTCCGCCGCCAGATCCGCGGCTCCGGCGCCGGAGGTCAGCTCCTCCCATTCGTCCAGCAGGCTCGAGTCCACCTGGCGCACCAGTTCGCCGAGCCAGGCGATGATGTCTTCCAGGTCTTCGCGCAGGGCCTCGGTCGGCACCGTCTGGCGCAACGCCTTGTACCCGTCCGTGAGGTAGCGCAGCAGGATCCCTTCGGAGCGTGCCAGTGAGTAGAACTGCACGTATTCGCTGAAGTTCATCGCCCGTTCGTACATGTCCCGGATCACCGACTTGGGCGCAAGCTCGAAGTCGCCCAGCCAGGGGGCGCTCTTCCGGTACACGTCGAAGGACTGGAACAACAGCTCGGCCAGCGGTTGCGGGTAGGTGACTTCCTCCAGCATGGCCATGCGCTGGTCGTACTCGATGCCGTCTGCCTTCATGGCGGCAACAGCTTCGCCGCGGGCCTTCTTCTCCTGGGCGGAGAGCACCTGCCGGGGCTGCTCCAGGATCGCCTCGATTGAGGAAACGACATCGAGGGAGTAGCTGCCGCTCTCCGGATCCAGCAGTTCCAGGCTGGCTACCGCGAACGGGGACAGCGGCTGGTTCAGCGCGAAGTTCGCCTGCAGATGGATCTTCAGCCGCACCAGGCGGCCGTCTTCGTCCGGCTCCGGCAGGCGTTCCACCAGGCCGGAGGCCACGAGTTCGCGGTAGATGCCCAGCGCGCGCTTGATCAGGTTGAGCTGTGAAGCCCGGGTCTCGTGGTTCTCGGTCAGCAATCGTTTGGCCGCGGCAAAGGGATCCCCGGGCCGCTCCAGCAGGTTCAGCAGCATCGAGTGGCTCACCGTGAAGCTGGAGGTCAGCGGCTCCGGTTGGCCGTCCACCAGCTTCTGGTAGGTCGGCTCGCCCCAGCTGACAAAGCCAGCCGGTGGCTTCTTCTTGACCACCTGGCGCAGCTTCTTCTGGTCATCACCGAACTTCGCCACCGCCTTGGCCATCGCCTTGGTGTTTTCCACCACGTGCTCCGGCGCCTGGACGACGACGGTGCCGGCCGTGTCATACCCGGCCCGTCCTGCGCGGCCGGCGATCTGGTGGAATTCCCGCGCGTTGAGCAGCCGGGTACGGACGCCGTCGTACTTGCTTAGCGCCGTCATCAGGACGGTGCGGATGGGGACGTTGATGCCGACGCCGAGCGTGTCCGTACCGCAGATGACCTTCAGCAGGCCGGCCTGGGCCAGCTGTTCGACCAGCCGCCGGTACTTAGGCAGCATGCCGGCGTGGTGGACGCCGATGCCGTGGCGGACCAGCCGGTTCAAGGTCTTGCCGAAGCCCGGGGCGAACCGGAAGCCGGCGATCAGTTCGCCGATCCGGTCCTTCTCCTCGCGGGTGCAGACGTTGATGCTCATCAGGTTCTGGGCGCGTTCGATCGCCTCCAGCTGGCTGAAGTGCACCACGTACACCGGCACCTGGCGGGTGCTCAGGAGCTCCTCCAGCGACTCCTGCACAGGCGTCTGGACGTAGTAGTAATGCAGCGGGATGGGGCGTTCGGCCGAGCTGACGGTGGTGGTCTGCCGCCCGGTGCGCTGGGTCAGCTCCTTCTCGAACCGGGTCACGTCGCCCAGCGTGGCGGACATCAGCAGGAACTGCGCCTGCGGCAGCTCCAGCAGCGGCACCTGCCAGGCCCAGCCGCGCTGCGGATCCGAGTAGTAGTGGAATTCGTCCATGACCACGGTTCCCAGCTCGGCCTCCGAGCCCTCGCGCAGGGCGATGTTCGCGAGGATTTCCGCGGTGCAGCAGATGATGGGAGCATCCTGGTTCACGGACGAGTCGCCGGTCACCATGCCGACGTTGTCCGGGCCGAAGATGTCGCACAAGGCGAAGAACTTTTCCGAGACGAGGGCCTTGATCGGGGCCGTGTAGTAACTGCGCCGCCCGTGGGCCATCGCGTGGAAATGCGAAGCGATGGCCACCATGGACTTACCCGAGCCGGTCGGCGTAGCCAGAATGACGTTGTTGCCCGTGACCAGCTCCATCACCGCCTCGTCCTGGGCCGGATACAGCGCCATGCCACGGCCCTCCACCCAGTCGATGAAGGCGGTGTAGATTTCGTCCGGGCTGGCGGTGGCGGCTGCGGGGAGCTGTTCAAGTAGGTTCATGTCCCCTCCAGCCTATCGGTCGGTGCGCCGCCGGGGGACGGGCGCAGCGGCAGCCGTAGGCTGGGGTCATGAAATGGGATCCGTCCAAGTACGCCGAGTTTGCGGATTACCGCAGCCGCCCCTTCTTCGACCTGACCGGCAGGATCGCCGCCGAGGAGCCGCGCCGGGTGGTGGACCTGGGCTGCGGTCCTGGCAGCCTGACCGCAGCCCTGGTAGACCGCTGGCCCCGGGCGCGGGTGACCGGACTGGATTCGTCCGCGGCCATGATCGCCGCGGCCAGTGCCGCTTCACGACCGCAGAACCTGGATTTCGAGGTCGGCGACATCGCGGCTTGGACTCCGCCGGAGGATCTGGATGTGCTCGTCTCAAACGCCGCCCTCCAGTGGCTGCCGGGGCACCAGGACCTGCTGCGTGCGTGGGCGTCAGCGCTGGGCTCCGGCGCGTGGCTGGCGTTCCAGGTTCCGGGCAACTTCTCCGCGCCGTCGCATGTGCTGATGCGCCGCCAGGCGGCCTCCAGCAGGTGGCATTCCCGTCTCGACGGCGTCCTCCGGCACGAAGATGCCGTCAGCGAGCCCGCGGATTACCTCGCGCTGCTGCTGGAGGCGGGATTCGACGCCGATGCCTGGGAGACCACGTACCTCCACGTTTTGCAGGGGTCCGATCCGGTGCTGGAGTGGGTCCGGGGGACGGGTCTGCGCCCGGTTCTCGCCGCCTTGGAGCCCCAGGAGGCGTCCGAGTTCGAGAGGGAATATGCCGAGGCCCTGCGCCATGCCTATCCGGCGGGCCCGCACGGAACGGTTTTCCCCTTCCGACGGATCTTCTGCGTTGCGCGCAAGCGCTGACTACCAGCCCCGCTCGCGCCATTCGGCCAGGTGCGGGCGTTCGGCGCCGAGCGTGGTGCCCTTGCCGTGGCCCGGGTGGACCACCGTGTCGTCCGGGAGATAGTCGAAAAGACGGCGTTCGACGTCGTTAATCAGCGAGGAGAAGCGCTGCGGGTCCTGCTGGGTGTTGCCAACGCCGCCCGGGAACAGCGAGTCACCGGTGAAGACATGCGAGGGCCCGTGCGCGTTGCGGTACAGCAGAGCAACCGAGCCGGGAGTGTGGCCGCGGAGTTTGATGGCCTCCAGCGAGAACCCGTCGAATTCCGCGAGGTCCCCGTGATCGAGTGCGACGGCGGTGGGAACCTCGATCTGCGCGATGTCCTCGGTTCCGGCCGCGGTGCGGGCGCCGGTGAGTTTCACTGTCTCGGCAAGGGCACGCACATGGTCCCAGTGGCTGTGCGTGGTGATGATCATCGCCACTTTGGCGGGAGCCGGGCTGTCCTGCGCCCCTTCGGCCAGCAGCTTTTCGATGGCGGGCAGATCATCCGCGGCGTCGATGAGCACCTGTGTGCCGGAATCCTTCGCCGTGATCAAATAGACGTTGTTGTCCATCTCGCTGACGGACGCCGAGCGGATGGTGATGTCATCAAGTTCCCACATGCGCCCAGTCTAATCACAGGCCCGCCGCTGCCCGGGGCAGGTCTGCGCCCAGAGTGAAAATCCTTGTCCGACGTCGGGAAATTGGCGTAAATTCGATTGGTCCGGGAACGGACAAGTGCAGAAGGGCAGGCAGCGGTACATGGAAGCTGACCAATTCGACTGGCGGCTGGACAAGCAGAGCTCGGTGCCGCTGTTCGAGCAGCTGCGCCTGCGCATTATCGAGGCGTCCGACGGCGGCGAGCTGGCTATCGGAACCAAGCTGCCGCCGGTGCGGCGGCTGGCCGACCATCTCGGCATTGTGCCCAACACCGTGGCCCGCGCCTACCGGGAACTGGAGACGGCCGGCCGGGTGACAACCGGAGGCCGCGCCGGCACGGTGATCAGTGCGGGCGGGGACGAATCTTCGCGGCTGCTGGCCGAGGCGGCCATGACGTTTGCCGAGACGGCCCGGGCACAGGGCGCCACGGTCAAGACTGCCTTGGCCGCGGTCAAGGCGGCCCTGGAACGCTGATCCAGCGGATAGGCGGGCCGGAGGAAAAAGCCCACCCTGCGTTGAAGGAACGCGGACAACTTTGGTCCGCGTGCGCACCGACTGTGGTGAACGCAATACATTTTCGAACGGACTTTCGATTAGAGTGGAAACCGTGCTAAAAGCGAGTGAATCAACTGGACCCGGATCCCACGAGGATGTCCGGGCGGACCTATCCCGGCTGGTCGTGAAGGGCGCGCGGGAGCACAACCTGCGCAACGTCGACCTGGACCTGCCCAGGGATTCCATGATCGTATTCACCGGGCTGTCCGGTTCCGGCAAGTCCTCCCTGGCCTTCGACACGATCTTCGCCGAGGGGCAGCGCCGCTATGTCGAATCCCTGTCAGCCTATGCGCGCATGTTCCTGGGCCAGGTGGACAAACCGGATGTCGACTTCATTGAAGGCCTTTCCCCGGCAGTATCCATCGACCAGAAATCGACGAGCAAGAACCCCCGTTCCACGGTGGGCACGATCACCGAGATCTACGACTACATGCGCCTGCTCTGGGCCCGCGTGGGCCGCCCGCACTGCCCGGTTTGCGGCCAACCGGTGACACGGCAGACTCCGCAGCAGATTGTGGATCAGCTGCTGGAGCTTGAGAGCGGTACCCGGTTCCAGATCCTCGCCCCGGTAGTCCGTGGGCGCAAGGGCGAGTTCGTGGACCTGTTCAAGGAACTCTCCGCCAAGGGCTATTCCCGCGCCAAGGTGGACGGCAAACTGGTCCAGCTGTCGGAGCCGCCCAAGCTCGGCAAGCAGTTCAAGCACACCATCGAAGTGGTCATCGACCGGCTGGTGGTCAAGGACGGCATCCAGCAGCGGCTGACCGACTCGATCGAGACCGGGCTGGGCCTGGCCGAGGGGCGTGTGCTGGCAGACTTTGTGGACCTGGATGAAAGCGATCCGGGACGTACCCGGGCCTTTTCGGAGCACCTTGCCTGCCCCAATGAGCACCCGCTGGCCATCGACGAAGTCGAGCCGCGGTCCTTCTCGTTCAACAATCCGTTCGGCGCCTGCCCGGTCTGTACCGGCATCGGCAGCAAGCTCGAGGTGGACGAGGACCTGGTCGTTCCGGACCCGGAGCTCAGCCTCGGCGACGGCGCGATCGCGCCCTGGGCCCTGGGTACGGCGACGCAGCAGTACTGGAACCGGCTGCTTGAAGGCCTGTCCCACGAACTCGGATTCTCCATGGACGTTCCCTTCAATGAGCTATCCAAGGATGCGCGCAAGGCTGTGCTCTACGGCAAGGACCACAAGGTGGTGGTTCAGTACCGCAACCGGTTTGGCCGCGAACGCAAGTACAGCACCGGTTTCGAAGGCGCCGTGCAATACATCCACCGCAAGCATCTGGAAACCGAGTCCGACAATGCGCGGGACCGCTACGAGCAGTACATGCGGGAGGTTCCCTGTCCCGAATGCAAGGGCGCCCGGTTGAACCCGGCGTCCCTGTCGGTCCTCATCAACGGCAGGTCCATTGCCGAAGTGTCGGCGATGCCGCTGCAGGAATGCCGCGACTTCCTGAATTCACTGGAGCTGACGCCGCGCGAGGCACAAATCGCGCAGCAGGTGCTCATCGAGATCCAGGCCCGGCTCCGCTTCCTGCTGGACGTAGGCCTCTCCTATCTGAACCTCGAACGCGCTGCCGGCACCCTGTCGGGTGGTGAAGCGCAGCGCATCCGGCTGGCCACCCAGATCGGTTCCGGCCTCGTCGGCGTGCTCTACGTCCTGGACGAGCCGTCCATCGGCCTGCACCAGCGGGACAACCGCCGGCTGATCGAAACCCTGACCCGCCTGCGCGATCTGGGCAACACACTGATCGTGGTCGAGCACGACGAAGATACCATCAGCGAAGCCGACTGGATTGTGGACGTCGGTCCGGGTGCGGGCGAGCACGGAGGCCAGATAGTCCATTCCGGTTCGCTCAAGGAACTGCTGGATAATGAGCAGTCCATTACCGGCGATTACCTGGCCGGCCGGCGCCGCATCGACATCCCCGCCAAGCGCCGCAAGATCGATAAGAAGCGGCAGCTCAAGGTAGTCGCTGCCCGGGAAAACAACCTGCAGGGCATCGACGCGGTCTTCCCGCTCGGCGTTTTCACCGCGGTGACCGGGGTGAGTGGCTCCGGAAAGTCCACCCTCGTCAACGACATCCTATACAAGGTGCTGGCCAACAAGCTCAACCGGGCCAAGCAGGTCGCCGGCCGGCATACCCGCGTCGAGGGACTTGAGCACCTGGACAAGGTCATCCACGTTGACCAGAGTCCGATCGGCCGGACGCCGCGGTCCAACGCGGCCACCTACACCGGTGTCTTCGACAACATCCGCAAACTCTTCGCGGAAACCAACGAGGCCAAGGTGCGCGGCTACCAGCCCGGACGGTTCTCGTTCAACGTCAAGGGCGGACGCTGTGAAGCATGCAGCGGTGACGGCACACTGAAGATCGAGATGAACTTCCTGCCGGATGTCTATGTCCCCTGTGAGGTCTGCCACGGCGCCCGCTACAACCGCGAAACGCTTGAAGTCCATTACAAGGGCAAGACCATTGCCGATGTCCTGGATATGCCGATTGAGGAAGGTGCAGAATTCTTCGCGGCCTTCACCCCGATTGCGCGCCACTTGAACACCTTGGTGGACGTCGGCTTGGGGTACGTCCGGCTCGGCCAGCCCGCTACCACCCTTTCCGGCGGCGAAGCGCAGCGGGTGAAGCTCGCGAGTGAGCTGCAGAAGCGAAGCAACGGCCGGAGTATCTACGTACTGGACGAACCCACCACCGGGCTGCACTTCGAGGATATCCGCAAGCTGTTGCTGGTACTCCAGTCGTTGGTGGACAAGGGCAACACCGTGATCACCATCGAACACAACCTGGACGTCATCAAGAGTGCCGACTGGGTAGTGGATCTTGGACCGGACGGAGGTTCCGGCGGCGGGCGGATTATTGCAGCCGGCACGCCTGAACAGGTGGCAAAAGCCGAGGTCAGCCACACCGGACGGTTCCTCGCGGAGGTACTGGAAACGGCCTGATTTACGGCGCGGTATATACCTCGAAGGGAATGCTTGTAACGCATAACGTTCAACGTATGGAAAAATGCCTAGGTGACTTCTTTGCCGGCGCTGGTTCTCTTTGACCTTGATGGGACTCTGGTGGATCCCGCGGGAGCCATCACCGGGGGTATCAGCCGTGCCCTGCAGCTAGCCGGCCTGCCGGTCCCGCAACAGGATGTCCTCGACTCCATGGTCGGTCCTCCGCTCGGGCAGTCGCTGCGGGAGAAGGCCGGTGTTCCGGAGAGCGATCTGGCTGAAGTCATTCGGCTCTACCGGACCGAGTACCGCCACTCCGGGATGGCAGCCAGCCATGTTTATCCGGGAGTGGAAGGACTGCTGCAGCAGTTGAAGACCGAAGGCACAATCCTGGCCGTGGTTACGCAGAAGCCCACTCCGATCGCCGACGAACTGCTGCGCGTACAGGGGTTGACCGCCTATTTCGAGAGCATCCATGGGGCTGGCTTTGACGATCCGGGCAGCACCGCCGCAGCCGATGCAGGCAAGATTCCGATTCTCGAAGAGGCCTTGCGACAGTACGCCGGAGCGTACGGCAGCGTGGTGATGGTGGGGGACCGGCACTACGACATCGCGGCCGCCGTGCACCACGGGATTCCGGCTATCGGAGTCGGCTGGGGATTTGCGGCCGACGGCGAGCTGGAAGCCGCCGGTGCCGCCGCCGTCGTCGTCAATACCGAGGAACTAGCGGAAGAACTGGCACTGCAGCTAGCAGCCGCCACACAAGGAACGGAGAGGTAGGGGAATGGAATTTTTCGAAGGCACCCGTGCTGCGTTCCGTTCCGTGATCTCCGGTACCTGCCGGCCCACGGTTGAGGGGCTGGAAAACTTCCCGCGGGAGGGCCCGGTCATCGTCGCCCCGAACCACCAGTCGTTTTTCGACAGCATCATTGTCCAGGCGCTAATGCCGCGCAAGGTGGCGTTCTTTGCGAAGGCCGAGTACTTCACTGCGAAGGGACCGAAGGGCTCCGCGATGCGCTGGTTCTTCAACAGCGTTGGCTCCGTTCCGGTGGAACGCGGGGAACAGGCTGCCAGCGTGGCGGCGCTGCAGACGGCGGTGGAAATTCTTGAGCGGAAAGAGGCGTTCGGTATCTATCCTGAAGGCACGCGCTCCCGCGACGGTCTGTTGTACCGTGGAAGAACAGGTGTTGGCTGGCTTGCCTTGACCACCGGTGCTCCCGTGGTGCCGGTGGGACTGATCGGAACCGACAGGCTCCAGCCAGCGGACAAGAAGATGATCAAGCCGCAACATTTCACCCTCAAGGTCGGCGCGCCGCTGTATTTCGACAAGACGGGCCCGGGGCACTCCTTGCCTGCCCGCCGTGCCGCCACGGACAAGATCATGGACGCCATTGCCGAACTGAGCGGGCAGGAACGGGCCGGCACGTACAACCAATCCAAACAGGCACAGTAATGGCACTGCCCTCGTCTTACCGGCCGAAGCCGGGGGAGATCCCTACCCAGCCCGGGGTGTACAGGTTCCGGGATGACAACAAGCGCGTCATCTATGTGGGTAAGGCCAAGAACCTCCGGTCCCGCCTCAACAGCTACTTCGCAAATCCCGACGGACTCATGCCGCGTACCCGGGCAATGGTGCATACCGCCGCATCCGTAGAATGGACCGTGGTGGGCAGCGAACTGGAGGCCATCCAGCTCGAGTACACCTGGATCAAGGAGTTCACGCCCCGGTTCAACATCATGTTCCGGGACGATAAGTCCTACCCTTACCTGGCTGTCACCATGTCCGAGAAGTTTCCACGCGTGCAGGTCATGCGCGGGGACCGGCGGAAGGGCACCAAGTACTTCGGCCCCTTCTATCCGGCTAAGGCGATCAGGGAAACAGTCGACACCCTGCTGCGCGTCTTCCCGGTCCGTACCTGCAGCGTTGGCGTCTTCAACCGTGCCCAGCGGACCGGCCGGCCCTGCCTGCTCGGCTACATCGACAAGTGCTCCGCACCGTGCGTCGGGCGGATTTCGCCCGAAGACCACAAGGCCCTCGCCGCTGAATTCTGCGCTTTCATGGGCGGCGAAGCCGACCGTTTCATCCGCGCGCTGGAACAGAAGATGAACGCCGCCGTTGCCGAGCTCGATTACGAATCGGCGGCACGGTACCGCGACGACATCGCAGCCCTCAAGCGAGTCTTCGAACGCAATGCGGTGGTGCTCAGCGAGGACACGGACGCGGACATTTTCGCGTTGGCCGAAGACGAGCTCGAGGCGGCGGTCCAGGTCTTCCACGTCCGCGGCGGGCGGATCCGGGGCCAGCGCGGCTGGGTCGTCGAAAAGGTCGAGGATGCGTCTCCGGCCGACCTGACCGAGCACCTGCTGCAGCAGGTCTACGGCGACGGCGAGGGGCCCGACAGGATCCCCAAGCAGGTGCTGCTCCCCGTGGAGCCGGAGAACAGGCCCGAGCTGGAGGAGTGGCTGCGCGGCCTGCGCGGCAGCAAGGTCGAACTGCGGGTGCCCCAGCGCGGTGACAAGGCCGCGCTGCTCGGCACGGTGCAGGAGAACGCCACCCAGGCGCTGGCGCTGCATAAGAGCCGCCGCGCCGGAGACCTGACCACCCGCTCCGCCGCGCTGCAGGAGCTGCAGGAGGCGCTCGACCTGCCCGTGGCCCTGCTGCGCATCGAGTGCTACGACATTTCCCATGTCCAGGGAACCAACGTCGTGGCCTCCATGGTGGTCGTTGAGGACGGCCTGCCCAAGAAATCCGATTACCGGCGGTTCTCCATTACCGGCGATGCCGCGCGCGACGACACCTCCGCGATGTATGACGTCATCAGCCGCCGGTTCCGTAACTACCTGGCCGACAAGACGGCGGTTCCCGAACCCGAGGCGGCTCCGTCGCCGGGCGGCACGAAAGCACCCCTGGCTGCCGATGTCATCGACTCCAATGGCATCCCCGCCGGCGACGGTGTGTTGACGGATACGACGACGCCGGCGCCGCGCACCAAGTTTGCCTATCCGCCGAACCTCGTTGTGGTCGACGGCGGGCCGCCGCAGGTTTCCGCCGCCTCCCGTGCCTTGGCCGATCTGGGGATCACCGATGTCTTCGTGGTCGGACTGGCCAAAAGGCTGGAAGAAGTCTGGCTTCCGGACGACGACTTCCCCGTCATCCTGCCCCGTGCATCGCACGGCCTGTACCTGCTCCAGCGGATCCGGGACGAAGCTCACCGCTTCGCGATCAACTACCACCGCCAGAAGCGCGGGAAATCGATGACCGTGTCGGTACTGGACGGGATCCAGGGGCTGGGCCCGGCCAAGCGCAAGGCGCTGCTCAAGCACTTCGGCTCGGCCAAGAAACTCAAAGCTGCCAGCACCGAGGAACTCCAGGCGGTGCCCGGCGTCGGTCCCGCGTTGGCTGCCTCCATCAAACGGCAGCTCGGTCCGGCGGCGGAACCCGCCGCTGAGGCACCGTCGGTCAACATGGCGACCGGCGAAATCATCGAATCTTAGCTAGGCTAGGAAACCCGTGCAGGCCGCGGGACTAACCTAAGAACAGGACGGCTCAATGTCAGACGAAGAGGATTTCACGCCGATCAAACCGGTGGAATCCGAACTGCTGGTGGTCACGGGTATGTCGGGCGCAGGCCGTACCACCGCCGCGCCTGCGCTCGAAGACCACGGCTGGTATGTCGTGGACAACCTTCCGCCGCAAATGCTCGGCACGCTGGCCGAACTTGTCTCGCGCATGCCCGAATCAATGCCGCGGCTCGCCGTCGTTGTTGATGTGCGCAGCCAAAACCTGTTCCGCGATATCCGCGAGTCGCTCAACGGATTGAAATCCAGCGGGATCAATTACCGGGTCATCTTCCTGGATGCCGCGGACAACGTGCTGGTCCGCCGCTTCGAGCAAGGCCGGAGACCGCATCCGCTGCAGGGTGACGGCCGGATTTCGGACGGTATCACAGCGGAACGCGAGCTCCTGGCCCGGCTCAAGGACGCCTCCGACCTGGTCCTGGACACGACCGACATGAATGTCCACGCCTTGGCGACCAACATCACCGAGCTCTTTTCCGACTCCGGCCCGATCGTGCTGCGCTTGAACGTGATGAGCTTCGGTTTCAAGTACGGCCTTCCGGTGGACGCGAACTTTGTAGCCGACGCACGATTCATCCCCAATCCGCACTGGATCCCCGAGCTCCGCCCGCACACGGGGCTGGAGAGGCAGGTCAGCGAATTCGTGCTGCAGGAATCCGGGGCGGAGGAATTCATCAAGCGCTATGTTGATGCGCTCGAGCCGGTGCTCGAAGGCTACCGCCGCGAGAACAAGCACTACGCGACGATCGCCGTCGGCTGCACCGGAGGCAAACACCGCTCGGTCGCCGTGGCTGTTGAGCTGGCCAAACGGCTTGCCCAGTTGCCGCGGGTCAAAGTTGCGGTGCAGCATCGGGATCTGGGGCGCGAATAGTGGCCCTTTTGACGGGCCCGCTTCCGCGCGTACCGCTGCCGCAGACGGACCGGCCGGGAAGCGTCCGCGGACAGAATCCGCCGACAGTTGTGGCCCTGGGCGGCGGCCACGGACTGTCCGCGTCGCTGGCTGCCCTGCGATTGCTGACCACGGAACTGACGGCAGTGGTGACGGTGGCGGACGACGGCGGGTCGTCCGGCCGTCTTCGCCGCGAGCTGGGTGTCCTCCCGCCGGGCGACCTGCGGATGGCGCTTGCCTCGTTGTGCGACGACACCGAATGGGGGCAGACGTGGCGGGACGTGATGCAGCACCGGTTCAAGTCCCTGGACAACGTTGAAGGCAGCCTGGACAACCATGCGGTCGGTAACCTGCTGATCGTCACCTTGTGGGAACTGCTGGGGGATCCGGTTGCCGGCCTGCAGTGGGCCGGAGCACTGCTGGGTGCACGCGGCCAGGTGCTGCCGATGGCAACTGTTCCGTTGACCATCGAAGGCGACGTGCTGACTGAGGAACCCGGCGGGCGGCTGCGCAATGTGACGATTTCAGGCCAGTCCCGGCTTGCGGAAGCCGGCCGGAATACGCATGTCAACGATGTGCGGCTGATACCGGACGATGCGCCGGCCTGTACCGAGGCCCTCCAGGCCATCGAGACGGCTGACTGGGTGATCCTCGGGCCAGGCTCCTGGTACACCTCGGTGCTACCGCATTTGATGCTTCCGCAGCTGCGGGACGCCCTGTGCCGGACCAGCGCCCGGAGGATCCTGACCATGAATCTTGCCATGGATACCAAGGAAACGTCCGGGATGACCGCAGCGGACCATCTGTCCGTGGTGCAGCGGTATGCCCCGGAGTTGAAGTTCGACGTCGTGCTCGCCGATCCGGACACGATTGGGGACCGCGCACGGTTCGAAGCCGCGGCCGCCGGGCTCGGAGCGCGCGTTGTCTTCGGTAGAGTGGGAACTCCCGGCGGTCATGCCGTACATGACCCGCTAAGGCTCGCAACGGCCTACCATGACATTTTCGCGGGACAGTAAGACATAAGTTAGGACAGGGTGCATGGCGCTGACTGCAGCAGTCAAGGATGAACTTTCACGCCTTGACATCAAGAAGTCCCAGGTGCGGAAGGCCGAAGTCTCGACAATGCTTCGCTTTGCCGGCGGACTTCACATCATCTCCGGCCGGATAGTGATTGAGGCCGAAGTCGACCTTGCCTCCACGGCACGGCGTTTGCGTGCCGCCATTGCCGAGGTTTACGGCCACGGCAGCGAAATCATCGTCGTCTCCGGCGGCGGGCTGCGCCGCGGCAACCGCTACGTAGTCCGTGTCGTACGCGACGGCGAATCGCTGGCCCGCCAGACCGGGCTGCTCGATGCCCGCGGACGTCCGGTCCGCGGACTGCCTTCCGTAGTGGTCAATGGCTCCGCCGCCGATGCCGAGGCGGTTTGGCGCGGAGCATTTCTGGCCCACGGGTCACTGACCGAGCCGGGCCGTTCATCCTCCCTCGAAGTGACCTGTCCTGGTCCCGAGGCCGCCTTGGCCTTGGTCGGCGCCGCCCGCCGCATCGACATCACCGCCAAGGCGCGGGAGGTCCGGGGTGTGGACCGCGTGGTGATCCGGGACGGTGACACCATAGCCGCGCTGCTGACCCGCATGGGGGCCCACGATGCACTCATGGTCTGGGAAGAACGCCGGATGCGCAAAGAGGTCCGGGCCACCGCGAACCGGCTGGCGAATTTTGACGATGCCAACCTCCGCCGTTCGGCCCAGGCCGCTGTCGCCGCCGGCGCACGGGTGGACCGCGCGCTCGAGATTCTTGGGGATGATGTTCCCGAGCATCTCAGGTACGCCGGTGAGCTGCGCGTGGCACACAAGCAGGCCAGCCTCGATGAGCTGGGCCGCCTGGCCGACCCGCCCATGACCAAGGACGCCATCGCCGGCCGGATCCGTCGCCTGCTGGCGATGGCGGACAAGCGCGCTTCGGACATGGGCATTCCGGGGACGGACGCGAATGTGACTCCGGAGATGTTCGATGAGTAGGACGTGTGCTTAGGATGGGGATGTCCGGGCGTTGGCCCGGGGAGGCTTTGGGAACCAGATAATTTTCCGGGCGGGTCCGCTGCCCGGATGATCAATCCGATCACGGCCGCATGCCGGCCGCCGAACTAAACGGAGGATATTCGTGAGCAAGTACGTACTGCCCGAACTCAACTACGACTACGCAGCGCTGGAGCCGCATATCTCCGCCCGGATCATGGAGCTGCACCACAGCAAGCACCACGCGACCTACGTCGCCGGCGCCAACACCGCGCTGGAGCAGCTGGCCGAGGCCCGCGACAAGGGCGAGTTCGGCAACATCCCGAAGCTCTCCAAGGACCTGGCCTTCCACCTGGGCGGCCACACCAACCACTCCATCTTCTGGAACAACCTGTCTCCGGAAGGCGGCGACAAGCCTGAGGGCGAGCTGGCGGCAGCGCTGGACGACGCCTTCGGTTCGTTCGACGCGTTCCGCGGCCACTTCAATGCCGCGGCGCTGAGCCTGCAGGGGTCGGGCTGGGCTGTGCTGGCGTACGAGCCGCTGGGCGGCAACGTCATCATCGAGCAGCTCTACGATCAGCAGGGCAACGTCCCGGTCGGCACCATTCCGCTGCTGATGCTGGACATGTGGGAGCACGCGTTCTACCTGGACTACGTCAACGTCAAGGCCGACTACGTCAAGGCCTTCTGGAACATCGTGAACTGGGCAGACGTGGCACAGCGTCTGGAAGCGGCGCGCAAGGGAGCTTCGTCCCTGGTGACCCTCGGAAAGTAGCGGGGAACGCTTCTCACGCGGTCCGAACTGCGTAAGATGAAGTCCGGGAGGCCCGTCACGGTGTTAGGCATCGGGACGGCTGCCTTCCGGACTTTTCCGTCCTGAGAGGAAAGGGAGGCCAGCGGCACGTCAAGGACCAGCAAAGGGTCCCGAGGAAGGGCCGGCGAACAAATCCGGCTACCGCCTACCAAGGAGCTAGAACTGTGACAACTCGTGTTGGAATCAACGGTTTCGGACGTATCGGCCGCAATTTTTTCCGGGCAGCGCTGGCTCAGGGCGCCGATCTGGAAATAGCGGCAGTCAATGACCTGACGGACGCCAAGACCCTGGCCCATTTGCTCAAGTACGACAGCGTCATGGGGCGCCTGTCCGAAAGCATCGAACTCAAAAACGGCGATCTCGTCGTGGCCGGACAAATCGTCAAGGTGCTGGGGGAGAAAGACCCCGCCCAACTGCCGTGGAAGGACCTCGGCGTGGACATCGTGATCGAGTCCACCGGGTTCTTCACCAAAGCCGAGGACGCCAAGAAACACATCGATGCCGGCGCCAAGAAGGTCATCGTTTCCGCCCCGGCCTCCGGTGCTGATTTCACCGTAGTGATGGGTGTCAACGAGAGGGATTACGACGCCGGATCGCACCACATCATCTCCAACGCCTCCTGTACAACCAATTGCCTTGGTCCGCTCGCGATGGTCCTGCACGAAAAATTCGGCATCGAGCGTGGCCTGATGACCACCATCCACGCCTATACGGCGGACCAGAATCTCCAGGACGGCCCGCACCGCGACCTGCGCCGTGCCCGCGCCGCGGCAATCAACGTTGTTCCCACCTCCACCGGGGCCGCGAAGGCCATCGGCCTGGTCCTGCCCGAGCTCAAGGGCAAACTGGACGGCTACGCAATCCGCGTTCCGGTACCTACCGGTTCGGCGACGGACCTGACCGCCACCGTATCGAGGGAAGTCACCGCGGAAGAGGTCAATGCGGCTTACAAGGCGGCCGCAGGCGAGGAACGGCTGGCCGGTATCCTGACCTACTCGGAGGATCCACTGGTGTCGTCCGATATCGTCACAGACCCGGCATCTTCGATCTTCGACTCCGGACTGACTAAGGTTATTGGTAACCAGGTCAAAGTAGTCGCGTGGTACGACAACGAATGGGGCTACTCCAACCGCCTGGTGGATTTGACCGAACTGGTCTCTTCCAAACTCAGCTGACTTCGCTAACCGCTAAGGGTAGGTATGACTGCACGCGCTCTTGATGAATTGCTCGCCGAAGGCGTCCGCGGACGCCACGTCCTGGTGCGCTCGGATCTGAACGTTCCGCTGGAAGGCGAGGGTGCTTCCCTCGCTGTCGCCGACGACGGACGGATCCGCGCATCGCTGCCCGTCCTGCACAAGTTGGCCGAAGCAGGGGCGCGCGTCATCGTGATGGCCCATCTGGGCCGCCCCAAGGGTGAGCCGGAGGAGCGGTACTCGCTGCGCCCCGCCGTCGTACGCCTGAAAGAGCTTGCCCCGTTCACGGTCAAGTTTGCCGAAGATACCGTGGGTGACGGCGCCAAATCGCTGGCAGCGGACTTGCAGGACGGAGAGGTGCTGGTGTTGCAGAACCTCCGTTTCGATGCGCGGGAAACCAGCAAGGACGACGCGCAGCGGCAGGCGTTTGCCGAAGAACTCGCTGCCTTGACCGGCGGTAACGGCGCTTACGTGGATGATGCCTTCGGTGCCGTGCACCGCAAGCATGCGAGCGTCTTCGACATCGCTGCCAAGCTGCCCGCCTTCCAAGGCGATCTGGTCCGGACCGAACTCGAAGTCCTCACGCGTCTGACCGACGCGCCGCAGCGGCCCTACGTCGTCGTCCTGGGCGGTTCCAAGGTCTCGGACAAACTGGCCGTGATCGATAATCTTTTGGGCCGGGCGGACTACATCCTGGTCGGTGGCGGAATGGTGTTCACCTTCCTCGCGGCGCAGGGGTACAAGGTCGGCGCGAGCCTGCTGGAAGAAGACCAGTTGGACACCGTGCGCGGCTACCTGGCCAAGGCCAAGGAAAGCGGCTGCAGCTTCATCCTGCCGACGGACATTGTCGTGGCCGAGAAGTTCGCCGCCGACGCGGCGCACGAAGTGGTACGGGCCGATGAGATGGAAGGTTCGCGCTTCGGCGCCAGCGGCATCGGTCTAGACATCGGTCCCGATTCGGCCGAGGCATTCGCCCAGCAGATCCACTCGGCCAACACCGTGTTCTGGAACGGGCCGATGGGTGTCTTCGAATTCGACGCCTTCGCCCACGGCACCCGGACCGTTGCCAAGGCGCTGACCGGGAGCGACGGATTCACCGTTGTCGGCGGCGGGGACTCGGCGTCGGCAGTGCGGAGCCTGGGCTTCGACGACAACGCTTTCGGCCATATCTCCACCGGCGGCGGGGCCAGCCTGGAGTATCTCGAGGGCAAGGCGCTGCCCGGACTCATCGCACTGGACCGCTAGGCTTCGGCGCACCAACCACCTGCACCTGTGCAGCGTGGGAACCGCTTTGCGGAACCCACGCTGCACTGACCCGACATGACTGGAGACCCTTGTGACCACCTCGACCAACGGCAAGTTTGACCGCACACCGCTGATCGCCGGCAACTGGAAGATGAACATGGACCATGTCCAAGGCATCACCCTGCTGCAGAAACTGGCGTGGACGCTCAGCGACGCCCGGCACGACTACAGCCGGACGGAAGTGGCGGTCTTCCCTCCCTTCACCGATCTGCGCGGCACCCAGACCCTGGTCCGGGGCGACGATCTCAAGATCGTTTACGGCGGCCAAGATCTTTCCCAGTTCGATTCCGGTGCCTACACCGGGGACATTTCCGGACAGTTCCTCGCCAAGCTCGGCTGCAGCTACGTGCTCGTGGGCCACTCCGAGCGGCGCACCATCCATGGTGAATCCGATGAGCTGCTCAACGCTAAGGTGAAGGCCGCTTACCGCCACTCGCTGGTGCCCGTGCTCTGTGTCGGCGAGGGCCTTGAGGTGCGTCAGGCGGGCAACCACGTTGCCCACACCCTGGAGCAGGTTCGCGCGGATCTGGCCGGGCTTGCAGCGGACGATGCAGCCAGGCTTGTCATTGCCTACGAACCGGTATGGGCGATCGGAACCGGGGAAGTTGCCGGGCCGCTGGACGCCCAGGAAATGTGCGCCGCGATCCGCGCCGAAATCGCCGACTTGTACGACGACGCCACGGCTGCTGGCGTTCGGTTGCTGTACGGTGGCTCGGTCAAGGCTGCCAACGCTGCCTCGATCCTGAAGGAACGGGACGTCGACGGCCTGCTCGTGGGCGGCGCCAGCTTGGACGCCGCCGAATTTGCTAATATTGTCAGGTTCGAACACCACTTGGTGACGGACTAACTCGAAAGGCGACTGTGGACGCTCTTAAGATCACGTTGCAAATCCTGCTGGGCATCACCAGTCTGTTGCTAACCCTGCTGATTCTGCTGCATAAAGGCCGCGGCGGCGGCATGTCCGACATGTTTGGTGGTGGAATGACCACCTCCCTGGGTTCTTCTGGTGTCGCCGAGAAGAACCTCAACCGGTTCACCGTTATTCTCGGCCTGACGTGGGGCGCTGTCATTGTTGCCCTCGGGCTCATCATGCGTTTCGGCGCCGAGGCATAAGGAACTTTTCTCCCGTTTGTCTCCGGCCGGTCGTAGACTGGTTCCAGATCTACTCAATCGACCGGAGATGAACGTCATGCACCCCTCGCATGGGCTGCGGGCAGTCCGGGTCGGCTCAGTCACAGGCGCAGGGCTCGCCGGATGGCAGGCCAACTCAGGACGCTCGCTCGATTTCGTCCGCAAGGTACCCGTCCGCTACTGGTGTCCGCAGGGCCACGAGACCGTCCCCGTTTTTGCCGACCTGACCGAAGCGGAGATCCCCCAGTCCTGGGACTGTCCCAAATGCGGCCAGACGGCAGGGCGCGAACGGGGACTGTTGGTTCAACACAGCGGCGATGAACCATTCAAAAGCCACCTCGACTACGTCAAGGAACGCCGTACGCCAGCGGAGGCGGCTGAGGCCTTGGATCGCGCATTGACCGAACTGCGGCGACACCGGACCGCACCAGGCTAGCCATGCTTGCCGAAGCTGGTCCGGCGGCCGCCGCGGTTACAACAAGGGCGGCTAGAACGTCTCCCCGCCGGCCAGCAGCGAGTCCGGGAGCTGGCTCGCGGCGGCCTGGTCCAGCATCCACAAAGTCTCTTCGCGGCCCTTTGGCCCGGCAGCGGGAACCTGCACCGGGCCGGCTCCGGCAAGTGCCAGTCCCACGGCTCCGGCCTTGTCATCGCCTGCCACTACCAGCCAGATTTCCGCAGCGGAGTTAATGGCGGGCAGAGTCAGGGATACACGCTGCGGCGGCGGTTTGGGAGAGTTCTCGACGCCAACAACAGTGCGCTCCTCCTCGCGGATGCCTGCCATTTCGGGAAACAGTGATGCAATGTGGGCATCGGGGCCGACGCCCAGCAACAGGACGTCGAACGTGGGGACAGGCATCTGCGCGCCATCCCCGCCTTCCAACCGGGCGGCTTCCCGGAGCTCTTCGGCGTAGGCATCAGCAGCGTCGAAGGGGGTGGCGTGCTCGTCCGCGGAGCCGAAGGGGTGGACCCGCGACTCGTCTACCTCGACCAGATCCAGCAGTGCCTGCCGTGCCTGCAGTTCGTTGCGGTCCGGGCTGTCCTTGGCCACAAAGCGTTCATCGCCCCACCAGAAGTTCACCCGGCTCCAGTCCACGTCCGTGCGGGATGGTTCGGCCGCAACCGCCTTGAGGGTATTGATGCCCAAGGTACCGCCCGTGAGGACGACGGTGGCTTCACCGCGTTCGCGCTGGGCAATCGCCAGCCGGCCGACCAGTCTGCGCGCTACGGCAGCGGCAAGGATTTCCTGATCGGGATGGACGTGGAGAACTGGTTCAGCGTTCACTGCGGCGTACACTCCTTAGATTCGTGCGGGGCAGACCCTCGGTGATGACCTCCCCGAAGACTTCGTCCGGGTCGAGTCTGCGCAGTTCCTCTGCCAGACACTCTTCCACGGATCGACGGGGGAGGGTAATGCGCTGGACTGGCTGTCCCGGTTGGATCAATTCCGCGACGCTGAGGCCTGGCCGGAGGATGCGGATGTCGCCCTTCGGCCGGCATAGACGCACGCCTCGGATTCCGGTGCCGGCAGGGTCTTCGATGATTGTCACCGGAGCATCCAAGGCCAGCGTCAACCAGGCTGCCAGCAGCACCGTGCTTGGGGAGTCGGATGCGCCTTCCACGGCGACGGAGGTAACGGGGGAGTGATCCACCTGGTCCAGTACCGCTGCCAGCTGGATGCGCCAGTTCGTCAGGCGTGTCCAGGCCAAATCCGTATCACCGGCTGCATAGGTGCGCCGAAGCGAGTCCAGCGCGGTCTTGGGATCCGGCTCGTTCGCCGAGTCCGTGATCCTGCGGTGGGCAATCCTGCCGATCGAGGTGGCGGACGCAGCCTCGGGCATACCGTGCGGCCACCAGGCGACGATGGGGGCATCGGGCAGCAGCAGGGCCGACACCAGGGATTCGCTCTCTGTGGCCAGCTGGCCATGCCCGTACAGGACGACTACCTCGGACGCACCCGCATCGCCGCCTACCCGGATTTGCGCGTCAAGCCTGGTCGCTTCGGCCGCTCCGGCGTCGACCAGGACGATGATCCGGCAGGGGTGTTCACGGCTTGCCACGTTAGCGGCCTGAATGGCGGTTTCCTCGTGGCCGGCAGTAGTCAGCACCACCAAGGTCAGAACGCGGCCGAGCGCCACCACCCCACCTCGTTCGCGCATAGCCATGATTTCCTTGGAGACCTTGGACGAGGTCGTATCAAGCAGGTCAACAATCACGGCCTTCTCCAGGTGCGTCCATCGCGGGCGAGGAGTTCATCGGCCGAGGCCGGCCCCCAGCTTCCGGGTGAGTAAGTCTCGGGCTTGGTTCCGCTGCGGGCCCAGTATTCCTCGAATGGATCGAGGATCTTCCAGGAGAGCTCCACCTCCTGGTGCCGGGGGAACAGCGGTGGTTCTCCCAGCAGCACGTCCAGAATCAGACGTTCGTACGCCTCGGGGCTTGATTCGGTAAAGGCGTGTCCATAACCGAAGTCCATCGTGACGTCGCGGACTTCCATCTGTGTCCCGGGTACTTTGGAACCGAACCGGATAGTTGCCCCTTCATCCGGCTGCACCCGGATGACCACAGCATTCTGGCCGAAATCGTCGTCCTTGTGATCCCGAAAGAGCAGATTGGGCGCGCGTTTGAGTACGACGGCGATTTCGGTCACCCGCCGCCCGAGGCGCTTGCCCGCCCGGAGGTAGAACGGTACCCCGGCCCACCGGCGGGTGTGGATATCCAGTCGCAGGGCAGCATACGTCTCCGTGGTGGAATCCGGATTGAACCCTTCCTCCTCCAGGTAGCCCTTGACCTTTTCGCCGCCCTGCCAGCCGCCGGTGTACTGGCCCCGAGCCGAGTGCGTGGACAGGTCCTCGGGCAGCCTCACGGCGGCCAGGACCTTTTCTTTCTCGGTGCGCAGGTCCTCGGCGTTGAAGGAGATCGGCTCTTCCATCGCGGTCAGGGCCAGCAACTGAAGCAAGTGGTTCTGGATGACATCGCGGGCCGCACCCACGCCGTCGTAATAACCTGCGCGGCCGCCGATTCCGATGTCCTCGGCCATGGTGATCTGGACATGGTCCACGAAGTTGGCATTCCACAGCGGCTCGAACATCTGGTTGGCAAAGCGCAATGCCAGAATATTCTGGACGGTTTCCTTGCCCAGATAATGGTCGATGCGGAAGACGGAGTCAGGCGGGAAGACCGACTCGACAATATCGTTCAGTTCGCGCGCGGACTCGAGGTCGTGGCCGAACGGCTTTTCGATCACGACGCGGCGCCATTTCCCCGGTTCCGCCTGAGCGAGCCCGTTGGCGGACAACTGCTGGCACACCTGTTCGAAGTCCTTGGGCGGGATGGACAGGTAGAAGGCATGATTGCCCTGGGTCCCGCGCTGTTCATCCAAATCCGCCACGGTCTGCTTCAACCGGGCGAACGCTTCGGAGTCGCCGAATTCACCTTGGACGAAGCGGATGCCGCCGGACAGCTGGGTCCACACGTCCTCGTTGAAGGGGGTGCGTGCGTACTGCTGCACGGAGGCCTTGACCTCCGCTGCGAAGTCCTCGTCCGTCCATGGACGCCGGGCAAAACCGACCAGCGCAAAGCTCGGCGGCAGCAGCCCCCGGTTAGCAAGGTCGTACACCGCGGGCATGAGCTTCTTCCGTGACAGGTCCCCGGTGACGCCGAAGAGTATCAGCGAGGAGGGCCCCGCGATCCGGTTCAGTCGTCGGTCCCGCGGGTCCCGAAGAGGATTGACGCGCCGCGCACTTTCAGTTCCTGGCATTAGGGCTTTCCGTCGGAGAGGGAGGCCACGGCCTCCTGCAGTTGTCTCGTTCCTGCCTGGCGGTCCGTGAAATGGAGCCTGAGAACCGGCCGGCCATGATCGACAAGGACCTGTGCATCGCCCGCTGCCTGTGCGGAAATCAGCTCCCCGAAGGTGAACGGCCGGTCCGGAATCCGGACATCTTCTTCGCTCGCCCCGGTGATCTGCAGGTAGACGCCTACGGCCGGGCCACCCTTATGGAACTGCCCGGTGGAATGCAGGAAACGAGGACCCCAGCCAAAGGTGACCGGGCGTTGGGTCAGCGACGCCAGCCTCGGTCTCAACTGCGCCAGCTCCGCCTGGCCAAACCGGTCCAGATACGCCTGCACGCTCAGGTAGCTGTCCGTGTCAAGGGTTCCCAGTAGCGCCTCGAGGGCTTCGGCAACGGTGCCGGCTCCGTTGAGCCAGGCGCCGTTAGCACGGATTTCCACGGCACGGTCCACAGCCGCAGGTTCCGGCGTTTCAGGACGTTCGTCCAGCATTCCCCGGGCAGCAGTCTTGGCCGCCTCCACATCCGGCTGGTCGAAGGGGTTGATGCCGAGCAGCAGCCCGGCGACCACGGTGGCGTATTCCCACAGCAGGAGCTGGCTGCCGAGGCTGCCCGCAACCGCTACTTCGTTCTCGCCCAGCTCGATTTCCGCCTCGGTATCCACCAGTCGGATGACCAGCACATCTGCCGCATCCATCGACAGCTCGGGAGCTTCGGGCTCCACTACCACCGGCAGGATTCCGGTCCCTTGCTTGCCGGTCGACTCAGCTATCAGCTGCTCGGCCCAATCGGCGAAACCAACGATGCCGGAGCCTTCATCCGTAATGACGATCTTGTTGCGAAGAGGTTCGGTGCCGCCGAGGGCAGCGCCCAAGGCCAAAGCCATGTTCTCCGTTGCGTCTTCGGACAGTATCTCGGCTGCCTCTTCCGCGTCGGCGAGTAGTTCGTCGATATCCACACCGGCAAGACCCGACGGAACCAGACCGAAGGCGGTGAGCGCGGAATAGCGTCCGCCCACGTTCGGGTCCGCGTTGAAGACGGCACGGTACCCGGCTTCCCTGGACGCGGAGTCCATGGGGGAGCCGGGATCCGTCACGACGATGATCCGCTCGGCCGCATTGATGCCTGCCTGCTTGAACGCGTTTTCAAAAACGCGCCGCTGCGAGTCCGTTTCCACAGTGGAACCGGACTTGGAAGACACCACGATCGCGGTTTCACTCAGACGTTCGGCCAACGCGGCGGCGACCTGCTGCGGGTCGGTGCTGTCCAGGACGGTCAGCTCGACGCCGGCCGTATTGCTGATGACCTCGGGCGCGAGCGAGGAACCGCCCATGCCTGCCAGCACAATACGCGTCACGCCTTCTGTGCGCAGTTCATCACGCAGCTTCAGGATCCGGGGGACCAACGGCCGGGAAACCTCCACGGCCTCGACCCAGCCCAGCCGGATTGAAGCCTCCGATTCGGCATCCGGGCCCCAAAGCGTATGGTCCTTGGCTGCTATCCGCGAGGCCACCTTATCCTTGGCCAGTTTGGGCACGTGCTGGTCAACGGCTGCCAGCGCTGCCCCTGACGCCTGGAACGACAACGACCCCATGCGCTTAGTCCTGTCCCGCGTCGTCCAGGGCGGTGCGGACGGTTCCCAGCAGCTCATTCCAGCTGACTACGAACTTGTCCAGGCCCTCTTCCTCGAGCTGCTCAACAACTTCCTTATAGGAGATGCCCTGCGCATCCACTGCATCGAGGACCTGGTTCGCGTCGGCGTAAGTGGCGGAAACGGTGTCGCCGGTTACTTCGCCGTGGTCCACCATTGCTTCGAGCGTCTTCTCCGGCATGGTGTTGACAACGCCCTTGGCCACGAGCTCAGTCACGTACATCGTGTCCGGGTATGACGGGTCCTTGACACCAGTGGACGCCCAGAGGGGACGCTGCGGCTTCGCTCCGGCCTCGGCCAGGACCTGCCAGCGTTCGCTGCTGAACTGCTCTTCATAGATCTGGTAGGCCAGCCGGGCATTCGCGATGCCGGCCTTGCCCTTGAGTGCCTTCGCTTCGTCCGTTCCAATCGCATTCAAACGCTTGTCGATCTCGGTGTCCACGCGGGACACGAAGAAAGAAGCAACCGAGTGGATGTGCGAGAGCTTGTGGCCGTTTTCCTTGGCCTGCTCCAGCCCCAGCATGAACGCGTTGATGACTTCTCGGTAGCGCTCCAGGGAAAAGATCAGCGTGACGTTGACGCTGATGCCTTCCGCGAGCGTGGCAGTGATGGCTTCAAGACCTTCCACCGTCGCGGGAATCTTGATGTGCACGTTGCTGCGGTTGACCTTGGCATGGAGCTTCTTGGCCTCCGCGATAGTTCCTGCGGTATCGCGGGAAAGACGGGGATCCACTTCGATGGACACACGGCCGTCAACGCCTCCGGTGGCCCGCGAGAGCCCGGAGAAAACGTCGCAGGCTTCCGATACGTCGTCCGTCGTGATCGCGAAGACTGCCGCGTCGACGTCTGTACCCTCGATAGCGAGTTCTTCTACCTGCGAAGCGTAGGACTCACCGTCCTTAAGTGCAGCGGCGAAGATGGACGGGTTGGTCGTCACGCCGACGACGTTCTTCTCCGCGATCAGGTCCTTGAGCGAGCCCGAGGTGATCAGTTCGCGGGACAGGTCATCAAGCCAGATCGAGACTCCGGCGTCGGAGAGGGCCTGGGTGTTCTTGTTTGACATGGGGAATCTCCTTAAGAAGCAGTGGCTTGGGCGAGCGACTCACGGGCAGCGGCCACAACAGCCTCGGCCGTGATGCCGAATTCGCGGAACAGCGTCTTGTAGTCGGCAGAAGCGCCGTAGTGCTCAAGGCTGACCGAACGTCCGGCGTCGCCCACCAGTCGGTGCCAGCTCTGGGCGATTCCCGCCTCGACGGAAACGCGTGCCTTGACCTCGGCAGGCAGCACGGACTCGCGGTAGGCCTGGTCCTGCTTGTCGAACCATTCCACACACGGAACGGACACAACCCGGGTGGCAACGCCGTCGGCCTGCAGCGCCTCGCGCGCCTCGACCGCCAGCTGGACCTCGGAACCGGTAGCCAGCAGGATGACCTGAGGCTGCACGTCGGATCCTTCGGCCTGGGCTTCGGCCAGGACGTAGGCGCCCTTGGCAACATTGTCGGCGGTAGCGAATCCGCCCTCGCCGCGGTCGAACACCGGCAGGTTCTGGCGGGTCAGCACGATGCCGGCGGGGTGCTCATGGTTTTCCAGGATCGTCTTCCAGGCCTGCGCTACCTCGTTGGCGTCAGCAGGGCGGACGACGTCGAGACCCGGGATCGCGCGAAGGCTCGCCAACTGCTCAACCGGCTGGTGTGTGGGGCCATCCTCGCCCAGACCGATGGAATCGTGGGTCCAGACATAGATCGAGGGAACGCCCATCAGGGCGCCAAGCCGGATGGCCGGACGCTGGTAGTCGCTGAAGATCAGGAAGGTGCCGGAAAAGGCACGCGTTTTGGAACTGAGCACGATCCCGTTGACGATGGCAGCGGCCGCATGTTCACGGATTCCGAAGTGCAGGACCCGGCCGTACGGATTGCCTGACCAGGCATCGGTCTGCTTGCCGGTCGGCACAAACGACGGGGAGCCCTCGATGGTGGTGTTGTTGGACTCGGCCAGGTCGGCGGAGCCTCCCCACAGTTCCGGCAGCACCGGGCCAATGGCGTTGAGTACCTTGCCCGAGGCGGCGCGGGTGGAGACGTCCTTGCCCGCTTCGAACTCCGGCAGGGCTTCTTCCCAGCCCTGCGGAAGTTCGTACTGCTGGACCCGGTCCAGCAGCGCGGCGGCGTCCGCGTTGGCCTGGCGCCAGTCCTGGTAGCCCTTCTCCCATTCGGCGCGGGCTTCCTTGCCGCGGGCGGCAACCTGCCGCGCGTGGTCCAGCACCTCGGAAGCGACCTCGAAGCGCTGCTCCGGGTCGAAGCCGAGGACTTCCTTCACCGCGGCGACCTCTTCCGCGCCGAGAGCCGAGCCGTGGATCTTGCCGGTATTCTGCTTCTTCGGTGCCGGCCAGCCGATGATGGTCCGCAGCGAAATAATGGAAGGCTTGGTGGTTTCGGCCTTCGCGGTCTTGAGGGCGTTGTACAGCTCCTCGATGTCTTCTTTGTACTCGCCCGTCTTGGTCCAGTCCACACGCTGCGTGTGCCAGCCATAGGACTCGTAGCGCTTGAGCACGTCTTCGGTGAACGAAATGTCGGTGTCGTCCTCGATGGAAATATGGTTCTCGTCGTAAAGCACTACGAGGTTGCCCAGTTCCTGGTGCCCCGCCAGCGACGAAGCTTCCGACGTCACGCCTTCCTGCAGGTCGCCATCGGAGGCGATGACCCAGACGGTGTGGTCAAACGGGCTTTCGCCGGCGGCAGCACCGGCGTCGTAAAGACCGCGGGTGCGGCGCTGCGCGTACGCGAAGCCCACCGCGGACGCCAAGCCCTGGCCCAGCGGGCCGGTGGTGATTTCGACGCCGGCAGTGTGGCCGTATTCGGGGTGTCCCGGAGTCAGTGAGTCCCAGGTCCGGAGCCGGCGCAGGTCCTCGATTTCCAGGCCGTAGCCGGAGAGGAAGAGCTGGATGTAGAGCGTGAGCGACGTGTGCCCGGGGGAGAGGATGAAACGGTCGCGGCCAACCCAGGCCGGATCGGCCGGATCATGGCGCATCATCTTCTGGAAGATCAGATATGCGGCCGGGGCCAGACTCATAGCGGTACCGGGGTGGCCGTTGCCGACCTTTTCCACGGCGTCTGCCGCCAGTACGCGTACGGTATCTACCGCGCGCTGGTCCAGGTCTGTCCAGGACAGTTCTTCCGTATGTGGCACCGTTGCGGGCCCCTCTCTAATCGTTCGGCCAGCAGGAACCCGGATGAAGGTCCCATGCAGTTCCAGTCATGAGACTGCTACGCGGCCATTGCACCGGACGACGTGCGCTTCGCCGGAGATTCCCCGGTATGGCGCCCGCCACAGTCTGCATGGCCATCAAGTCCCACCTTAGCGTCTCAACGGGCCGCGTACAGAGGATGTGCAAGGGTGGGATGAGTAACAGTCGGACACACAGCAGGGCCCGCGAGCATCCGGTTCAGCGGCCGCTCGGGATGCCGGGAGATTTCTACAAGCGATAGAGCGTATAATGAAGATGCACTTTGGCCCTTGCCTGCCCGGATGGGCGGCGCCCGGTGCCGTGGCCGCGTTGGCTACGCTGATACCCAGATCATCTCCAGCAGAACTGAGTGGTTTTTTCCTTGAAGATCCAGAGCGCTCCGGAACAGGTAGCTGACGCACCCGTAAAGACCGGTTTCGGACGCAAGGCCAAGGCCTACGTATCGCTCACCAAGCCTCGTGTCATGGAGCTGCTCCTGGTAACGACGCTGCCCACCATGATCTTTGCGCAAGGCGGCTTCCCGGATGTCTGGCTGATGGCGGCCACTATGATCGGTGGAGCCTTGGCAGCCGGATCGGCCGGATCATTCAACTGCTATATCGACCGGGACATGGACAAGCTCATGCAGCGGACCGAGAACCGGCCGCTGGTGACCGGCGAGGTGACTCCCCGCGAGGCGCTGGTATTCTCCTGGATTCTTGGCATCGTGGCAGTAGTGCTGCTGTGGTTCGGGGCCAATCCGCTGGCAGGCATGCTCGGGGTCGGCGCCATTTTCTTCTACGTGGTCATCTACACACTGATCCTCAAGCGCCGCACCGCGCAGAACATTGTCTGGGGCGGCGCGGCCGGCTGTTTCCCGGTACTGATTGCCTGGGCCGCGGTGACCAATACTGTTGCCTGGCCTGCCGTGATCCTGTTCATGGTGATCTTCCTCTGGACCCCGCCGCACTACTGGCCGCTGTCGATGAAGTACAGCGACGACTACAACGCTGCCAACGTCCCGATGCTCGGCGCCATCGCCAGCGCACGCCAGGTATCCGTCCAGGTCGTTCTCTACGCCTGGGCCACGCTGGCATGCTCGCTGCTGCTGGCTCCGGTGGGTGGCGCCGGCTGGGTGTACACCATCGCCGCATTGCTCGGCGGCGGCTGGTTTGTCTACGAATCCCACCGGCTTTACAGCCTCGCCAAACGCGGGACCGAGACGGTGGAGACCACCAACAAGTCCGCCATGCGGGTCTTCCACGGCTCCATCAGCTACCTGACGGTACTGTTCCTGGCCCTCGCCGTGGATCCGTTTGTGGGCGGCCCGGTCTTCGCCGCGCTCTAGCCCAGCTCGAATGGGCGATCCGTGTTCTAGGATGGCCCAATGACAGTCTTCCGCGGCCTCATTGCGTACCCCATCACTCCGTTCCGGCCGGATGGAGCGATCAACTTCGACGAGCTCGTACGCCACCTGGCGGACCTGGCGGTTTCCGGGGTCGATTCCATCGCCATCCTGGGCAGCTCCGGCAGCTTCGCCTACCTGAACCGTAATGAGCGGCGGCAGGTCCTGGAAACCGGCGTCAAAGCGATCAAGGCAGCCAATCCCGACCTTGCCGTGATTGGCGGGGTCAGCGCCGTGGGAACGCGTGAGCTGCTGCTGAACATTGAGGACGCGCAAGCCGCCGGCGTGGACGGTCTCCTGGTTTCCACGGTGTCCTACGTGCCGCTCAATGAGGATGAGGTACACGCCCAATCGCTGGCGGCAGCAGCATCCACCGCCTTGCCCATCTGTCTTTACAGCAATCCCGGGACAACCCAGTTCTCCTTCAGTCTGGAACTCATCGCCGAGCTCGCCCGGGTACGCAATATCGTCGCGGTAAAGGAATCCGCCGCCGACACCGAGACCTTCCTGCACCGGGATGAACAATTGCGGAGGATGGTTCCGGAAGGCTTCAGCCACGGGATGAGCGGTGATGTCCTCATCGGCGAAGCCGGTGCAGCTGCCGATGCCTGGCACAGCGGGCCGGCTTCGGTGCTGCCGCACCATTACCGCCTCCTGCGCGACGCGGCTGTCAACGGGGACACGGACAAGCTGGCCGACGCCCGGCAGGTCATGGCGCCGCTGCTGAACTACTTCAACAGTCTGCGGAAGCTGAGCAACCTCTACGCTCTGGCCCGCGCCGCCGGGGTGGACGCGGGCGATCCGCGGCGGCCTTTGCTGCCGCTGCCCGGCAGCAGCCAGCGTGAGCTGGCCCGGCTGCTGGACGCCCTGCCGGATCCCGCCTCCGTCTAGCTGCTGTGGACTTGTTTCTGGCCGGTTGAGTGCGCGCCGTGCACGGAGAGCGGCTGCCGCGTGACGCCCACGTACACAACATGTGTGCAGGCGGCGGCAAGCAGCGCGGCGCCAAGCATATGCAGGCCCACCAGCACGATGGGCAGCCCGGTGAAGTGCTGGACGTAGCCAATGGCGCCCTGCAGCAGAATAACGACGGCGAAAAGCACCATCGGCCGGCGCAGCTCGGACAGCTGCGCGTGCCGGTGCACCATGACCAGGAGTACGACGGCGGTGGCAACCAGCAGGTAGACGGGCGCCACGTGGACGCGGGTCATCAGGTCAGGGTCCAGGTTGTTCCGCGGGGCCTCCGCGTCGCCTGCATGCGGGCCGGAGCCGGTTACGATGACTCCCAGCACGATCGCTACCAGGGTCAGGACCGCGCTGGCCCAGAGCAGCTGGCGTACGGTCGCCGTCGAGCGCTGTTGCTGGACCGTGCCTGCCTGGTCATTGTCCAGCCATGCCCGGTGGACCAGGACTGTCGCTGCGGCAACCATCGTGATGGAAACGACGAAGTGGCATCCGACGACCCAGGGATTGAGCTGGGTCCAGACCGTGATGCCGCCGATGATGGCCTGGGCCGGGATACCGGCCAGCAGTGCGACGGAAAGGTAAAACAGGTCTTTGCGACGCTGGGCCATTTTCCACACGGACACCAGCATGGCGAAGGCGATGGCCGCCAGCAGGAAGGTCAGCAGCCGGTTGCCGAATTCGATGGCGCCGTTGATACCCATTTCGGGCGTGGCGACCAGGGATTCCGGCGTGCATTTGGGCCAGGTGGGACAGCCCAGGCCGGAGGAGGTCAGCCGGACGGCGCCTCCGGTCACGATGATGAGGATCTCGGAGGCGAGCGAGGCGACGGCCAGACCGCGGACGGTCTTGTTGGGGGAGCCCGGCAGCCTGCGCGTCAGTTGCTCAATAGTCACTTGGGTCAGCTCCATTTAAACCAGCGGATAGCGGCAAGGCCGGCGAGCACCGTCCAGGCCAGCAGGACGATCGATGCCGTGAGGTTGAATTCGGCGTCCATCAGGGCGCTGCGCAGGGCATCTCCCAAGGCGCTCGAGGGCAGCAGCTGGGCAGCGGGCTCGTAGACATCGGGCCAGCTGGCCGCAGGGAACAGCAGTCCGCCGGCAGCGGCCAGCAGGACCCAGAGCAGATTCGTGATGGCCAGCGTTGCTTCCGGCCGTGCCGTGCCCGCGATCAGAAGTCCCAGCGAGGTGAAGGCCCCGGCGCCCAGGATCAGCTGCACGGCTGCGGGCAGGATCCCGCCCGGTTCCGGGCTCCAGCCAAGCAGCAGGGCCGCCGTGCCGATGACGACCACCTGGATGGCGAGCACGGACAGGACCGCGATGACCTTGCCCAGGATCAGCCCGCTTTGCCCCAGCGGCGTGGTGGAGAGGAACCGCAGCACCCCGTACCGTCGGTCGAAACCGGTGGCGATGCCTTGGCCAGTCAGCCCGGTCGACACCGCGCACAGGGCCAGCACACCCGGAGCGGCCATATCGACCCGGCTATCGGTGAACTCGTCCAGCAACGGCGTGATCGTCAGGCCGATCAAGGCCATGAGCGGCAGGATGACAGCGATCAGCAACTGTTCGCCGTTGCGCAGCATCGTCATGGTTTCGTAACGGCCCTGCAGGAGGACCCGGCGGGCCAGGGAGGCAGGCGCGTTCACCGCAGCCCCTTCCCGGAAATGTCCAGAAACACGTCCTCAAGGGAGCGCGGAGCCATGTGGATGGCAGTAGGCATGATGTCCTGTTCCTCCCAGAACCTTGCCAGTGCGGCAAGATCGGCCGGGATCAGATTGCCCGCTACGGTGTACCGGCCGGGCACGGTCTCGTGGACGGACAGGCCTGCCAGGCCGGTCAGATCCAGTCCGGGGCGGGAGTCGAAGGTCAGCAGCCGTTCGACGCCGCTGCTTTCGTCGGTGGCCTTCGTCAGTTCGGCGACAGTGCCGTGCGCAACTGTTTTGCCGGCGTCGATAATAAAAACGTAGTCCGCGAGCCGCTGGGCATCGTCCATCAGGTGGGTTGTGAGGATGATGCCCAGGCCCTCTGTACGCAGTTCCTGGATGAGATCGAAAACAACCGCCCGTGACTGCGGATCGAGTCCGGCGCTGGGCTCGTCGAGGAAGAGGACCTCGGGGTCTCCGACCAGTGCCGCGGCGAGGGCAACGCGCTGTTTCTGGCCGCCGGAAAGCCGCCGTACGGGAGTGTTCCCGAAGTTGTCGATCCCCAGGCGCTTGACCAGGGCATCTACATCGCGGGGGCTGCGGTACATGCCGGCGACGTGCTTGAGCAGCGGGATGGGCCGGATGGCCTGGGGCAGGCCGCCCTCCTGGAGCATGACCCCCACGCGGCTGCGCAGTCCGGCGCCGGCTTCATGCGGGTCCTGGCCGAGCAGGCGAACGGTTCCGCCGTTGGGGCGGGTCAGGCCCTGGGCGCATTCAAGGGTGGTGGTCTTGCCGGCTCCGTTGGCGCCGAGCAGGGCCGTTACCTGGCCGGGATAGGCACGCAGATGCACGCCGTCGATAACCCTGACCATTTTGCCGTCCAGAGCTGCTACCGGCCCAAGATCTTTAACGAGCCCCTGGATATCGAGGCAGGGTTCGGTGTTAGGCACCAGATCATTCTACGTGATGTAGAGGTGGCCGCGGGCGGTACTGCCAACCGCTCTGCGCTCCGCCTGGGAGGCTAAGGCCAGCCTTACTGGAGGCCGGGAACATAATAAGTCATGATTGTGTTGTGTATTCCATGAACAACTCTGCTGTTCCGCGCGCCCAGGCCGCGGAATCCGAGGAGCGTACCCGGGACCGGGTGCTGAGCGCAGTCCTGGAGCACGGTCCCGTCAGTGCCGCTGAGCTCGGCGATCGCCTCGGCTTCACGCCAGCTGCGGTCCGCCGCCACCTTGATGCCCTGTCCCGCGGCGGACTCATCGAGGTCAAAATGGTAGCCAATTCCGCCACCGGCGCCGGGCGGCCGGCGCGCAAATACGTCCTCAGCCGGCAGGGCCAGTCGAAGCTGGGGAATGACTATCTTGACATAGCACGCGGGGCGCTCAGCGCACTGGGCAGCATTGCCGGCCCGGACGCCGTAACGGAGTTCGCCCGCCAGCGTTACGAAGACATGGAGCGGCGGTACCGTCCCGTGGTCGAGGCCGCCGGAGCGTCCGTCGAGGCGCGGGCCGAGGCATTGGCGAAGGCGCTGAACGAGGACGGCTTTGTCGGATCCACCACGGTGGTGGGCGCCAAGGCCGCACACAGCACCATGTTGGCAGTCCAGCTATGCCAGGGGCACTGCCCCGTCCAGCAGCTGGCTGCCGATTTCCCTGTCTTTTGCGACAGTGAAACCGAAGTTTTCTCCCGCCTGCTGGGGGTAGACGTCAGGCGTCTGTCCACGCTGGCCAGCGGGGGACATGTTTGTACGACCCATATACCAGTGGGCCGAACAAAGTCTGCGGTCCGGGATTCCGGGCCGACGGCAGGCACCAGAAGAGTATCCATCAATCTGCAAGAGAGGCCGTGATGACGGACCAAGTGGATCAGCGAGTCCAGGATGCCGTCGGTAGCACCGACGTGCCGGACACCACCATTTCCGAAATTCTTGAGAAGAACCCCGAGCTGCACGGCATCGGCAACTATGAATATGGCTGGGCCGACAAGAACGACGCCGGCGCCAATGCACGCCGCGGGCTGAATGAAGAGGTTGTCCGCGACATTTCGGCCAAGAAGAGCGAGCCGCAGTGGATGCTCGATCTGCGGCTGAAGGGCCTGAAGTACTTCGACCGCAAGCCCATGCCGACCTGGGGCGCGGATCTTTCCGGCATCGACTTCGACAACATCAAGTACTTTGTCCGGTCCACCGAAAAGCAGGCGAAGACCTGGGAAGACCTTCCCGAGGACATCCGCAACACGTATGAAAAACTCGGCATTCCCGAGGCCGAGCGCGAACGCCTGGTCTCCGGCGTCGCCGCCCAGTACGAGTCCGAGGTTGTCTACCACCAGCTCCGCGAGGACCTGGAAGCCCAGGGCGTCATCTTCCTGGACACGGACACCGGACTGAAGGAACACCCGGAGATTTTCGAAGAGTACTTCGGCTCCGTCATCCCGGTGGGCGACAACAAGTTCGCTTCGCTGAACACCGCCGTCTGGTCCGGCGGCTCCTTCGTCTACGTCCCCAAGGGCGTCCACGTTGAGATCCCGCTGCAGGCCTACTTCCGCATCAACACGGAAAACATGGGCCAGTTCGAGCGCACGCTGATCATCGCCGACGAGGACTCCTACGTCCACTACATCGAAGGCTGCACCGCGCCGATCTACACGTCGGACTCGCTGCACTCCGCCGTCGTCGAAATCATCGTGAAGAAGGGCGCACGCGTCCGCTACACGACCATCCAGAACTGGTCCAACAACGTGTACAACCTGGTCACCAAGCGTGCCATTGCACACGAGGGCGCCACGATGGAATGGATCGACGGCAACATCGGCTCCAAGGTCACCATGAAGTACCCGGCCGTGTACATGGTCGGCGAACATGCCAAGGGCGAGACCCTGTCCATCGCCTTCGCCGGCGAGGGCCAGCACCAGGACACCGGTTCCAAGATGGTCCACCTCGCGCCGAACACCTCCAGCGCGATCGTGGCCAAGTCCGTGGCCCGCGGCGGCGGCCGCTCGGCGTACCGCGGCCTGGTCCAGGTCCGCGAAGGCGCCAAGAACTCGAAGAACAGCGTCGTCTGCGATGCGCTGCTGGTGGATACCATCTCGCGCTCGGATACGTACCCGTACATCGACGTCCGTGAGGACGACGTGACCATGGGCCACGAGGCAACCGTGTCCCGCGTCAGCGAAGAGCAGTTGTTCTACCTGATGTCGCGCGGCCTGGCCGAAGACGAAGCCATGGCCATGATCGTGCGCGGCTTTATCGAGCCGATTGCCCGCGAACTGCCGATGGAATATGCGCTTGAGCTCAACCGCTTGATCGAACTGCAAATGGAAGGATCCGTAGGTTAATGACTGAGATCACTGAAAAAGCAAGGATCGGTGCTCCGGCCATTGACGGCTTCACCGAAGAGGGCGAAAACCTCTCGCCGGCGAACCCGGACAACTCCCCGCTGGCAGGCGCCAGCGCCAAGAGCCACAGCCACGGCGGCGGCGTAGGCGTTCCGGACAGCTCCCGCGCCGGCCGGCTGACTTCGTACAAGGTCGAGGATTTTCCTGTCCTGACGGGACGCGAAGAAGACTGGCGCTTCACCCCGCTCAAGTGGCTGCGTGGACTGCACACCCAGGCGCTGACCGGTGCCGCGCCTTCCGTTGCCGTCACCGGCCCCGAAGGTGCCGAGCGTCCGGCCGGCATCATTGTGGAAACCGTGGGCCGCGACGACGCGCGCATCGGCAGCGCCGGCATTCCGGAGGACCGCGTTTCCGCGGCGGCCTGGGAAGCCTTCAGCGAAGCCACCGTGGTGACCATCCCCGCCGAGGCCAGCATCGAGACCGCCGTAGGCATCTCGGTGACCGGCAGCAGCAAGGACCCGTCCGCGCAGCACATCGTGATCGTCGCGGAGAAATTCTCCAAGGCTGTTGTCGTGCTGGACCACAAGGGCAGCGGCACCGTCTCCCAGAACGTCGAGATCGACGTGCAGGACGGCGCGGAACTGACCGTGGTTTCCGTCCAGGAATGGGACGACGACGCTGTACACGCCTCCTCGCAGCAGGCCAAGGTGGGCCGTGACGCGAAGTTCAAGCACGTCGTGGTCAGCCTTGGCGGCGACCTGGTCCGGGTCACGCCGTCCGCACGGCTGAAGCAGACCGGTTCCGACGTCGAGATGTTCGGCCTGTACTTCGCCGACGCCGGCCAGCACCTGGAACAGCGCCTGTTCGTCGACCACGCAGTGCCGAACTGCAAGTCACGTGTGCTGTACAAGGGCGCCCTGCAGGGCGAGAACGCGCACACCGTGTGGGTTGGCGACGTCCTGATCCGCAAGGAAGCCGAAGGAACCGACAGCTACGAGGCCAACCGAAACCTGGTCCTCAGCGACGGCGCCCGGGCGGACTCGGTACCGAACCTCGAGATCGAGACGGGCCTGATCGATGGCGCCGGCCATGCCAGCACCACCGGCCGTTTCGACGATGAGCACCTGTTCTACCTGATGGCCCGCGGCATCGACGAGAAGACCGCCCGCCGCCTGGTGGTACGCGGCTTCCTGAACGAGATCATCCAGCAGATCAAGGTTCCGGCACTCGAAGAGCGCCTGACCGAGGCTGTTGAGCGGGAACTGGCGGCAGGGAACTTCTGATGTCCGAAGCTCCACGCGGCAAGCTGGTGTGCAGGGCCTCCGACATTCAGGTGAAGGCGGCCCTGCGCATCCTGGTCGACGACTATCCGGTCGCCATCGTCCGGGACTCCGAGGGCGGCCTCCATGCACTGGGGGACACCTGTTCGCATGAGGACTATTCCCTGTCCGAGGGCGATGTCGAAGACGGCACCATCGAATGCTGGGGCCATGGCTCGCAGTTCGATCTGCGCAGCGGCGAACCGCTGAGCCTGCCGGCCTTCGAGCCGGTGCCGGTCTTTGCGCTGGAGCTGGACGGCGACGATGTGTACGTCGACGTCACCACGGTCACCAACGGAGCTCCCGCTCCGGATTTGCACTAAAAACTTTACGAACTTCACACCGCGGCCGGGCAGAACGGCTGCAGAGGAGAAAGCAGACAGATGTCTACTCTGGAAATCAAGGACCTGCACGTCAGCATCGAGACTGAGCAGGGCAAGAAGGAAATCCTCAAGGGCGTGTCCCTGACGATCAAGACCGGCGAGATCCACGCCATCATGGGCCCCAACGGTTCGGGCAAGTCCACGCTGGCCTCCACCATCGCCGGCCACCCGCGCTACACCGTGGACTCCGGTTCCATCACCCTGGACGGCGAAGACGTGCTGGAGATGAGTGTGGATGAGCGCGCCCGCGCCGGCCTCTTCCTGGCCATGCAGTACCCGGTCGAGGTGCCCGGCGTGACCATGACCAACTTCCTGCGCACTGCCAAGACTGCCCTGGACGGCGAAGCTCCGAAGCTGCGCACCTGGACCAAGGACGTCAAGGAAGCCATGAGCCAGCTGCGTATCGATGCGGACTTCGCCCAGCGCAATGTCAACGAAGGCTTCTCCGGCGGCGAGAAGAAGCGCGTGGAGATCCTGCAGCTCGAACTCTTCAAGCCGAAGTTTGCCATCATGGACGAGACCGACTCGGGCCTGGATGTCGACGCGCTGAAGGTTGTCTCCGAAGGCCACAACCGTGTCCACGAAACCGGAGCGATGGGCACCCTGCTCATCACCCACTACACGCGCATCCTGCGCTACATCAAGCCTGAATTCGTCCACGTGTTCGTCGACGGACGCATCGCTGAAGAGGGCGGCCCCGAGCTGGCCGACCGTCTGGAAGAAGAAGGCTACGACCGTTTCCTGCCGACTGCAGCAAAGGCCTGATCATGACCGAAGCCAACATTTCGCAGACCTCTCTCGAGGATGTTGAAGAGGCCCTGAAGGACGTCATTGACCCGGAACTCGGCGTCAATATCGTCGACCTGGGCCTGCTCTACGGACTGAAGTACGCCGAGGACGGCGCCCTGCTGATCGATATGACGCTGACCACGGCTGCCTGCCCGCTGACGGATGTCATCGAGGAGCAGACTGCCCAGGCACTGGACGGCGTAGTCGATGACTGGCGCCTGAACTGGGTATGGATGCCGCCGTGGGGTCCGGAAAAGATTACCGACGACGGCCGCGACCAGATGCGCGCGCTCGGCTTCAACATCTGACCAGCCTCATTGCTGATGGGCGGACTTCCCTGCGGAAGTGCGCCCCGCCAGAGGGCCGGGAACCGGAAACGGGACCCGGCCCTCTGGCCGTTTAATCCCCCCGCTGGCGAAGCTTCGGCGCTAGCATCAAGTTATGGGTGAAGTGGCCGTGACCAGGTCCGCCGGCGGGCGGTACGACGAAGTTTTCGTGGCAGGCATGTACCACGGGGTGGTGGCGCTGGCCGCTGTCCTCGGCCTGGTGCTCCAGGTAATGGCCATGCTCGAGTCGCCCGCCTACGCCCTGGCACCGGCCCACCAGTGGTGGAATTATCTGGGCTACTTCAGTGTCCAGGCAAGTGCGTTGGTCTTCATCGTCTCCCTGAGCCTGCTGATGGATTCCGCCCGCGAGGCGGGCCCGGTTTGGCGGGCGGTGCGCGCGGTCTCGCTGATAGCCGTCCTCCTCGTTTTCCTGTTCCAGTTCACCGCGTTCCGGGGACTGCCGGACTTCACCGCGCTCAGCAGCACGGCGGTCATGGCGGACCGGATGTTGAACTATGCGGTTCCGGTGCTGACGGTGACCGGCTGGCTCATCTTCGGGCCGCGCCCACGGATCGGCCTGCACACCATAGTCTGGTCACTGCTTTATCCCGCCGCCTGGCTCATCGGTAGTCTCGTCCGCGGCGCCGCCACCGGCTGGTACCCCTACCCTCCACTCGACGCCGGGGCCAACCCGCTTGCCGCCGTCGTTGTTAATGGTCTTTTGCTGCTGCTGATCTGGCTGGGAGCCGGGTTCCTCTTCCTGCTCCTCGACGCCCGGATGGGACGGGAGCCGGACGGCTACCTCCCGGGTTTTGGTCCCGATGACGGTGCCGGCGCCGATGAGGGCAGCGTTGCCGATCGCAGGAAGATTGAGCCCGGCAACCCGGCTGCGGGCTGAAGCTGCTACGAGGGGTTGTCCAGATCGGTGGCGCCGAAGGTATCGCACTGCGCCGGATCGCCGGTCTCGTAGCCCTGGACAAACCACGCCTGCCGCTGCTCGCTCGAACCGTGCGTAAAGGTGTGGGGGTTGACCTGGCCGGTGCTGGCCTGCTGGATCCGGTCATCGCCGACGGCGGCTGCCGCCGAAAGCGCGTCCCGCAGGTCGTCCCTGCCGATGGGCTGCATGAACGGCCGGCCGGTCGTCTCGTCGATCTGTTTGGTGGCGTTGCCGGCCCAGACACCGGCATAGCAGTCCGCCTGCAGCTCGACCCTGACGGCGCCGGAAGCGGCTCCTTGGGGATCCTGCTGCGAGTAATTGATGACGCCGGTCAGGTTCTGGATGTGGTGTCCGAACTCGTGCGCCACCACATATTCTTCGGCCAGCGGGCCCTCGGCTGCACCCAACTGGTCGGTGAGCTGGTCGAAGAAGCCGGTGTCGAAATAGGCGGTGGTATCGGCCGGGCAGTAGAACGGTCCGACGGCGCTGGAAGCCGTGCCGCAGCCGGTACTGACTTGCCCGTCAAAAAGCACCACGGACGGCCGCGGGTACGTCATGTTGAAGCGGGGAAGTTCTTCGCCCCAGAACCGGTTGAGACTGTTGACCGTGCCGACTACCCGGCAGTCGCGGCGGGTGTTGGCGTCCTCACCGGTCTCGCACTGGGCCGCAATGCTGTCCGGACCGGTTGCCTCCTGCTGCACGGAAGCTCCGGAGCCAAGTCCGAGCCCCTGCAGCAGCTCCGGCGGGACCCCCAGCAGCGAGGCGATGAGCACCACCAGTCCGCCGCCACCGATGGCGATCTTGCCGCCCATGCCACCGCGCCGGTCCTGGACCTGGGACGTGTCCAGCCGGGAGCCCTGGTTGAAACTCATGGGCTTAGAATAGCGCCGCCGGGCGCCAGTGGAGGCGCTATTGCTCCTTTTCCCCGAGTCCGCGTGCGGCCAGGGCGTCTCCGGTCTGCCGGGCATAAGCCACCGCGCCGATGATGACGGGCTGCACGATGGCGCGCGGGGAAGAGCCGAGACCGCGGGCCTTGGCTGCATCCCGCACATCGTGCAGGGACCCGAGCAGGTACGGGATGCTCCGCAGCATCAGGGAGATGGTCAGGGCGAAGCGCTCGGGATCGGCGCCGAACCGCCGCAGGGGGGTCACGGCCGCCACCAGCCCGTCGAGCAGCCGCTGCGTCTCGGTGGTGGAGGTCAGCAAATTGGCGGCATAGATGCAGGTGAGCAGGGCCGCAACCACTGCCAGGGCTCCGGCCGGCGAGTCGACCCACCAGCGATAGGCGACCACCACCAGCAGGAAAAGCCACATGGCGCGCAGGGGAGTCACCAGCTTCCGGACCGGAAGTCCCGCTGCCACATGCAGGACAACGACGACGGCCAGCACCGCTGTGCGGGGGATGGCGCCGGGCAGGGCCAGCACCGTGATGCCGGCTGCCGCAAGCAGCACGAACTTCAGCAGCAGCGGCGTCCGGTGCAGCCAGCTGCGCCCCGGCACGTAGGCGCTGATCAGGTGGGCCCGGCCCCTCACGGCGTCGGCTCCCGGATGCAGGCGCAAAGCTTGCGGTAAAAGTCCACGGCGGCGGGCGGATCGCCGTCGTAAACCACTGTGCCTGAGTCCACGACGAGGGTGCGTTCACTGTCCCGGGCCAGTTCCAGGTCATGGGTGGCCAGGATGACCTGCTGCGGCAACGAGGCCAGCCGATCCCGCAGCAGCAGTGTGTTCTTCAAATCAAGCAGGGTGGAGGGCTCGTCCAGCACCAGCACATCGGGATCCACTGCCAGCACGCTGGCCAGCGCCGCCAGCTGACGCTCGCCGCCGGAGAGCTGGTAGATGCTCTGGTCCGCCAGGGCGGCGAGGCCGAAGCCGGTCAGGATTTCCATTGCCGCGTTCCGGCGATCGGTACGGTTGCGGTGGATCCGCCGCAACGACAGCTCGACGTCTTCGAGCGGCGTGGGCATGACCAGCTGGGAGAGCGGGTCGGTGAAGACGAAAGCGACTTTCCGCCGTACCGCTGCCCCGTGTTTGGCCGTATCGCGGCCGTCAACGTCCACAGTTCCGGCGTCGGGGAGGACCAGGCCGTTGATCAGCTTGAGCAGGGTCGATTTACCGGAGCCGTTGGCGCCGATGATGCTGATGCGCTGTTCTCCGAGCGCCAACTGCGGCACGGACAGGATCGGAGCTGCGTCTTCGGCGAAGTCGGGACGGACCAGGACGTCGCGGAATTTGATCATGTCAGCGGGGCCGGCGAAGCAGATCAGGGAAGGCTTTGTGGATGCCGACGGCAATCGCGGCAGCCGCGGCGTTCTTGACCAGGTCTCCGGGGACGAACGGCAGGTCGGCAACCAGCGCGGCACCGAAGGCCAGCTGGCCGTTGAGCATCATGCCGACGATCCCGCACAGATGCGTCAGGACGGTGCCTGCGGTGGCCGCCCCGAACAGCCACAGCGTGGTCAGCGTGGTCAGCTTACGGACCCGCCGGAGCGCAGGCCGCGCCAGCACGCCGATGAGCGCAGCCGCGAAGGGGAAGGAAAGCAGGTAGCCGGCCGACCCCATCGCCAGCACGCCCAGGCCGCCCTGGTAACCGGCGAAAATGGGCAGGCCCACCAGGCCAAGCAGTACATACAGTCCCACCGCGGCGAACGCGCGGGCGCCGCCGAGAACCAGTCCGGCCAAGGCAACCACCATCGTCTGGAGCGTTATGGGCACACCGAGGATATTGCCGGCCGGGATCGGGGGAACGGCGATCGATGCGGCGGTCAGCGCGGCGAAGACGCCGATGAGGGCCAGATCGGTGCCGTTCCAGGAGCGGCGGCCGGGTGCGTTTCCGGCGGCAGGGGAGCCGCTGACGACGTCGGAGGCTGCAAGGTTCCGATTGTGGGCGGACTGCTTCGGCATCGAAAGCTCCTTCTATGGCATGGGGACAACATGTCTATCCCCAACTACCGAGAATAGCGCCTGCGCGGGCAGGATCGTTTGTAGGTTTCCTTCGAAGTCATACGGGCCGGTAGACTGGAAAGGCTGATTTCTGCAGCATCGTGTACTGCACATTCCCTTATATTCCCTTTGGAGAGGTCCCACCTGTGATTACCGTTAATGATCTTGAGCTGCGCGCTGGAGCCCGTCTGCTCATGGACGCGGTGTCATTCCGTGTGGACAAGGGCGACAAGATCGGGCTGGTGGGCCGTAACGGAGCCGGCAAGACCACCCTGACCCGGGTTCTCGCCGGCGAGGGCATTCCGGCCGCAGGTCAGGTCACCCGCAGCGGAGACATTGGCTACCTGCCGCAGGACCCGCGGACGCCGAACATGGACCAGCTGGCACGCGACCGGATTCTTTCCGCCCGCGGACTGGATATCGTCTCCGGCAAACTCCGCGCCGCGCAGGCCGACATGGCCAGCGAGAATGCGGACGTCCAGGCCAAGGCCATGCGCAGCTACGACCGGCTCGAAGCCGAGTTCCTTGCGGGCGGCGGCTACGCTGCGGAGGCGGAAGCGGCCGCGATTTCCTCCAACCTGGCGCTGCCGGAACGGATCCTGAACCAGCCGCTCAAAACTCTGTCCGGCGGGCAGCGCCGCCGTGTCGAACTGGCCCGGATCCTCTATTCGGGCGCGGACACCATGCTGCTGGATGAGCCCACCAACCACCTGGACGCCGATTCCATCAGCTGGCTGCGCGAGTTCCTGAAGAACCATCACGGCGGACTGATCGTGATCAGCCACGACACCGAGCTGCTCGAAGCCACGGTGAACAAGGTCTTCCTGCTCGACGCCAACCGCGCCACCATCGACATCTACAACATGAACTGGAAGCGCTACCAGCTGCAGCGCGAAACCGATGAGCGTGCCCGCAAGCGGGAACGCGCGAATGCGGAGAAGAAGGCCGGGGTCCTGATGGACCAGGCCAACAAGATGCGTGCCAAGGCCACCAAGGCCGTCGCAGCGCAGAACATGGCCAAGCGGGCCGAGCGGCTGCTCAGCGGACTGGATGCCGTGCGTGCCAGCGACAAGGTCGCAGCGCTGCGCTTCCCGGATCCGTCTCCCTGCGGCAAGACCCCGATGACGGCCGAGGGACTGAGCAAGTCCTATGGCTCATTGGAAATCTTCACCGACGTAGACCTGGCCATTGACCGCGGTTCCAGAGTAGTGATTCTGGGACTGAACGGTGCCGGCAAGACCACGCTGCTGCGGATGCTCGCCGGGGTGGACTCACCGGACACCGGTGAGGTCATCCCCGGGCACGGGCTCAAGATCGGCTATTACGCGCAGGAACATGAAACGCTCGATACCGAACGCAGCGTGCTGGAAAACATGCGTACGGCCGCCCCGGACCTGCAGGATGCCGAAGTGCGCAACATCCTCGGCTCGTTCCTCTTCTCCGGCGACGACGTCAACAAGCCTGCCGGTGTGCTCTCCGGCGGCGAGAAAACCCGTTTGGCGCTGGCTACCATTGTTGCGTCCTCGGCCAACGTGCTGCTGCTCGACGAGCCCACCAACAACCTCGATCCTGCCAGCCGTGCCGAGATCCTAGGCGCGCTGCGCAATTACAGCGGCGCGGTCGTCATGGTCAGCCACGACGAGGGGGCAGTGGAAGCGCTGAACCCGGAGCGCGTTGTCCTGCTGCCCGACGGCGTGGAGGACCTGTGGAACGAGAGCTACCTGGACCTGGTCACGCTCGCGTAAGGTCCCCAAGGGCCGCTGGCGGCGGGCTTAGTCCCGCTCGCTCAGCAGCGAGCCATCCGTGCGGAACCCCTGGGCATCCAGCACGGCATCTTCTTCTTCCTCGGCGCTGGGGCGCTTGCGGGAACGCTTCTGCGCGGCCGGCCGCGGAGCGGGATTGGCCTCGTGGTAGCCAGCTTCTTCATCTTCCTCCTGCAGCCGGTCCATTCTTGCCTGCTGCCGTGCGGCATAGCCGTAGCCGACGAAGAACAGCACACCGAAGGCGTACCACTGCATGGAGTAGGAGAGGTGCGGGCCCTCATCGATCGCCGGCTTGGGCATGAGCGCGGGACGCTCAGCCGGGGCGGGATTTTCGGCCGCCATCAAGCCGTAGCCGCCCCTAAAGACCGGGTAGCCCAGCTCGGCTGCATACTCGTCCAGCTGGATCGATGCCAGCTGTCCCTCCGGGGCGCCGCGGTCCACTGACGATTCGCCCGGCTTCACCCGTGCGACGACGGTGACGTCACCCTCCGGGGCTGCCGGGACCGTGTCCGGGTGGCCGGCTACGTCATTGCCAATTGGCAGCCAACCGCGGTTGATAATGACCGCCGGGCCTGATTCCAGCTTCAACGGGACCAGGACCTCGTATCCGGGACGGCCGTTGAGCGGGCGGTTGCGCACCACCCGCTGGCCGGCTTCGTCATACTGGCCGCGCAGCACCACGGGCGTCCATTCCTCGGCGTCGTCGGCTTCGGCGAAGATATCCGGCACTGTCTCAAAATCGACGGGGTCGGCGTCGTAATTGGATTCAATCGCGGTAATAACGTCATGGGCCTGGTCTCTGCGGTCCATCTGCCAGTTGCCCAGCAGCACGCAGACAGAGGCGAGCAACGCGACCAGGAGGAGCCAGCCCAGCCACTTCGCGCTGAACAGAAAACGGTACATCAGCTAGCTTCCCTCTACCGGAGTGTCCAGAGGCTGGGTATCGCGCCACAGCCCGCGCAGCTTGAGATAGTCTTCCAGCCAGCCGCGGTGGTCCTCGCAGGCCAGCCAGATCTTCCGCCGTTCGGGCGTGTGGATTTTCGGGTTGTTCCACCGCACCTGCCAGGCCGCGGCAGCGCGGCAGCCCTTTCTGGAGCACATCGTCTCAGCCGGCATTGGCTGCCCGCCTCCGGACAGCTGGTCAAAAATACTCACGCGGCGCTTTCGTCCTTCCGGCGCTTCGTCACTGGGCTGAGATTGCCCTCGAAGACTTCATAGCTGTCATGAACCGGCGCGGTAGGTCCCGCGCGCCGGTGGACCGTTTCCGAGCCGGTTGCCCGTTCCGGTCTTTCGCCGGTTGCGGAGGGTCCTGCCGCCGTGCCGGGTTCCTGCTCCTCGTCGACGATCTCGCCGGGCACCACTACGGGTTCGGTGGCCTTCGCAGCGGCTTCCGCAGACTCCAGTTCACCGGCGGGTGCATGGTCCAGCAACGCATCGCTGTGCTTGAGGTTGCTCTGGTCGCTGCCGCCATTGGCAATGACGACCGCGATCCACGGCAGGAAGACTGCTCCGGCTACAAAGAGCCATCTGGCCCAACCATCGATGAAAAAGAACAGCAGAAGGCAGGCCAAGCGGATTCCCATCGCAAGGGAATACTTGACCATCCGACGGTGCATCTCGTCTGTGTGGCTTTCGGGGACGTCCGTAATGCTGAGGACTTCCCGATCATCATCTGGCTGCTTATTCATCACGCTCCAAAGACCCACCTCAATTCTCCCACGTGCCGGAACCCAGACGAAGTCGATGGGCGGGATGGCCGGGATGGACATGGTCACATGCGGGTCCGCAGCCGGCAGAGGGCTAGGATTCTTTAGAAATAAACCGCGTTCAACGGAGGTAAATGTGAGCAACGAGCAGCAGACCGGGCGAAGCGTCCTGGTCACGGGCGGCAACCGCGGCATCGGCCTGGCCATCGCCAAGTCCTTTCTGGCCAACGGCGATAAGGTAGCCATCACCTACCGCAGCGGTGACGTTCCCGAGGGTCTGCTGGGCGTGAAGGCCGATGTCACCGATGCCGCCTCCCTTGACGCAGCCTTCACCGAAGTTGAGGCCGCCCACGGTCCGGTGGAAGTAGTCGTGGCAAATGCCGGCATCACCCGCGACACGCTGCTGCTGCGGATGAGCGAGGACGATTTCACCGATGTTGTGGATACGAACCTTGGCGGCGCGTTCCGCGTCATCAAGCGGGCGTCCAAGGGCATGATCCGGCTGCGGAAGGGCCGCGTTGTCCTGATCTCCTCCGTTGTCGGACTCTACGGTTCCCCCGGCCAGATCAACTACGCCGCGTCAAAGTCCGGTCTGGTCGGCATGGCACGGTCGCTGACCCGCGAGCTTGGTTCGCGCGGCATCACGGCCAACGTGGTGGCCCCCGGGTTCGTCAACACGGACATGACGTCCGAGCTGCCCGAAGATACCCAGAAGAGCTACCTTGCCAGCATTCCAGCCGGCCGATTCGCCGAGCCGGAGGAAGTGGCCAATGTGGTTCGCTGGATCGCCAGCGACGAGGCCGCCTACATTTCCGGCGCGGTCATCCCCGTTGACGGCGGCCTCGGCATGGGGCACTAGCGCCGGCCGGACGGCTTCGGCTGCGCTTTGTCGGTTTCCTACAACAGGTCCGGCTTCGCCGACTGGCAGTATGGAAGCAGACAACCATTACCGTTAAGCGTTTCCTACAAGGAAGCGCTGGGGGAGTACCCCGCAAAAATTGAGGAGCAGCCATGGGTGCACTGGAAGGCAAATCGGCCATCGTGACGGGTTCGTCCCGCGGGATCGGCGCAGACGTAGCGAAGAACCTCGCCGCTGAAGGGGCTTCCGTGGTCATCAACTACCGCCAGAAGGCGCCCCGCGCCAACAAGGTAGTGGGCCAGATCGAAGAAGCCGGCGGCCGTGCTGTGGCGGTCGGCGCGGACCTCACCGTGCCGGAAGGCGCTCAGGCGCTGGTCGACGCGGCCAAGGAAAACTTCGGCGGACTGGACCTGCTGGTCCTCAACGCGTCCGGCGGCATGGAAACAGGGCTGGGCGAGGACTACGCCATGCGCCTGAACCGTGATGCCCAGGTGAACATGCTCAAGGCCGCCGTGGACGTCATGCCCTCAGGCTCGCGCGTCGTCTTCGTCACCAGCCATCAGGCGCACTTCATCGACACCGTACCCACGATGCCCGAGTACGAGCCGGTGGCCCGGAGCAAGCGGGCCGGCGAGGATGCCTTGCGGGCCGAACTGCCGGCGCTGGCGGAGAAGGGCATTTCGCTGGTGGTAGTCTCCGGCGACATGATCGAAGGCACCGTGACCGCCACCTTGCTGGACCGCGCTGCACCCGGGGCCATCGAGGCCCGCCGCGAGGCGGCCGGAAAACTGTACTCGGTCGAGGAGTTTGCCGTGGAGATTGCCAAGATGGCGACGGCGGACGTTCCTTCCGGTCATACCGAGCTGGTCGGTGGAGCAGACTGGTTCCAGGACACCCAGGCCTGAGTCCCTCAACCGGGACCTGGCCGGCGGCTGCAGCGGAATACGTCCGCCGCAGCCGCCGGCCGCTTAAGCGGCTTGACAGGCAGCGCGGCCGGAAAGACCCGGAACCTCTCGAAGCCGGTCAGACACCGGCGAAGAGCCGCGCGACGTCCAGATAAGGGATGTTGATCGCGGCGTCGGCGGCTTCGCGCACGGCCGGTTTGGCATTGAAGGCCACGCCCAGGCCGGCGGCGGCCAGCATGTCGAGGTCGTTGGCACCGTCACCGATGGCGATGGTCTGTGCCAGGTCGATGTTCTCGGCCTCGGCCCACTCGCGCAGCGAGGCTTCTTTGGCAGCCCGGTCGACGACGGCGCCATCCACCAGTCCGGTCAGCGCACCTTCCGCCGTTCCCAGGAGGTTGGCCCGCCAGTAATGGAGTTTCAGATCCTCGGCCAGTGGGTCGAGGATCTGGCTGAAGCCGCCGGATACCACCCCCACCACATGGCCCGCGTCCAGGAACGCCTCCACGAGCTCGGCGGCCCCGTCAGAGAGCTGAACTGTCTCCCGGACCCGTTCGGTCACGTCCACGGGCAAATCCCGCAACGTCTCCACCCGCGCATGGAGGCTCTGGGCAAAGTCCAGTTCGCCGCGCATGGCCGCTTCGGTCAGGGCAGCGACTTCCATATGCTTCCCAGCATGCTCGGCCAGCAGTTCGATCACTTCCTGCTTGATCAGGGTGGAGTCCACGTCCATGATCAGCATCTTGCGGTGCGGTCCCGCCAGCTCGGCCGGCATGACCGCCGTTCCCAACGTATCGGTGATGACTGGTTTGACCGCCGCCCGCAGCGCAGAGAGGCCGGCCGCGGTATCGCCGTCGTACCCGACGGCCAGGATGGTGGCCTTGAAGCGGTCGTTGGTGAAGTTTTCCAGTTCCACAATGTCCCCGCCGGCTTCGGACACGGCGTGCTGGACGGCGGCAAGGTAATCGTCGGGGAGTTCGACGCCGAAGGAAACAACGCGGAAAAGCGAGAGCATGCGGGATAGATCCTTGTCTTCACGGCGGGGCCGGAGGGATAAACAACGGGGAAATGTGCCGGATCCCATCATCGGTAACCGGCGTAGCGTTTGGCGAATGCTACGGCTTTTAGCCTAATGTCTACTCCTATGAGCGATGTTCTTGAATTTGCCGGAGTCAGCGTTGTCCGCGGGCGCAAGACCCTGCTTGACAGCGTCGACTGGCAGGTCAAGGATGGTGAGCGCTGGGTTATTCTCGGTCCGAACGGTGCCGGTAAGACGACACTGCTGCAGATCGCCGGTGCCCGTCTCCATCCTACCAAGGGCGAAGCCGGCATCCTCGAAGAGACCATGGGCTCGGTGGATGTTTTTGAGCTGCGGCCCCGGATCGGGCTGGCGTCGGCGGCGCTGGCCAACCAGATCCCCGAGCACGAAACGGTCCTCAACGTGGTGGTGACCGCCTCCTACGGTGTCACCGGCCGCTGGCGCGAGCAGTACGAAAAGATGGACGAACGCCGCGCCTTCCGGCTGTTGAACCAGTGGGGCATGTCCACCTTCCTGAACCGCCCGTTCGCCACCCTGAGCGAAGGCGAACGCAAGCGCGTGCAGATTGCGCGCGCCCTGATGGCGGATCCGGAACTGTTGCTGCTGGATGAGCCGGGCGCCGGACTGGATCTGGCCGGCCGCGAGGACCTAGTGCAGCGCCTGAGCGAACTGGCCGCCGACGACGAAGCTCCGGCCCTGGTCCTGGTCACGCACCACCTCGAAGAAGTACCGCCGGGCTTCACCCATGCCATGCTCCTGCGCGAAGGCGGCGTGGTGGCGCAGGGCCCCATTGCCGAAGTCCTGACCGAAGAAAACCTGAGCTCCGCCTTCGATATGCCGCTTGAGCTCAAGGAAGACGGTGGCCGCTACACCGCCGTCGCCCGGCGCAGCTAAGCCCTGCCCCTAGATGGATTTACTTCAGGCCGGAATCATCGCCCTGGCCGGGTTGTGGGCCGGAACGATCAACAGCATTGTCGGTTCCGGCACGCTGGTCACCTTCCCTGTCCTGGTGGCGCTCGGCTTCGCCCCGGTGACGGCGACCATCTCCAATGCCATGGGGCTGATCGCCGGCAACGTCGGGGGAGTCTACGGCTACCGGCGTGAACTTTCCGGGCTCCGCAGCACTCTCAAGGTCCTGTTGCCTGCCTCGTTGCTCGGCGGCATAACCGGAGCAGCGCTGCTGCTGAACCTGCCCGAGGCAGTTTTTGAATATGCCGCCCCGTTCCTGATCGTGATCGCCCTGCTGTTCGTGGTCTTCCAGCCCCGCCTGCAGAAGTGGGTGCGTGAACGCGAGGCCGCCCAGGCCCGGGAGAAGAGCCACCCCTGGGTGCTGCTGTTCCTGGTCTACTTCGCCGGTGTCTACGGCGGCTACTTCGTCGCCGCCCAGGGCGTCCTGTTGGTCGGGATCCTGGGTGTGTTCCTGCACGGCACCATCCAGCAGGCCAACGCCATGAAGAACGTGCTGGTGCTGGGCGTCAACATCATTGCGGCCATCTCCTACATGATTTTCGCGTTCGACCGGATCGACTGGTGGGTGGTGCTCATCATCGCGGTCAGTTCCCTCATCGGGGCGTTGGCAGGCTCCGCCGTGGGCCGGCGGCTCAAGCCCATTGTCCTGCGCGGAATCATCGTTGTCCTGGGCCTCGTGGCGCTCTACGTGATGATTTCGAACCTCATCGCATGAACCTGCAGCACCTGTCCTCGGCCCAGGATCCCCGCGTGGCCGACTACACCCAGCTGACCGACACCGCCCTGCGCCGGCGCCGCGAACCGGCCGAAGGCATGTACATCGCGGAGAGTTCCAAGGTGCTGCGCCGGGCCATCGCCGCCGGCCACATGCCGCGGTCCTTCTTCCTGGCCGAGAAATGGTTGGCGGACCTGGAGGATGTGATCAGCCGGTTCCCGAACGTCCCGGTGTTCGTCGGCGCGCCCGAGGTCCTCGAAGCGATCACCGGCTTCCACCTGCACCGTGGTGCCATGGCCGCGATGAACCGGCCTGCCCCGCTGCCGGTGGCCGAGGTTCTCTCCGGCGCCCGCCGCGTGGCGGTGCTGGAAGACATCGTGGACCACACCAACGTCGGTGCCATTTTCCGTTCCGCCGCCGCCATGGGAATGGACGCGGTCCTGATCAGCCCCCGCTGCGCGGATCCGCTGTACCGCCGAAGCATCCGGGTGAGCATGGGTACGGTCTTCCAGATCCCGTGGGCACGGCTGGAGGATTGGCCGGGCGAACTCGCCCTGCTGCGCCAGGAAGGATTTACGACGGCGGCGCTGGAACTTACCGAGGACGCCATCACTCTCGATGAACTCGAGTCACGCGATTTCGACAAGCTTGCCCTGGTCTTGGGAACCGAGGGCGCGGGCATGCTGCCGGAGACCCTGGCCGGCGTCGATCTGAAAGTGATGATCCCGATGCGCGCGGGCGTGGATTCCCTCAACGTGGCCGCCGCCAGTGCGGTTGCTTTCTGGGCATGCCGCCCGGACTGAAATGTCCGGAGCATGGGTGCGCGCCGCGACGGCCCCACTGCCAAAATCCGCGTGCCGTCCGGTTTCGACGTGCGGGCTGGAATACGGTAGTGTTTATTGCTGGTCCTGTGTGGACTGCTCTCTTTCCAATCCTTAAAGCCGCTGGCAAAATCCAGGGGCGCGATCAAAGGTTACACAATGAAGTCTGATATCCACCCGAAGTACGCCCCGGTTGTTTTCCGCGATCTGGCGTCCGGCGTTTCCTTCCTGACCAAGTCCACTGTTGGTTCCAACAAGACTGTTGAGTGGGAAGACGGCAACACCTACCCGCTGATCGAGGTTGAAATCTCCTCCGAATCGCACCCGTTCTACACCGGCAAGCAGCGCATCATGGACAGCGCCGGCCGCGTGGAGCGCTTCAACGCACGCTTCAAGGGCTTCGGCAAGAAGTAGTTCTTCGCCCGCAGCTTTCCGCGGATGCCCGTACCGTTCCGGTGCGGGCATTCGTGCTTTAACCGGACTCTCAAGCTGCTCGGAGGTTAGGATGCGACTAGGCCCACCAGCCGCAGACACGAGCACGACTGAACCGCCTTCGTCGAATGGAGAAGTCCGCCATGCTGAAAATCGCGATCATTCTCGGCAGCACCCGCCCCGGCCGCACCGGCTCGCCCGTGGCCAACTGGGTCTATGAACACGCCCGCCAGCGCACCGATGCCGAGTTCGAGCTGGTCGACGTCGCCCAGCAGAACCTGCCTCTGCTCGACGAGCCGATGCCGCCGTCCACCGGGCAGTACAGCAAGGACCACACCAAGGCCTGGTCGGCGAAGATCGCCCCGTTCGACGGCTACATCTTCGTCACCGCGGAATACAACCATTCTGTCCCCGGCGCCCTGAAGAACGCCATCGACTTCCTGTACGCGGAGTGGAACAACAAGTCGGCCGGATTTGTCAGCTACGGCAGTGCCGGCGGCACCCGCGTGGTGGAACACCTCCGCGGGATCGCCGCCGAACTGCAGCTGGCCGACGTCAGGGCACAGGTCTTCCTGCCCTTCGACGATGAATTCGACGACGACCAGGACTTCGTGCCCACGGACGAGGCCACCGAGGCCCTCACCCCGCTGTTCGATCAGGTCATTGCCTGGGCCGGGGCGATGAAGACGCTGCGCAGCTGACCCACCCCGCTTCGCGCAAGGACCGCCGTCGGTGGTAAGACTGGAACGTTAAGTTGGTAGGCGTGGAGCACAGGGAGCGCAGATGTCAGAACACCGGCACGGTGAATACAAGGTCCTCGGCGGCAAACTGGTTGTCGCCGACCTCGACGTCCTTGAGGGCCGGCTGGCCAACGTTTCGATCAGCGGCGACTTCTTCCTGGAACCCGACGAGGCGCTGGCGGACATCAACGCGGCCCTGAACGGCCTCTCCGCGGAGGCCAGCCACGCCGAGTATTCCGCAGCCATTTCCGCCGGGCTGGCGGCCGACGTCGTGCTTTTCGGATTTTCGGCCGATGCGGTGGCCGTGGCCGTGCGGCGCGCCTTGGCCAAGGCGACCGGCTGGCTGGACCATCACTGGCAGGTCATCGGGCCGCAGGCGCTGCCCATCCACCTCAACGTAGCCCTGGACGAAGTACTCGCGCGGCGTGTGGGCGAAGGCAAACGGCCGCCCGCCCTGCGGTTGTGGGACTGGGACGAGCCGTCAGTGGTCATCGGCAGTTTCCAGTCGGTGCGCAACGAGGTGGATCCGGACGGAGCCGAGCGCCACGGCGTCACGGTGGTCAGGCGGATCACCGGTGGCGGAGCCATGTTCATGGAGCATGGCAACGCGATCACGTACTCCCTGTACCTGCCGCAGACGCTCGTGGACGGGCTGTCCTTCGAAGCCTCGTATTCGTTCCTGGACGCCTGGGCCATGGCCGCGCTGAAGAAGGTGGGCGTGGAGGCGTTCTACCAGCCGCTCAATGACATTGCGACGCCGGAAGGCAAGATCGGCGGGGCCGCGCAGAAGCGGCTGGCCAGCGGTTCCATGCTGCACCACGTGACCATGTCCTATGACATCGACGCGGACAAGATGACCGACGTGCTCCGGATCGGCAAGGAGAAGATCTCGGACAAGGGCATCAGCAGCGCCACAAAACGGGTAGACCCGCTGCGCCGGCAGACCGGATTGTCCCGCACCGAGATCATCACCACCATGATGGACACGTTCAAGGACCGCTATGGTGCGGTGGAAGCCGGGGTTTCCGAAGAGGAAATGGCTGCCGCCAAGGAACTCGCGGCCACCAAGTTCGCCACCGACGAATGGCTCAACCGCGTGCCCTGATCTTTCGGCGCAAGGAAGTCCGAAACGAGGCGGTTGAAGTCGTCGGGGCGCTCGATCGCCGCAACGTGCGAGGCCCCGTCTCCACGGATGACTTCGAAACGTGCGCCGGGGATCGCGTCGGCGACCTCGCGTGCTATCCAGGGTGGCGTCAGCAAGTCCTGCTCGCCAACGAGGACCAGAGTGGGTGCCATGATTGCGCCCAGCCGGTCCAGGGCGTCGAACTGCAGGTAGGCATCTGCCTGCCGCCCGTAGGCCTCGGGACTCATCGGATACGGATTGCTTGCCAACAGCGCGGCAGTGTCCCGCACGGCCTCGTGGTTCCGGAGGAAGGCCGTGGAGAACAGCGACACGAACTGCTGCCCGCCAAACACCTGCCCCGCAGCGTCGTTCGCCTTGACCCAGCTCCAGATCTGGATCGGGTCGACGGCGCTTCGTGCCGGCGCAGCTCCCGTTCCGGCGAGCACCAGCCGATCCAGCCGGTCGGCGTGCCGTAGGGCGAATTCCTGCGCAATCATTCCACCCATGGAAAGCCCCAACAGATGGGTCCGGGTAATCCCCAGCGCGTCAAGCAGGCCGCACAGGTCGTCCGCCATGTCTGCAATGGCGTAAGGATGCTTGGCTTTCGAGCTGCGGCCCGCGTCCCGGTTGTCGACCAAGACCACCCGGAACTGGGTAGACAGGGCAGGGACCTGGGCCAGCGTCCAGAGCGACGAGTCGTAGCCTATTCCCATCACCAGGACGAGGGCAGGTCCTGCTCCGTGGATTTCGTAATACAGCACCTGCCCGTTGGCCTGCACCGTGCCCGATGACGGCACCTTCTTCTGGTTCGTGTTCATTTTGACGCTCCTTGTGAGTGGCCCGTCCCCGGCTCGCGGCGTCTCCCGCGGCCTGGGTATCGGGCTTGGTAAACCCCTATGCGTGAGGAACACTGTTACTTGGGTAACCCTCGGTGTTACGCCGGGGCCGGGTCTGAGCAGGCACTGCCTGCGGATCGGTGAGCGATGTCCGACGACGCCGAAGCGCCACTGGTGAAGCAGGCGCGCGAGGCATACTCCAGCGGCGAGTGGTCGCAGGCGTACGAGCTGCTCGTCGGACTGGACGCGCGCGGCCCGCTTTCAGTGCAGGACCTGGGGCTTCTGGCCGACGCCGCCTATGCCGCCGGTCATCTCGACGTGACGATCCAGGCATGGGAACGCGCGCATGCGGAGGCTGTGCGCCTTGGCGACCCGATCGCAGCGGCCGGTGCGGCTGCCCGCGTTGCCTTGCATCTGCTCATGGATACTGCTCTGATGGCGCCGATCCGCGGATGGGTCAAACGGGCAGAGCGGCTCTTGGCGGGGCAGGAGGAGACGCCGGTCCATGCCTGGCTGGCGGTCATCAACAGCTACGAGCGCCTATTGATAGGCGACGTCGGCGCCGCACGCGAATGGGCCGGCCGGGCCGTCGAGGTGGGATCGAGCTGCAACCCGGCAGCGGCTGCCGTCGGCAGGGTGGCAGAGGCGCACGCCGTAATTCTGGAGGGGGACGTCCGCCGGGGCCTGACACTTGTCGACGAAGCCGCGGTGGCCGCTGTCTCCGGTGAACTGGATGCCGTATCGACGGGAATGGTCTACTGCGAGCTCGTGTGCATGCTCCAGGGGCTCGCTCAGTACGACCTCGCCGAAGAGTGGACGGAGGCTATGGAGCGGTGGCGCCACGGAAACGGTATCGGCAGCACCCATGGTCGCTGCCGTGTCCACCGTGCCCAGATCCTGCGGCTTCGCGGGGCAACCGCCGAAGCGGAGCAGGTGGCCCTGGCGGCCTGCGCGGAGCTCCGGCCATACCTTCGGCGCGAGTTCGGGTGGCCGCTTACAGAATTGGGCCGCGTGCGATACCAGCTGGGCGACCTAAATGGTGCGGAGGAAGCTTTCCTTGCAGCTCGCCAGGCTGGCTGGGATCCGGAACCGGGACTCGCCCTTGTGCGGCTGGCCCAGGGCGATGTGGCTTTGGCGGCCGCATCCATCCGGGACTCGCTCGAACATCCCGTGACCGTCCCTTCCAAGGAACTCCCGCCGAACACCGCACTACGCCGGGCACCGCTGCTGGCCGCGAGCGTCGAGATCGAAGCGGCGGCCGGAGACCTCGTGGCCGCCCGTGACTCCGCCGACGAACTTGCCCAGATAGCCGCCTCGTTCAAGAGCAGAGCGTTGTCTGCCAGTGCGGCCATGGCGAACGGGCGGGTGCAGCTCGCTGCCGGTGAGGTGCCCGGCGCCCGGAGTGCCTTCCAGAGTGCCGTGCAGCTGTGGAGCTTGGTAGGAGCGCCCTACGAAGTCGCCTTGGCGCGCACCGGGCTCGCACAGGCGCACCGCGTCGCGGGGGATGAAATCAGTGCCGGCCTGGAGCAGGCGGCTGCCGATGCCGCCGTCGAAAGCCTCAGAGCAGGCCATAAGGCAGAAGAGCGCAAACGCGGGTCCAACTCCTTCCGCCGGACAGGCGACTACTGGTTCATCTCCTTCGAGGAAAACACTGTTGCCCTGCGCGATCTGAAGGGGCTTCACTACTTGGCGCGGCTCCTCGCACATCCCGGCAGGGAGTTCCACGTGCTCGACCTCGTAGCGAGCGGGACTGATCCGGCCGCAGTCCATGCGGGTCTGCCTGATCCCGAGCTCGCGTCCTCCGGCTGGGGAGACGCAGGCCCCATGCTGGACCACCAGGCGAAGAACGCCTACCGTCGGCGGCTCGCTGAGATCGATGAGGACCTCGATGAGGCCCGTCTCCTGCGGGACCGCGGACGCGTTGTCCAGGCGGAGGCGGAACGCGAGTTCCTCATCCGCGAGCTATCGAGGGCCGTCGGACTCAGCGGGCGTGGCCGGCGCGCCGGCTCCGCATCCGAACGCGCCCGCGTCAGCGTGACCCGGGCAATCCGCCATGCCATGGACCGGATTCGTGAGCACGACCCGCCGTTGGCGGAGCATCTCGGGCGGGCCATCCGGACGGGGACTTACTGCGTCTATCTCCCAGACTCACGCGTCAACGGGGCCTGGGTAACCTGATCAGAACGCCTGGACCAGCTGCCGCCCCTGCACGGTGAGGGCGCGGAGCAGATGGTCGCGCTGCTCGATGACGATCCGGCGCAGAGCGGCCGGCGCGTCGCTGTGGCCGGCCAGCCATTCATCGGTACGGACAACGACGGCGTGCTGCCGCGGTTCGGTGCCCGGCTCCAGGTCCTGGGCGAGGGGATAGAAGCCCCTGACAATGCGGCTGGCGATCTCGATGCTCTTCTGCGCCCAGACGCTTTCGATGCTCTGGAAGTAAGGCTCGATGTAGGGGTCCAACAGTTCATGGCCGGCGGCGGTAAAGCCGTCGATGGTCGCATCGAGCAGTTGGTTGGACAGTTCGGAGCCGGCCACTGCGTCTGCCCAGGCCTGCGCCTTAACGGCAGGATCGGGACGCGCAGTCATGGCTGTCAGGTGGCCGGCTCTGCCGGCTGCGGTCAGGTCCGACGCCAACTCCGTGTCCAGCTGCTCCTGGCTGGCGTGGCCGGTGGCGGCGATTGCCTGCCAGAAACGCCAGCGCAGGTCGGTGTCCAGTGTCAGCCCGGCAACGCGCTCAGTGCCCTTGAGCAGGTCTGCGATGTAGCCGGCACAGCGCGGCGTCGAGCGGGATAGCGCGGCCAGGGACCGGGCCCAGGTCAGCTGCTGGTCGCTGCCGGCCGCGGCCTTCCCTAGGTGCAGCCGCACGGAGTCAACAAACCGCTCCCGCTGTACCGTCCGCTCAGCCGCCGGCAGGTAGCGGTCCAGAGCGGTCCTGGCACAGTCGAGCAGCACCTGCAGCACGCCGTTGTCCGACTCGGCGGGAGCGAAGCGTTCGACGGCGCCAAGGTAGTCTGCCGGTGCCAGCAGTCCGTCGCGGGTCATGTTCCATAAGGCCGACCAACACAAGGCACGGGCCAACGGATCGGTGATCTTATCCAGGGCAGAGAGCACGGTCTGCAGCGAGGCGGCATCAAACCGGACCTTGGCATAAGTCAGGTCATTATCGTTGACCAGCAGCAGCGCCGGGGCGGGCCGCCCCGCGAGCTCCGGAACGTCCGTTGCGGCCCCGGCCAGATCCAGCTCCACTGAATCGGTCCGCACCAACGCACCACCGGCGTCGAAGTCGTAGAGGCCCAGCCGGAGCCGGTGCGGCCGGTCCACGGTCCGGGCGGTGACGGGATCCATTGCATCCTGGAGCAGCCGCACCCGAGCCAGCCGGCCGCCGTCGTACTCAATCTCCGGAACCAGCGTGGAAATGCCGGCAGTCTGCAGCCACAGTGAGGACCAGCGGGCCATGTCCCGCCCCGAGGCGTCGCTGAGGACGGTCAGGAAATCGTCAAGCGTGGTGTTCGAGTAGGCGTTGTCCCGGAAATACTGGCGGGCGGCACCGATAAAGGCGTCGAAGCCAACGTAGGCGACCAACTGCTTGAGCACCGAGGCGCCTTTGGCATAGGTGATCCCGTCGAAATTCTGCTTGGCGGCCTCCAGGTCCCGGATGTCGGCGACGATCGGATGCGTAGTCGGCAGCTGGTCCTGCACATAGGCCCAGGCCTTGCGGCGGTTGGCGAAGGCGACCCAGGCGTCCTTCCACCTGGTGGCTTCCACCAGCGCCAGCGAGCCCATGTAGTCGGCGAAGGACTCTTTGAGCCAGAGGTCGTCCCACCACTGCATCGTGACCAGGTTGCCGAACCACATATGCGCCATTTCGTGCATGATGGTGTTTCCGCGGGCCTGGTACTGGGCATCGGTGGCCCGGGATTTGAAGACGTAGGTCTCGGTGAAGGTGACCAGCCCGGGGTTTTCCATGGCACCGAGGTTGTATTCGGGCACGAAGGCCTGCTCGTACTTGCCGAAGGGGTAGGGGTACTCGAACAGCTCGTGGAAAAAGTCCAGTCCGGCCTTCGTGATCGCGAAGATTTCCGCCGCGTCGAAGGCCTCCGCCAGCGATGACCGGCAATAGGCGCCCAACGGGACCTCCAGTTCGGTGCCGTCCGCAAGGGTGCGCTTCCAACTGTCCTCGACGACGTGGTACGGCCCGGCGAGGACAGTGGTGATGTAGGTGGAGATGCGCTCTGTCGGGGCAAAGCGCCAGATTGAGAATCCGGGCGTGGAGGCCATCTCCTCACACACGGCCAGCGGGCTGTTGGAGGACACCTGCCAGTCCGACGGCGCAGCGACATTGAAGGTGAAGCTGGCCTTGATGTCGGGCTGTTCGAAGTTGGCGAAGACCCGGCGGGCGTCGGCCGGCTCATACTGCGTGTACAGGTAGATCCGGCCGTCCGCGGGGTCCACGAACCGGTGGAGTCCCTCACCGCTGCGGCTGTAAAGGGCAGTACCGACGATGGTGACTTGGTTTTCGGCGGCCAGGTCCGCGAGGTGGATGCGCGAGCCGTCCACGACGGCGTCCGGATCCAACTGGATCCCGTTCAGCATGACCGAGTGGATGCCATCGTGGATGAAGTCCACAAAGGTCCCGGCTCCCGGTTCATTGCACTTGAACGTGATGACGGAGCGGGAGATGTAGCCGGTTGCCTCCGGGTCCAGGACGCTGCGCAGGTCCAGCGCTACGTCGTAGTTCTCGACTTCGATCAGTTCTGACCGTCCGCGGGCTTCCGACCGGCTAAGATTCTCGTTCTTCACCCGGCCCATTTAACCACGGCTGCCGCTGCACCGGTCCGCTGTGAACACGCTGTTGTGGGGCAAAAGCGTGTGCCGGAGCGAAATACGTGAAACGCTTTTGCCATGTCGGACTTGTTTGAGGACTACGCCACCGCGGCGAAACGCAGCCCTGCCTTCGACGAGATGTTTGGCGCGGGCCAGTTGCCGCGCGCCGAGTATGCGCATGTAGCGGCCGCGCTGGGCGAATTGACGCTGGCGGATGTCACTGCCCGGGCAGATTCCATGGCGCGTACCTTCCTGGACCGCGGAGTCACCTTCGACTTCGCCGGCGAGGAACGTCCTTTTCCGCTGGATCTGGTGCCCCGGATCATCTCCGGGTCCGACTGGAACATTCTGGAGCGCGGCGTCACCCAGCGGGTCCGGGCGCTGGAAGCCTTCCTGGACGATGTCTATAACCGGATGTCGGTGGTCGCGGACGGCGTCATCCCGCGCAGGCTCATCACCTCCAGCGCCAACTTCCACCGCGAAGCGTACGGCTTCGATCCGGCCGGCGGAGTGCGGGTGCATATCGCCGGAATCGACGTGGTCCGCGACCAAGCCGGCACTTTCCGTGTCCTGGAGGACAACGTCCGAGTACCCAGCGGCGTGAGCTACGTGATCGAGAACCGACGCGCCATGGCGAAGGGCCTGCCGGAGGCATTCGGGCAGCAGCCCATCCGGCCGGTCGAGGAATACCCGCGGCGGCTGCTTTCGGCGCTGCGCAAAACCGCACCTGCCGGCGCAGAGGATCCGACCGTCGTCGTACTTACTCCCGGCGTTTTCAACAGCGCCTATTTCGAGCACACCCTGCTGGCAGGACTGATGGGCGTGGAACTGGTCGAGGGACGGGACCTGATCTGCCGCGGCAACCGGGTCTACATGCGCACTACCGGCGGCGAACAGCGCGTGGACGTGATCTACAAGCGGATTGACGACGAGTTCCTCGACCCGCTGCAGTTCAGATCCGATTCTGTGCTGGGCTGCCCGGGCATCGTCAATGCGGCCCGTGCCGGCAATGTGACCATCGCCAACGCGGTTGGCAACGGCGTCGCCGATGACAAACTGGTATACAGCTACGTGCCGGACCTGATCCGCTACTACCTGAGCGAAGAGCCCATCCTCCCCAACGTGGACACCTTCCGGCTGGAGGAACCCCAGGCCCGCGAAGAAGTCCTGGACCGGCTCGACGAACTGGTGGTCAAACCGGTGGACGGTTCTGGCGGCAAAGGGCTGGTGATCGGGCCCGATGCCACCAAGGAGGAGCTGGAGACGCTGCGCGCCAAAGTTCTCCGGGATCCAAGGGGCTGGATTGCCCAGCCGGTGCTCCAGCTGTCCACGGTGCCCACCATGTCCGGCGGCCAGTTCAGTCCCCGGCATGTGGACCTGCGCCCCTTTGCGATTAACGACGGCGACGACGTCTGGGTGCTGCCCGGCGGATTGACCCGGGTGGCGCTGAAGGAGGGGTCGCTGATCGTCAACTCCAGCCAGGGCGGCGGGTCCAAGGACACCTGGGTGCTGGCCGACGATTCGGCCGACGCGCAGGTCGAAACGATCGGCAGTCCTGCGGTTGTGCCTGCCCCGCCGGTGCGGGAACGGGCGAGTGTCTGGCCCGTGGATTCAAACTGGCCCGACAGCCAGCCGGAACAGTGAAGGACGTTGTGACAGTGAACCAAGGAGGCAGGAACCGATGCTGAGCCGCATTGCGGAATCCCTGTTCTGGATAGGCCGGTATGTGGAACGAGCCGATGGCACGGCGCGCATTCTGGACGTCAATCTGGAGCGGCTGAACCAGTTGCAGCCGGACGAGCAGCGCCTGGTAGCGCGGCAACTGCTTGGGATCATGGGCTCGCGCCCGGACACTGACGATTTCGGCCTGGGTGATCTGCTGAACAAGCTCGCCTATGACCGCGTGAGTCCGACGTCCATCGCCGGTGCCCTCGGAGCCGCACGCGAAAACGCCCGCCGGGCGCGCGAGACCGTCTCCTCAACGCTCTGGGAAGGGCTGAACACCACCTGGTACGGGCTCAGCCAGCACCGCAAGGATGTGGTGGGCACGTACCGGTTCTGCCACTGGGTGCTGGAACGCACGGCCATGATCAAAGGCCTGGCCGATACCACTATGAGCCACGACGAGAGCTGGCAGTTCCTTGCCTTGGGCCGCAGCCTCGAAAGGGCGGACATGACGGCCCGCATGCTCTCCACCCAGGGGGTGCTCTCTGCGGGGCTGTCCTGGGTGAATATGCTGCGCTGCGCGGGAGCTTACGAGTCCTTTCTCCGCACCCGGCGCGGGGCCTCGGGTGAAGAACAGGCCGCGGAGTTCCTGCTGCTGGACCGGTTGTTTCCGCGGTCCATTGTTTACGCGCTGAGCGACGCCGAAAAGGCTCTCGAGCGCCTGGATCCGTCCTACCAGCGGATCGGCTTCATCAACGACGCGCGCAGGATTGTCGGCCAGGCCCGCACCTTCCTGGAGTTCCACCAGCCCGATGACCTGCTGGCCGAGTTGCCCGAGCATATGGACCGCGTGCAGAGGGCCTGTGCCCAGGCTTCCGATGCCGTTACCCGGACCTACTTCGCCCAGCCCATTGATCTGTCCTGGGTAGGGGAAGTGTCATGAGCAGGCTGCGCATAGAACACCGGACCGGATACCGTTACGACCGCAGCGTCACGCTCTCCTACAACGAGGCACGGATGACGCCCCTCACCGACTCCCAGCAAGTGGTGCTGGAATCATCCCTGACGGTCAGCCCATCGAGCGCCGTCGTCAGTAACTACCGCGATTACTGGGGCACCCGGGTGACGGCCTTTGACATGCAGACGGCGCACGACTTTCTCGAAGTCACGTCTCTGACCACGGTAGAGGTCCACCGCAGCCAGCGGATCCCGGCAGCGGAGGAACCAGCGGACTGGGACGTGCTGCGGTCGGATCCGGTCCTCGACGACTATGCCGATTGGCTGCCGCAGACCCGTCTCAGCGAGCCCGGCGAGGAGGTCGGGAAATCCGTGCGCGAATTGACGGATGGCCTGCCGCCGCATGAGGCCGCCCACGCCCTGATGGCCTGGCTCAAGGCGGAAATGCAGTATGTCCCCGGCGTAACAGGGGTGCAGTCCAACGCTGAGGAAGTATGGAACCACCGCAAGGGCGTCTGCCAGGACCTGGCGCATCTGGGCATCGGCGCGCTGCGAGGCCTCGGTATCCCGGCCCGGTACGTCTCCGGGTACCTGCATCCCAAGCCGGACGCGGGGATCGGGGAGACGGTAACGGGGGAGTCCCACGCCTGGCTGGAGTGGTGGGACGGAGAATGGCGCAGCTGGGATCCCACCAACGCCGGCCCGATCAGCGACCTGCATGTGTCCGTGGCACGCGGCAGGGACTACCGCGACGTCTCTCCGCTAAAGGGCATACTCTCCGGCGGCGGACGGTCCGAACTCAAGGTGCAGGTCGAGGTAACCCGGCTGGCATGAAGACGCAGAGGAGCGAAATGACCGAGCTACCTACCGTGGAACTCCACATCCACATCGAGGGAACGCTGGAGCCGGAGCTGATCTTCCGGCTCGCCGAACGCAACGGCATCGAGCTGCCGTATGGAGATATCGAAGAGCTGCGCCGGCACTATGAGTTCATCGACCTGCAGTCCTTCCTGGACCTGTACTACAGCAATATGGCCGTACTCCGGACCGCGGATGATTTCGCCGACATGACCAGAGCGTACCTAACGCGCGCGGCTGCCGCGGGGGTACGCCACGCGGAAATCATGATGGACCCGCAGGCCCACCTGTCCCGCGGAATTCCCTTGGCCACCTCGGTGGGAGCCGTTGCCGAAGTGCTGGCGAAGAGTGAATCCGAATTCGGAGTCAGCACCGAGCTGATAGCCGCATTCCTGCGGGATCGCCCCGCGGAAGAGGCACTCGCCGTACTGGACGAGCTGCTTGAGATGGAAGTACCGATCATCGGTATCGGCCTGGATTCAGCCGAGCGGGACAATCCGCCCCGGAACTTCGTGGCGCTATACGAGAGGGCCCGCCAAGCGGGCCTCAAATGCGTAGCACACGCAGGGGAAGAGGGGCCGCCCGACTACATCCGCGAGGCGCTGGACCTGCTGGCCGTGGATAGGATCGACCACGGTATCCGGTGCATGGAGGACGAGGAACTGGTAGAGCGCCTCGTTGCCGAGCAGGTTCCGCTCACTGTCTGCCCGCTATCCAATGTGCGCCTGCGGGCAGTGGACACGTTGCCCGAGCACCCGCTGCCGCAGATGCTGCAGCGCGGCCTGAACGTCTCGGTAAACTCGGACGATCCAGCGTACTTCGGCGGTTATATGGACGAGAATTTCCGCCAGGTACGTGCGGCCTTCGGTTTCAGCAGTGCCCAGTTGGCCGATCTGGCCGCAAATTCGGTGAGGTCAGCCTTCCTGACGGACACACGCCGGCGCGAATTGCTGGCCGAGGTCGAACAGTGGCGGCAACAGCACCAGTAGCACCACATAGCTCTCGGCTTGTGACCGGCCCTACCATGGTGAGGGCTTGTAGTCCTTCAGGAAGCAGCCGTAGAGATCCATGCCTTCTTCGCCCTGGACCACGGGGTCATAGACACGGGCGGCACCGTCGACGAGATCCAGCGGCGCGTGGAAACCCTCGTCGGCCAGCCGCATCTTGGTGTGGTGCGGCCGCTCATCGGTAATCCAGCCGGTGTCCACGGCAGTCATCAGGATGCGGTCTTCGGTGAACATTTCTTCGGCGCTGGTCCGGGTGAGCATGTTCAATGATGCTTTGGCCATATTGGTGTGCGGATGGCCGGGCCCCTTGTAGCGGCGCGAGAACTGGCCTTCCATGGCGGACACGTTCACGATGTACTTCCGCCGTGCGGGAGAAGCAGCCATGGCGGGTCGCAGCCGGCTGACCAGCAGGAACGGCGCGGTCACGTTGCACAGCTGGACTTCGAGCATTTCCAGCGGATCCACCTGGTCGACAACCTGCGTCCAACTGTTAATGTGCGTGATGTCCGGCACCAGTCCACCGGCGTCGATCGCTGTTCCGTTGCTAATCCGGTCCGGCGTTGCAGAACGGGCGGTCAAGGCCAGGGCCGTGATCTCGTCCGCCGCGAGCACGGGATGGGAGGAAACCGAGCCGGCCAGGGCGATCGGATGCTTGTCATGGGCGTGGCCGAAGGTCACCAGTTCGGGGACAGTGCCGGCCCCGGCAGGCAGCGGCTCCGATTCGGCGTCCACGAGTGGCCGGTAGGCATTGGGGGAGCGGCGCACGGTCTGGGCGGCATTGTTGATGAGAATGTCCAGCGGTCCCGCTTCGGCGACGGAATCTGCCAGGGCGATAACCTGTGCCGGGTCGCGCAGATCGATCCCGACAATGCGCAGCCGGTGGATCCAGTCCGCACTGTCTTCCAGCGCCATGAAACGGCGTGCGGCATCTTTGGGGAAACGGGTCGTGATCGTGGTGTGGGCGCCGTCGCGCAGCAGCCGCAGGGCGATGTACATGCCGATTTTGGCGCGGCCGCCGGTCAGCAGGGCACGCTTGCCGTGCAGGTCGGCCCGCGCTTCCCGCTTGCTATGGCTGAATGCGGCGCACTCCGGGCAGAGCTGGTGGTAAAAGGCGTCCACCTGAGTGTACGGCTGCTTGCAGATGTAGCAGTTCCGCGGCCGGAGCAGATGTCCGGCCACATCGCCCCGGGCGGAGGAGGTTAGCTGCAGCCCCTGGGTTTCGTCGTCGATCCGGTCCTCGGCCGCGGTAGCAGTCCGCGACATGACCTCCCGGTCGGCGGCAGCAACGGCGTCGCGCTTTTGGATCTTGCGGTGCCGCTTGACGGACTTGAACATCTTCCCGGTGGCGCGGCGCACTGCCACATAGTCCGGATGGTCCTCATCCAGGACATGGATCTGCTCGAGCACTTTCACGCACGCGGCGATTTCTTCCGGGGTCAGGTCTGGCTTGCTCATGTGGTGCTGTTTCACTCCGGAAGACTTGGCAGGGGAAGGCCCGCATCGATACCGGGCCTTGCCAAGTTTACTGCCCCCGGGCTCCGTCCGTTGAACCCGGGGACAAGGGCCTGCCTACGGGGTGACCACCGGCGACGGATTCTGGAGCAGGACTTCCTGGCCCTTGCTCAACACCGTCAGTCCGGAATCGGTCACGGTAAATCCACGCGCGCGGTCCAACTCGGCGTCGACGCCGATGCTGGCGCCGGCAGGTACGTGCACATTCTTGTCCAGAATGGCCCGGCGGATGACAGCGCCTTCGCCCACAGTGACCTTGTCCATCAGCACGCTGTCCGATACTTCCGCCCGCTCAGCCACAAACACATTCGTGGCGAGAACCGAGCCGGAGACCTCGGCACCCGAGACCACAACACCTTGGGACAGGATCGAATCGAGCGCGGTCCCGGCGGCCCCGCTGACACCGCGGACCAGTTTGGCCGGCGGGGAAACGGACTGCCGGGTATAGATGGGCCACTCCAGGTTGTACAAGTTGAACGCTGGCAGCGGGCTGATCAGATCCATGTGCGCGTCATAGTAGGAATCCAGCGTTCCGACGTCGCGCCAGTACTGCTGGTCGGCAACCGTTGAACCGGGCACGTCATTGGCCGTGAAGTCGTAGACGGCAGCCTCACCGCGGTTCACGAAATACGGGATGATGTCCCCGCCCATATCGTGGTTAGTATCCAGCCGTTCCGCGTCGGCTTCCAAGGCAGCCAGCAGCGCATCGGTATTGAACACGTAGTTACCCATGGACGCCAGGAAACTGTCCGGATCATCCGGCAAGCCCGGGGTGCTGGCGGGCTTTTCGACGAAGGCCTTGATCCGTGTCGGAGCATCCGGGTCGGTTTCGATCACGCCGAACTGGTCAGCCAGCTTCAGCGGCTGGCGGACGGCGGCCACAGAGGCCGGGGCGCCGCTGGCAATATGGTCTTCGACCATCTGGGAGAAGTCCATCCGGTACACATGGTCGGCACCAATAACGACGACGATGTCCGGGTTTTCGTCATGGATCAGGTTCAGCGACTGGTAGATAGCGTTGGCACTGCCCAGGAACCAGCTCTTGCCGCGGCGCTGCTGCGCCGGCACGGACGCCACATAGTTGCCCAGCTGGGTCGCCATCCGCCAGGTCTCGGAGATGTGCCGGTCGAGACTGTGCGACTTGTACTGGGTCAGCACCACAACCTTCCGGTACTCCGAATTGACCAGGTTGGACAGCGCGAAATCGATCAGCCGGTAGCTGCCGGCAAACGGCACGGCAGGTTTAGCCCTGTCCGCCGTCAATGGCATCAACCGTTTGCCCTCGCCGCCTGCTAAGACTACGGCGAGAACTTTCTTCTGTGGCATTGCACTTTCCCCGTTCGGTCGCTTAGTTCGTCCGTGAACAAACTATGAAGTTCCCCACGACTTCAGACTAGAGGAGAACCCCCCGGTGCACTACGTTAGGTTTCGTGCGGATAGATATTGTGACGAAGGAATTCCCCCCTGCCATTTATGGCGGCGCTGGTGTTCATGTGGCCGAGCTCAGCCGTGTGCTGGCAGACAAGGTGGACCTGCGCGTCCATGCCTTCGGGGCTGACCGCCCCGCCGACTTCCATGGGGCCACGGTGCGCAGCTATGCGGTGCCGGCGTCCCTGAACGAGGCCAATCCGGCGGTCCAGACACTCGGAGTTGACCTCGAGATGCTCGCGGGTATCGAGGGCGCCGACCTGGTCCATTCACACACCTGGTACGCCAACATGGGCGGACATCTGGCCGGCCTGTTGCACAACATTCCGCACGTGTTAAGCGCGCATTCACTTGAGCCGCTGCGCCCGTGGAAGGCCGAGCAGCTCGGCGGCGGCTACGCGGTTTCTTCCTGGGTGGAGAAGACCGCCTATGAGGCCGCGGCGGCAATCATTGCGGTGTCCGCTGGCATGCGAAACGACATCCTGCGCAGTTACCCCAACGTGGATCCGGACAAGGTGAAGGTCGTCCACAACGGCATCGACGTCGAACTGTGGCAGCGGGATGAAAACGACGACGCCGTTCGCGCCCTGGGTATTGATCCGTCCCGTCCCAGCGTGGTGTTCGTGGGCCGGATAACGCGCCAAAAGGGCGTGCCGTACCTGCTGCGCGCGGCCAAGCTGCTGCCGCCCGAGGTGCAGGTTGTGCTCTGCGCCGGCGCGGCCGACACGCCGGAACTCGGTGCCGAGGTCAACGCCCTGATCGAAGACCTGCGCGCGGAACGTGACGGCGTGGTGCTGATCGAGCGGATGCTTCCCCGGAACGAGCTCATCCAGGTGCTCAGCCATGCCACGGCCTTTGCCTGCCCGTCTATTTATGAACCCCTCGGCATCGTCAACCTCGAAGCCATGGCCTGCGGTGCGGCGGTCGTCGCCAGCGCCACCGGAGGCATTCCGGAGGTCGTCGACCACGGCGTCACCGGAACGCTGGTTCCACTGGAACAGGTTCAGGACGGCACGGGAACGCCGCTGGATCCCGAAAAGTTCGTGCAGGATTTCGCGGCCGCGTTGACCGAGACGGTCAGCGATCCGGCCCGTGCCCGGAAGCAGGGCGAGGCCGGACGCCGCCGCGCGGAGGAGCATTTCTCCTGGCATTCCATCGCGGAAACCACCCTTGAGGTCTACCGCAGCGTTCTGAAGTAGAGCGCAGAGCCCCGCCGAACGGGCAATCTTGGTCGGCGGGGCTGAGCGTTAGGTCAGTTCCCGGCCGCTGCCCGGCGTTTCTCCCGCTTGGCCGCGGCCTTCTGGCGGGCGATCAGGATTTTCTCGTCCACGGGAGCCTCGCCGCTGGCCCGGCGTGTGCGTGCGTACGCCATGGCTTCTTCCTGGCGCATGCCTTCCGCACCGGATGCGATCTTCGCGCGCAGGTGCTCCGGGCCGTAGCCAAAGGCATCCACCAGATCCAGCGAGAACGGGCGCAGACGGGCAAGCAGCCTGTTGATGTAGTCGCCCAGCGTCCGGGCGCGCTGCGCGGAGAGCCGGCCGTTCATCAGGTACCAGCCCAGGTTCTTCTCCACCAGACCCAGCCCAAACAGGTCACGGACCCAAGTGAGGACCTGGCGGGTGTCCCGGTCCTCGATGCCGGGCAGCGCCCGGGTGAAGGCCTCCCACTGCAGCAGCTCGGCATGCGCGCGCGCCGCCTCGATGAGCTCGTTCTGGTGCTCGTTGAACAACGCGGCGGCATCGGCCTGCGGCATTCTGCTGGCGCTGCGCAAAGCGTTGCCCGCCTCCTTGACCATCGCGGACACCCGTTCCGTCAGCAATTGGCGCTGGGTATTTTCATCCTTGAGGTAATTCGCGGACTTTTTCCCGGAACCGCTGTCGACAAAGGTCTGGGCGACCTGCCGCAGGCCGGTCCTATGCAGCGTGGCGTCAGCGGCCTTGTGGGCCACCCAGCGGGCCATCACGCCGAAGTCGGCATGGCGGAATTCCTTGGCATAGTCCGCCAGCAAACGCTTGGCGACCAGCTGCAGCAGGACGTTGTTGTCCCCCTCAAAGGTCGCGTAGACATCCAGATCTGCGTGCAGCGACGGGAGCCGGTTCTCGGCGAGGAAACCGGCGCCGCCGCAGGCCTCGCGGCACTCCTGAATGGTGTCAAGGGCATGCCAGGTGCTCAAGGATTTGAGGGCCGCGGCCAACGTTTCCAGGTCCTGCCGGTCTTCGTCGGTGTCGTGGGTTCCCGAAAAGACACCGTCGAACTGCTCGAGCAGTTCCTCGTGGGCAAACGAGGCTGCATAGGTAGTCGCAAGCCTTGGCAGCAGGCGCCGCTGATGGCGCTGGTAGTCCAGCAGCACTTCCTCGGTAGTCTCCGAAGCCGCGTTGAATTGCCGCCGCTCGTTGGCATACTTGATCGCGATGGACAGCGCTACTTTGCTTGCGGCTACGGCCGCACCGTCCAGGGACACCCGTCCCTGCACCAGCGTGCCCAGCATGGTGAAGAAGCGCCGGCCAGGGCTGGCAATCGGGGAGCTGTAGGTGCCGTCTGCCGCGACGTCGCCGTAGCGGTTAAGCAGGTTGGTGCGAGGGATACGGACATGGTCAAAATGCAACCGGCCGTTGTCGACACCGTTCAAACCGCCCTTAAGGCCATCATCCTCACCGCCGACGCCGGGCAGGAAGTTCCGCTGTTCGTCGCGGATGGGGACAAAGAAGGCATGCACACCGTGGTCGACACCGCGGGTGATCAGATGCGCAAAAACGACGGCGGCAAGCCCGTCCTTGGCCGCGTTGCCCAGATAGTCTTTCCACGCCGCCCGGAACGGTGTGTGCAGCACGAACTCCTGGCTCTGCCGATCGTATGTCGCGGTGGTGCCGATGCTGGCGACGTCGGAGCCATGCCCCGTTTCCGTCATTGCAAAGGCGCCCGGAATGTCCATGTTCATGATCCCGGGTAACCACTTGTCGTGGTGTTCCTTGGTGCCCAGGTGGAGCACGGCTGAGCCGAAGAGCCCCCATTGAACGCCGGCCTTGATCTGCAGTGACGGATCCGCCACTACGAGCTCCTCGAAGCCTGCAATGTTGCCGCCATGATTGTCTTCTCCGCCGAGGTATTTCGGGAACGCGCGGTGGACCGCGCCGCTGTCCACGAGGTATTTGAGCTGACTGGATACCCGCTCCCGGTGTTCGGTCATGGTCAGCCCGTCAATACCCTGGACCTCGGGTCGGCCAGCCAGCTCGCGTGCCTGCCGGCGAATGTCCGCCCAGTTGCCGAGCAGGTGGCTGCCCAGTGCGGCAACATCGACGGCGGCAGGCGCCGTGATGCCGTCTTCCGGGAGTTCGGGGGCGCTTGCGGTGGGGACTGTCACTTGGGTCATCCTTGATCCTTCAGCTGGTCGTTTTGTTCTTATTGCTAGTACTGCCGCCGGCGTTCGACGCGATCTGGGCGATGCCGTCAAAGAGCCAACCGGTGAGCTGCTCAGTCATTTGCTCCCTGCTGGGCTTGTCGTCGCCTTCGGGCGCTCCGAGCCAATGCTCGCCGGCCGCGCGGACCATGCCGATGGCGGCGGGAGGCCAGTATGCGGCGGCTTTGAGCTGGGCCTCGGTGCTCCTGCCCGCCGTGAGATGGGCAAGGAACGGAGCCTCCATCATGGCCGTCACGGCCGCGAAAAAGTGGCTCAGGACCGCTGCGCCGCCGACGCCGTCGGGCTCGATTCCTGGTGCGGCCGATGGATCTGCTCCGCCGGGCCGGGTAACAAAGGCATAGACATGGGGCGATGATTCAGCCATTTGCAGGTAGACGGAAACCATCGCATGCAGCCCTTCGCGGGCTGTTGTTGCGGTCTCCGCGGCTTCCTGCAGTTTGCTCTGCATCCGCCCGATCACCACTTCGCCGACCGCCCGCTGGAGACCCGCCTTATCGCCGAAATAGCGGTAGAAGACTGGTTTCGAGGTGCCTGCCGCCGTGGCGATCTCTTCCATCGAGGCGTCCGGGCCCAGCCGGTGAACAGCCTGCCGGGCGGCCCTGATGAGCTCACGGCGCCGTGTAGCCCGGTGGGCATCCCAGCGCGCCGATCGTCCATCTGCTGCAGGTTGTCCGTGCGCAAGAGCTGTATTCACGATACCCAGCGTATCAGGTACGCTAGGTAGCAGTAACTACCCGATCTGCCACCGAACTCCAAGGAGAACGCCCCCATGGCTGCTTCACCCGATGTGTCCGCCGCGTCCACTGACTCCGCCGCTGGTGCGGGAATCCGCAAGGCGGTAGTCATCGGTGGAAACCGCATCCCGTTCGCCCGCGCCAATGGCGCTTACACCAAAGCCAGCAACCAGGACATGCTCACCGCAGCCCTCGACGGCCTCGTTGCCCGCTTCGGCCTGCAGGACGAACGCATCGGCGAAGTCGCCGCCGGGGCGGTGCTCAAGCATTCCCGGGACTTTAACCTCACCCGCGAAGCCGTGCTCGGCTCCGCGCTCTCGCCGGAGACGCCCGTTTACGACCTGCAGCAGGCCTGCGCCACGGGACTGGAAACGGTCATGGGACTGGCGAACAAAATCAAACTGGGTCAGATCGAATCGGGAATCGCGGGCGGTGTGGACTCCGCCTCCGATGCACCGATAGCAGTCAGCGAGGGACTGCGCGCAGTGCTGCTGGAGATGAACCGTGCGAAGACGTTGCAGCAGAAGCTCACGGCCGTCGCCAAACTCAGGCCGAAGGACCTGGCGCCCAATGCCCCGGGTACCGCTGAACCACGTACGGGGCTGTCGATGGGGGAGCACCAGGCCCTGACCACTGCGGCTTGGAATATCTCCCGGGAAGCACAGGATGAACTGGCCCTGGCCAGCCATAAGAACCTGGCCGCTGCCTACGACCGCGGCTTCTTCGACGATCTGGTCACCCCGTACCATGGCCTCACCCGCGATGCTAATCTTCGCGCCGACACTTCGCTGGAGAAGCTCGGCAAGCTGGGTCCGGTATTCGGCAAGAGCCTTGGCGAGAAGGCGACCATGACCGCCGGCAACTCCACGCCGCTGACCGACGGTGCATCGACCGTCCTGATCGGTTCGGAAGACTACGCCCGCGCGCACGATCTGCCCATGCTTGCGGACATCGTCGACTCGGAAGCGGCAGCCGTAGACTTTGTGCACGGCAAGGAAGGGCTGCTGATGGCACCGGCCTACGCCGTCCCGCGGTTGCTGGCACGGAACAACCTCACCTTTGAGGACTTCGACTACTTTGAGATCCACGAAGCCTTTGCCGGCACCGTGCTGTGCCACCTGGCGGCGTGGGAGAGCGAAGAATTCTGCCGCAACAAGCTCGGACTGCACAAGCCGCTCGGAGCCATCGACCGCAGCAAACTCAACGTCAACGGTTCCTCGCTCGCGGCCGGCCACCCCTTCGCCGCCACCGGGGGACGGATCGTAGCGACGCTGGCCAAGCTGCTCCACGAAAAAGCGGCAGCCGAGGGCAATCGCGGACGCGGACTGATCTCGGTCTGCGCAGCAGGCGGCCAGGGCGTCGTCGCCATCATGGAGGCCCGCTAAGCCATGACGGATTCCTACCTGACGCTCGTCAACAGCGGACTGTCCAAGAACATCGCGAAGAAGCTTGGCCTGCCACGGCCGGCCATCCTGCGGCGCTACCACCCGGGCCAGCCCTTGGTTCCCGGACCCGTGCTACTGATTGGCAGCAGTGCCGGTACCGAGGCGCTGGCCACGGAGCTGCTGGCATGGGGACTCGATGTTCGCCGGCACGCCGGACCCAAGGACAAGCTGGGGGCGATTGTCGCGGTGCTGGACGAGGTGTCCGATCCCGAGGACCTCGCCGAGCCGATGTTGACCGTCGGAGCCTCGCTGCGGAGCCTCCTTCCGGGCGGGCGCGTCGTGACGATCTCCCGCCTGGCGTCCGCTGCGGAAGCCCCGGCACGGGCGGCAGCCCGGCAGGGGATCCAAGGCGCACTGCGCTCCCTCGCGCATGAACTGCGTGGCGGTGCCACCGGCAACGGCATCCTGCTCGACGACGGCGTGGATGCCAAGGCACCGAGCGCATTGGCAGCGCTGCGCTTCTTCCTCTCCGGACGCAGTGCCTACGTTGATGGCCAGTTCCTGCTCGTCGGCTCGCCAGAAGGGCAGCTACCGGCAGACTTCGACCAGCCGCTGGCGGGGCAGGTCGCCGTCGTTACCGGTGCAGCCCGTGGCATCGGCGCTGCCATAGCCAAAGTCCTGCACCGCGATGGAGCGCGGGTTATCTGCGTGGATGTACCGGCCGCCGGCGAGCAGCTGGCGAAGGTATCCAACGAAACCGGCGGAACGGCGCTGCAGCTGGACATCACAGGTGAAGCCGCCGGGCAGAAAATCCTGGAACACGCCCACAGCCGCTACGGAAGGCTGGACATTGTGGTGCACAATGCCGGCATTACGCGGGACAAACTGCTGGCAAACATGGATGAGGCAAAGTGGAATTCGGTGATCAACGTCAATATCGCCTCCCAGCTGCGGATCAACGAGGTCCTGCTGGCCTCCGAGCTGTTCCCGCAGGCTCCGCGCGTGGTCTCGCTTGCCTCGACGAGCGGCATCGCCGGCAACCGGGGGCAGACCAATTACGCGGCTTCCAAGGCCGGCGTCATCGGCATGGTGGCCGCCTCTGCGGGAGCCTTCGCCGAACGCGGCGGTTCCATTAACGCCGTCGCTCCCGGCTTCATCGAAACCGAGATGACGGCGAGGATTCCTATGGCGACGCGGGAAATCGCACGCCGAATGCTGCCGTCCCTGCAGCAGGGCGGACTTCCGCTCGACGTCGCCGAGACGATCTCCTTCCTGGTCAGCGATGCCGCCGGCGGCATAAACGGACAGACCCTGCGCGTCTGCGGCCAGAGCCTGGTGGGCGCATGAGCACCCGTGAAGCCATTGCGCTCCCGGAACTGCCTTCCCTGTCCAAGCTGTATGTCAGCGCTCTCTCGACGGCCGCGAGGACCAAGCTGGGATCACTGGAACGCAGCCATGCCCTGCCCCACGTGCAGCACACCGTCACAGACGTGCAGGTCAGTCTGGAGCACGTCACCACGTTCCAGCACCTGCTGCACGGCACAGTGCGGGACAGCCTGCCTTCTGTGTTCGTCCACTCGGTAGCGTTCCCGGTAGTCATGAGTGTGCTGACGCGTCCGGATTTCCCGCTCCCGCTGCTGGGCATGGTCCATCTGGGAAACCGGGTGCGGCACCTGCGCAGCATCGACTTCAGCGAACCCCTGACAGTCACGGCGTGGGCGGAAAACCTGGCCGGACATCACGCGGGCACCTGCCTGGACGTGCGCGTCGATGTCCAGGCAGCGGGGGAGAACGTCTGGGAAGGCACGTCCACCTACCTGGCCAAGGGACTGTACCTGCCCGGCCTGGACAAGACGAGCCGCCCCGAACGCCAGGACTTCGTGCCGCCCCAACCGACGGCCAAATGGCGTCTTGGTCCGGAAGCAGGACGGGAGTATGCCGCCGTCTCCGGCGACTTCAACCCGATCCACCTGAGCGCGCTGTCCGCCAAAATCCTCGGTCTGAAACGTTCAATTGCGCATGGCATGTATTTGGCCGCCCGGGTCATCAACAGTGTCGAGGCTGTCGCAGCCGAGCCGTTCGCCTGGGACATCGAGTTCGCCGCACCGGTATTCCTGCCCGCCACGGTTGCCCTGCGGATCGAGGACCACGAAGTGGAGGGCCGGTGGGATTCGGCAGACTTCACCGGCTGGGGCGAGCGCAGCCACCGCAAGCACTTCAGCGGCAGCGTCCGCGCCCTATGACCCGCCGGAAGTATGCTTGGCACCATGACTGAAGACCACGGATTGCTGAAGCGTGCCCGCGAGCTGGACGCAGCGGACCAGTTGGCGTCGTTCCGGGCCCGCTTCGTGGGGCACGACGACGCCACGGTCCGCTCGTATCTGGACGGCAACTCCCTGGGACGCCCGCTCCAGGCCAGCGTGGAGCGGGTCCAGGAACTGATGGTGCACCAGTGGGGCGGCCGCCTGATCCGGGGTTGGGACGAGACATGGCTGCAGTTGCCGAAAAGCATCGGGGACCAGCTGGGCCGGGTGGCGCTGGGCGCCGCGCCGGGCCAGTGCATCGTGGCGGATTCCACCACCGTGCTCCTGTACAAACTGGCCCGGGCTGCGATCCAGGCCCGCCCCGGTCGTAACAGGATTGTCATTGACCGCGACAATTTTCCGTCCGACCGGTTCATCGTGGAGGGCATCGCTGACGAATGCGGACTCGGACTGGACTGGCTCGAGCCACCGCAGGATGGCGGCGTGGACGCCGAGCTGGTCCGGTCGGCCGTCGGTCCCGATACGGCACTGGTGCTGCTCAGCCACGTGGCCTACCGGTCCGGATATCTGGCCGACATGCCCGCGATTACGCAGGCAGTGCACGACGCCGGGGCACTGGTCTTGTGGGATCTGTGCCATTCCGTTGGTGTCATCCCGGTGGAGCTGGACGCCTGGGGCGTGGATCTCGCCGTCGGATGCAGCTACAAGTACCTCAACGGCGGTCCCGGCGCCCCGGCCTGGGCCTATGTCAGCGCCGAGCATCAGCAGTTCCGGCAGCCGATCCAAGGGTGGATCGGCAGCGCCGCTCCCTTCGAGATGGGGCCGGGCTATGAACCTGCGCCGGGCATCGGCCGGTTCGCAAGCGGTACGCCGCCGATCATCGGCATGACGGCCATCCAGGACATGGTGGACCTGATCGGCAGCGCCGGAATCCAGAATGTTCGTGACAAGTCCGTGGCCCTGACGGAATTTGCCGTCGAGGTGACGGAGGAGCTGCTGGCGGGCTACGGCGTCGTTATTTCCTCGCCCCGGGACCCCGCGGAGCGCGGCAGCCATATCACCATCGACCATCCGTCATTTAAGAAAGTGGTGGGCAGGCTCTGGGACCAGGGAATCATTCCGGACTTCCGCGAACCCGACGGCCTGCGGCTGGGACTGTCGCCCTTGTCCACCAGTTTCGAAGAGGTCTACGTCGGGGTGGCAGCGATCGAGGCGGAACTGGCGCTCGGCTGATCAGGCTGCTCGCCCGCAGGCCCGGTGGCAGCACCGCATGTGAAGGGCGACGGCGCCACTACGCGAAGTGGTCCACGGCATGCTGGTAGCTGTGCGCGGTCAGGGCAGCTGTCTGTTCCCAGCCAAAGGCGGCGGCATGGATCGACGCGCTGGCCCCGAGGCGGCGGCGGAAGTCCGGGTACTCGTACAGCTCGCGCAGGGCCGAGGCCCAATCCTGTGCCGCGTGCCCGTCGACCAGGAGCCCGGTAACGCCGTGGCTGACCGCCGAGGGCAGGCCTCCGACGTTCGTGGCGACCACCGGTGTGCCGCAGGCCTGTGCCTCAAGCGCCACCAGGCCGAAGGACTCGCTGTAGGAGGGCACCGCCACCACGTCGGCGCTGCGGAAGTGTTCGGCCAGTTCCGCAGCGCCCACCGGCGGCAGCAGCCGGACGGTCTCCTCCAGGCCCAGCTGGTGGATCAACGGTCCCAGTTCCAGCTTGCTCGTGCCGCTGGCTTCACCGATGACGGTGATCTGCAGGCGCATGTCCGGGCAGAGCTCCTTCAGCCGGGCCGCCGCGTTGACCAACACCTGGGGTCCTTTCAGGGCCTGGATCCGACCGGCGAAGCAGATGTGGAAAACGTCCGGGGCGATGCCTGCGCTGCGCCGCGCCTCGTCCCGGCCTTCCGGCGTGAAGTTCGACAAATCCACCCCGGGCGGAACCACATCGATCTTGTCTCCGGCGGTCCCGTACAGCTCCTTGAGTTCAGTGGCTTCGGTAAGCGTGTTGGCGATGAGGCGGGCAGCGCCGTCAGCGATGTCCTGCTCGCCGGTGATCCTGATCTGCGGCTCCGGGGATTCGCCGGACTGCAGGTGGCGGTTCTTGACCTTGGCCAAGGTGTGCATCGAATGAACCAAGGGCACGCGCCAGTCGTGCTGCAGCTGAAGCCCCACGGCGCCGGAGAGCCAGTAGTGGGAATGGATGACATCGTAGGGGCCGCCGTTGTCGGCGGCCGTGAACCTGCGCAGTTCTGCCTCCAGCCGCGGCAGCAGCCGGGGGAGTTCCTCTTTGGCCACGGTGTCCGCGGGGGCGCCGGGCAAGTGGATGACCCGTGCTCCGGGCCGCGGGTATTCAACCGGCTCCTGGTCTTCCACCGTGGAGCGGGTGAAGACATCCACCTGCGCCCCCATCGCGATCAGTTCCCGGGAGACTGCCCGGACATAAACGTTCATGCCGCCCGCATCGCCGCCGCCGGGCACGGCCAGCGGCGAGGTATGGAGGGAAAGGACCGCGATTCGGCGCAGGGTGCGCATGGGCTTCCTTCCCTCAGGGCTGGCGGACGTAGCATCAACTTTAGTCGCTGCTGAACCTTCTGCCGCCCGGACGCGTCTGGATCAGTAAACGCATTCGGGTCGATGAAACGTCACAGCCGGCCGCAGCAACGGAAGCCATCGGAGTTAAGGGGAACACCGCCATGGAGTACGAAGTCAATGGGCTGCCGATGCATGTACTGCTGGTCCATGCCACGGTCATCGTGATTCCGGTTGCAGCGCTGTGCACCATTCTGAGCCTGGTCTGGCCGACGGCGCGGCGACGTCTGGGCATAGTCACCCCGCTGATCGCCCTGGCCGCGCTGGTGCTGGTTCCAATAACAGAGCAGGCCGGGGATTGGCTGCTCACGCGGATCGATGTAACACCTCTGGTGCAGGAGCACCAGAGGTTGGGTGAACAGATGCTGCCCTGGGTGATCGGCATCTTTATCGCGGCCTTGGGCCAATGGTTGTGGTTCCGCTACGGCACGTCCGCGGCGGCCGGCATCCGCCGCAAGCTCGGCGCGGCCGGGACCCGGGTACTTGCTGCCGTGGCCGTACTGGTGGTTGCGGCCGTGTGCGTGGGAGCCACGGTCATGATTGTCCAGGTGGGCGAATCGGGCGCCCGGGCCGTATGGCAGGGCAGCTTCAGCGAGGATTAGTGCATTGTAAACCGGCGGGCCACCATGGCGGCTGCACCGGGGATTGCCAGGGCGGGCAGCAGCAGGCTGTTCCGGGCATCCAGGACCGCTGGCCGAAGCGGGCGGCCAAGCGCCATATTCAGGTGGGCCTGCCATCCTGCCGTGGCGGCTGCGGCACGCCGGCTGCTGTCGAACACCCGCAATTGTTCTCTGGTGTCCTGTCCCTGAAGTGCCGCGGTGATGATCGGGGCAAGCGCGGCAGCGTCCAGCCACCCCAGGTTCATGCCCTGTCCGCCGATGGGGCTGATTTCATGCGCGGCGTCCCCGATCAGGGCAACGCGGCCGTGAACCATGCGGCGGACTCTCCGCGAGCGCACGGCGAACGAGCTGAGCATTGAATTGCTGGCGACGTCCACGGTCCGGCCGGTGCGCCCGGAGATCAGATCGGCCAGCCGGCCGGGCTCCGGTTCAGGGTCCAGGGCGTGGGTCCGGACCACCCAGCGGCGGAGGCCCCCGGGCAACGGAAACGACTCGACGATGCCGTCCGGCTCCAGGTAGAGAACGGCGGTGTCTCCGTCGGAGGTGTTGTCCGCGAAGTCGCCCATCAGGTAAGTATCGGGATAATTCCGCGATGTCAGGGGCGCCTTCAGAAGGTCCCTGATGGTGGAACGGGCACCGTCGGCCGCCACGGCCAGCCGGGCTTGGACCGTCTCCCGTCCTTCGTCGATGCTGCCCCCGGCACTGCCAGCGGTCCCGCCGCAGCGGCTGGCTTCCAGCGTGACCCGGCCCCCGCCGTCGTCAATCCTTTGGGCTGTCCTGCCGTAATGAACCCTGCCCCCAAGCGCGCGCAACCGTTGCTCCAGGATCCGTTCCGTCATTACCTGTGGCACTGCGAGCACGTACGGATGCGGTCCGGGCACGCGCCCGAAGTCCAGGACGGCGATGTCGCGGCCGCTTCGGCGCGCCACTCCGTCCCTGATCCGCACACCGGAGGCAACCAGCTGTTCCGCAACCCCGGCTTCGGCCAGCACGGCGAGCGCGGGCGGGTGGATCCCGATCGCACGCGAATGATCACTCCGCCGCCTGCGCTGCTCGAGGATAACGACGTCGATGCCCCGCTTCCGGAGCAGAATTCCGAGCAGCAGTCCTACCGGACCGGCGCCCACGATGGCAACGTCATGCATGGTTGAGAGGCCTGTAACTAAGCAGGTGGTGGAACGGCCTCTTGGTGCTGACGGTCCAGCCTCGCGGCACAAGCTGTTGCAATTCGCCCGAGGTGTAGCTGCGGCGGATGGAAGTCAGCCCGTCCTCGCGGATGAAGGAACCGGGGAAGAACGGCAGCGTCCCGACGGAAAAAAGTGCATAGGCCAGCGGGCTGCGGCGGATGTCGTTGTGCATGACGGCCCGGCGGCACAGCTGCTGCGAGTCTGACAGCAGCGCCGCCAGCTGGGCCCCGTCCAGATGGTGGAGCAGGTGGTTGGATGTCACGAGGTCGAAGGAGCGTCCTTGTGCCACCAGCTCGGAACTGAACGCGCGGCGGAACACCAGACCGTTCACCTTGGGCCGGGAGACGGCGAAGGCATGCGCCCGCTCATCCGGGTCGATCGCAGTAATGTCCAGCGGGATGCCGTCGCGCGCGGCCCACTTGGCGATGGCCCGCGGGATATCGCCTCCGCCCGAGCCGATATCCAGCAAGGAGTTGGGACCATTCGGCCTCAGCAACGGGCGCAGCTGCCGCCGGTAGATGCCGTGCCAACCCGACACTGCCCAGTTGATGAGCGGAAACTGCCGGTACGTGCGCTCCAGCTTCCGCACATCACAGTCAGCCCGGTCCATCTCCTCGACGGCATCGACCGCCCGCTCGGCCAGAAATCCCACTGCTACTGCTGCCTGCCGCGCCTAGACAGTAGCCGGCTCGCTGGCCGCTGCCGGCGTCGTCGTGAGCGTCGGTGCGCCGCTCTTGGTGAACAGGCCGGTCTCCACGGTGAGCCCCGGACCGAAGGCCATCGAGCAGATCCGTTCGTCGTCTCCTGCGAAGGGCGCGTCCATAATGTGCTTGAGCACGAACATCACCGTGGCGCTGGACATATTGCCGTAGTCGCGCAAGGTCTCCCGGGCCGGGACCAGCTGGTCTTCGCGCAGCTGCAGTTTTGCTTCCACCTTGTCCAGGATGCTGCGTCCACCGGGGTGGATGGCCCAATGCTCGATCTCCTCGTAGGGCCGGCCCTGCACGGCGTCATCGCGGGCCAGCAGGGGTTCCAGCGCGCCGACGATATGCTCGTCGATGATGTGCGGTACATAGGTGCCCAGCACCATCTCGAAGCCCTCATCGCCGATGTTCCAGGCCATGGATTCCTCGCCGACAGGGGTCAGCACCGTCTCGAAATGATCGAGCACAATACCAGGGGACGACGACGGCAGGTCGCGGGCGGTGACAATCGCCGCGGCGGCGCCGTCGGCGAACAGGGACGAGCCCATGATGGTATCCGGGTCATTGGAAGTGCGCACGTGCAGTGTGCACAGTTCCGCGGTGACCACAAGGACAACTGCGTCCAGATCAGCCTCGCAGAAGGACTTCGCGGCGCGCAGAGCGGGAAAGGCTGCGTAGCAGCCCATGAAGCCCAGATGGTAGCGCTGGACAGCGGGGCTCAGCCCGAGAGCCCGCACCACCTTGTAGTCCGGTCCGGGATTGAAGAACCCCGTGCAGGAAACGGTTACCACGTGGGTCACATCGGCAGCGGTGATTCCGGGACACGCGGCCATAGCTTTCGAAGCCGCCTCGATGAAGAGCGGAGTGGCTGCATCCGCAAACTTGTCGTTGCGGACCTTCGTACTGGGACTCAGGATGAGCCGGCTCTCCGGATCGAAAAAGACCGGAGTGTCCGAGCGGCGCTGCAAGGTCAGTTCTTCTACCGCCGTATAGCGCGTCTCAATACCGGAGTAGTCAAAGGACGTACCCACCAGCCTCTGGCCCAGGCGGGTCAAGCCGGGTTGGGCGGCGAAGACGTCGCGCACCTGGGACTGGACCAGAACGGTTTCGGGAACGGCGGTTTTAAGGGACCTCATGGTGACCGGCATAGTTCATTCTTAGAGGAGCCGGGTTCGGAAAACAATGGCTCGGAGCCGATCAGCACCCGGAGGCCGGCGACTTTGTTGTTCCGCTCCCCGCTGGTCCAACCTGGGTGTGATCCCGCAGCCCATGGCGCCAGTCACACCTTCAGCAAGCTCCTTGTCACCTTCGGGTATCGGTCATACGGTGGAGGAAACGCCACGAACTGAACAACCGCCGGCATGGGTAACGGAACCAACTGCCAAGGATGGGAAGTGCAATGACTACTAACCGGAACCGCAGGGAGCGCTACGCCGACCGGCAGGACGCTGGCAGAACGCTCGCCTCGGAACTGGACTCCTACAGTGGCCGCCGGGATGTTCTGGTACTCGGCTTGCCTCGGGGCGGCGTCCCCGTAGCCGCAGTCATCGCCGAAAGCCTCAAGGCCCCGCTGGACGTAGTCCTGGTCCGCAAGATCGGCGTTCCGGGTCATCAGGAGGTGGCCATGGGAGCGATGGCTTCGGTGGCCGGCTCCATTGACACCGTGCGCAATGAAGACGTGCTGGCCAAATTCGCCAAACGATACGGCGACTCGAGTGCCTTTGACCAGGTTGCTGCAAAGGAACGCGCGGAACTGGACCGCAGGGAACGCGTTTACCGCGCTGGCAAGCCGCCGCTGGACGTTGCCGGCCTGACACTCATCGTGGTGGACGACGGGCTGGCTACCGGTGCCACCATGCGGGCAGCGATCACCGTTCTGCGGGAACTATCGCCGGCGCGCATCGTGGCGGCTATTCCGGTTGGCCTCAGCGGCACCTGCCGCGACGTGGGCAGCATCGCCGATGAGGTGGTGTGCCCTTGGAATCCGCAGGATCTGGTCGCCGTCGGCCAAGCCTATGACCGTTTTGACCAAGTGGATGACGCCGAAGTCATCAACCTGCTCGCGCAATACCAGCGGCCGGCGCAAGCCGGCTGAGCAGATCGTTGGGGGGAACCATAGACCACGGCGGGCAAACTCGGCCGCCAATGGAGAAGGGACGGCACAATGACAGCCAAGAATGTATTCGTACTTGCACTGACTGATGTTCAGCGGGGGGAACTGGAAACTGTCAACGGTGCCGAAAACTACGTATTCCGCAACCTGCTCGACTACGAGAGCGTCGTAAACACCCCGGAGATCGATTTCGAGGGCCTGCTGGCCAAAGCGCGGAGCGAATTGCAGGAATTCGATGGGCCTGTAGATGCCATCGTGACGCACTGGGACTTCCCGGCCAGTGTAATCGGGCCGTTGCTGGCGAAGGATCACGGACTGCCTGCACCCTCGCTGGAGAGCCTGCTCAAGTGCGAGCACAAGTACTGGAGCAGGCTCGAGCAAAAAGCCTCGATACCTGAATGCGTTCCGCAGTTCGCCTCTTTCGACCCGTTCGACGACGACGCTCTATCGAAGATCGACATCGAGTACCCGTTCTGGGTCAAGCCGGTGAAGTCCCACTCCTCAAACCTTGGCTTCGAGATCCAGAGCGAGGAACAGTTCAACGAAGCGGTCCAGGAAATCCGCGATCAAATCGAACTAATTGGGGACGCGTTCAACGACGTACTCGCCATGGTCGACCTGCCGCCGGAACTCAAGAACGCGGACGGCAACACCTGCCTGGCCGAGGGGTTCATTTCCGGGATCCAGGCCGCCCCTGAAGGCACGGTGTTCGGCGGAAAATTCCAGGTCCACGGGGTTTTCGACATGCACAAGGACGAAGCAGGAACGAGCTTCGAACGCCTCGATTATCCTGCCAACAGCGTCCCGGAGAGCGTACAGCAGCGCATGATCGACCTCACCGAGCGCTACATGCACCATGTCGGTTTTGACAACGGCTGCTTCAATGCCGAATTCATGTGGGACGAAGTTGAGGACAAGCTGTGGCTCGTGGAAATCAACACCCGTATCTCGCAGTCCCACAGCGACCTCTTTGCCAAGGTGGACGGCGTTTCCAATCACGAAGTAGCTATTGACATAGCGCTCGGCCGCGAGCCGAAGATGCCTTACCGCAAGGGCAACTTCGCCGTCGCATCACAATGCATGATCTTCCACGACGAGGATGCCGTAGTGACGCGCGTACCCAGCGCCGAAGATAAGGCAGCCATCCGGAAACGCTATCCGGAAACTACCGTGACCCTGCAGGTCAAGGAAGGGGAGAAGCTCTCGGACCTGCCCGGCCAGGACAGCTACCGCTACATCCTGGGCAAGCTCTACATCGGTGCAGATAACCGTGAGCAGCTGGTGGAACGGTACAACGCAATCCTGTCCGAGTTGCCGTTTGAGTTCGCACCGGCAGATCAGACTGCCGGCCACAAAGGAGCCGTATGAAGACCATTACCGAATTTCCCCACGAAGTACGGGTCATCGAAAACACCTTCATTCCCATGCGCGACGGCGCCCAGCTAGCCGCCCGGATCTGGCTTCCGGTAGACGCCGAGGAGCTTCCCGTTCCCGCCGTGCTGGAATACATTCCGTACCGTAAGCGGGACAGCACGCGGGGCCGGGACGCCATGAACCACCCCTATATCGCGGGCCATGGTTACGTCGCGGTCCGGGTCGATATGCGCGGCAGCGGCGACTCCGACGGCGTCATCGTGGATGAGTACCGGCCCCAGGAACACGAGGACGCTGAGGACGTCATTGCCTGGCTCGCAGATCAGCAGTGGTGCGATGGCAACGTAGGCATGATGGGCATTTCCTGGGGTGGTTTCAACAGCCTGCAGATCGCCGCCCGCAGACCACCGGCGTTGAAAGCCATCATCAGTGCCTCCGCTACCGATGACCTGTATGTGGACAACATGCACTACATGGGCGGATGCCTGCTGGCAGACAACCTGTCGGAGGCCACCGTCATGTTCGCCTTCAACTCGCTGCCGCCGGATCCGGCCATCGTAGGGGACCGCTGGCGGGACATGTGGCACGAACGCCTCGCCGGCAGCGGGCTCTGGCTGGAAACCTGGCTCGAACACCAGCGCCGCGACGACTACTGGAAGCCTGCCTCGGTCTGCGAGGACTACAGCGATATCCAGGTTCCGGTGATGGCGGTAGGCGGTTGGGCCGACGGCTACACCAATGCCATCTTCCGTTTGATGGAGAACCTGGATGTGCCGCGCAAGGGCTTGATCGGTCCGTGGGGACACAAGTACCCCCATATCGGCATTCCTGGCCCGGCCATCGGATTCCTCCAGGAAGTCGTGCGGTGGTGGGACCATTGGCTCAAGGGCAAAGACACCGGCCTGATGGAAGAGCCGATGCTACGGGCCTGGATGCAGGACAGCGTCTCTCCGGAACCGTCCTACGCGGACCGTCCCGGCCGCTGGGTCGCCGAGGACAGCTGGCCCTCGCCGGCCATCGAAAAACGCCGCTACCACCTGCGCCGCCATGGCATCGAGCAAGGCGACGCCAAGGACGAACCAGGCCACGATGTCACGCTGCAATCACCCTTGAGCGTGGGTATGTTCGCCGGTAAATGGGCCTCCTATGCCGCCACCCCCGATCTTCCGTTCGACCAGCGCGAGGAAGACGGCGGAGCACTCGTCTACGAGACGGATCCGCTTCAGGAAACGATGGAGATCTTCGGACTGCCCTCGGTCACCTTCGAAGTCTCCGCGGACAAACCTGTCGCAATGCTTGCGGTCCGCTTGTCCGATGTGGCACCGAACGGCGAAGCCACACGGTTCACCTATGGCCTGCTCAATCTGACCCACCGCGACGGCAGTGAAAACCCGCAGCCGCTGGAACCGGGACGCAAATACCGCGTGGAGATTGACCTAAACGGTATCGCCCAGACGATCCCTGCGGGCCACCGGCTCCGGCTGTCGGTATCCACGTCTTACTGGCCCTTGGCCTGGCCGTCGCCGGAGGCGGCCATGGTGACGCTGACGGCTGGCGCAAGCACGCTCACCCTGCCGGTCCGCCCTCCGCGGCCGGAGGATGCTGCCCTCAGGGAATTCGGCGAGCCCGAAGCGGCGCCGGACTTGGAAATCACCCCATTGACACCGGGCGAGCACCACTGGCGAGTCTCCCGCGATCTGGTCACAAATGTGTCGACCTTGGAGGTGGCCAACGACCAAGGCAGCTTCCGTATCGACGAAACGGACACCATAGTCCGGCGCAGCACCAACGAGTGGTACAGCTTCCGCTGGAATGAGGTCAATTCCGTACGGGGCGAAACCCGGACGGTCCGGCGCTTCGAGCGCGATGACTGGAGGGTGGAAATAGTGACCCGGACGGTGTTGACGTCAACGCCGACGGACTTCCACATCAGCGCGCAGCTCGATGCCTACGAACTCGACACCCAGCGCGGGAATCCGCGTGTCTACTCCGAGAATTGGCAGCGCGCGATTCCACGAGACCTGGTTTAGGACGACGAAGGGCAGGATCATGAGCAACATGGACAAGCAGGAACCCAATGTTCCGGATGTGGAGCCGGCGGTGAAAGAGGATAGGTCCTCGCAGGAGAAAGCGGACACTGTCAATCCCGATCCGGAGACGGAGAACATCACCGGCTTGGAACCCGGCGGCGGGGTTCCGCCGGGAGAAACTCCACCAGCGGAGGACCAGATGAGTTCGGACCAAGGCCATGAGGAGTAGAGGGCGATGAAAAACAAACTCATATTGGGAGCCGGGCTCGCGGTCGGGTTCGTCCTCGGGTCACGAGCGGGCCGTGGCAGTTACGAGCAACTGAGGGACGCCGCACAGGAACTGTGGGCCAGCAACGTTTCCAGGAACATACGCCAAAATGATCCGGTTCGGAGCGGGTCGTCACCGGGTTCGCGGGCAGGACGCCGCGCGTCGTCCTGGAATGCGTGGAACAGCGACGCCGGTGCTTCTTCGGCACGGACCGGAGCAGCCGGCTCCGGCGCGGCGGACATCGGGGCGGCAGAGGCAGGGCGGCCGGAAACAAGGCGGGATGTCTCATCCGACCCGGCGATGGATGACCGTCCGGGCGGAGAGTGGGCAGGCGAAGGCGGTGCACTCGCGGACGGACCTGCCACCGGTACCGATCCCGAAGAGAATCTGGGCCACTCCTGAGCGGCTGATGCGGTCATCTTGGAACCGGAACGCTGCGGCCGGGGTGCCCGTCGGCTGCCCGGCCGCTGGGCGTCAGGAGCGGAGCCGCCGGCAGCTTCGGGCAGACCGGCTGGCGTCTCAGCCAGCTTCCCTATGCTCCGTCAGACCGGGCCCCTGCTGCATGTCCCGTCGTCCCTGTTCACCCGACGGGAGATCGGGCAAGCCGGCCAGATGAATATGGCCTACTTTGAGCCGACCCCCGCGGAAGTTGCCCGCGGGTACGGCCAGCGCCACCACAAAGCGTGCGCCGTCGTCGTCCCTTGACGTAATTGTCAGGCTTCTGGTTCCGGCGGGAACGGACGGCGTAAAGACCTGCAGGTGGCGGGAACCGATGCTTGCGCTGCTTTCCAGCGAATACTCGGTGCCGAAATGGTCCTGGACGGCAATCCTCGGCTGCGGCGGCTGCGAACCATTGGCGGGCGGCAGCTGCATGTTGACCACGATGCCGGTGCTCCAGATCTCTACGCAGAGCACGGTGAATTCCGTGACCGCGGTCTGGTGCCGGCCGAACTTCTGGGGCAGCAATACATATTGGAGGGAGCCGCCGGGTATCGGATCTTTCATCGCGTGTCCTTCCTGCAGCCCCGGCAGAAACTAATTGACTAGAGCATTCCATTTTAGTAAGGCTGCTGCCCGTTTGTCATCAAAAAGGGGCGAACGATGCTGGTACATCTCGACAAGGCCCAAACGCAGTGCTAGACAGAGGGGCAGTGGCCGGAACCGGACGGAGCAACCATGCGCATGGCCGACACCGCCGTTCCCGCGGCAGGAGAGGAATGAACCGACTGTGACCGACACTTTTGACCAGTTCAAACCCAAACCTGACCCGAACTGGTGGCGGCAGGCGGCCGTCTACCAGATCTACCCGCGAAGCTTCGCCGATGCAGATGGCGACGGCCTGGGCGACATCCGCGGCATCACCGCCAAAATTCCCTATCTGGCGGCGCTGGGCATCGACGCCGTGTGGCTCAGCCCGTTCTACCCGTCGCCGCTGGCGGACGGTGGCTATGACGTGGCCGATTACCGGGATGTGGATCCACGTCTGGGCACGCTGGAGGACTTTGATGAAATGGTTGCGGGGCTGCATGCCGCGGAAATCAAGCTCATCGCGGACATCGTACCGAACCATTCCTCCGACCAGCACGAATGGTTCCAGCAGGCGCTGGCCGCGGGGAAGGGTTCACCTGAGCGGGAGCGGTATATTTTCCGCGATGGTCTGGGGAACGACGGCGGAAAGCCGCCCTCGGACTGGGTGTCCCACTTCGGCGGCAGCGCCTGGACCCGGATCACCGAGCCTTCCGGCGAGCCCGGCCAGTGGTATCTGCATCTCTTCGCCAAGGAACAGCCGGACTGGAACTGGGAGAACCCGGAAATCCGCGAAGACTTCCTGAAAACGCTCCGGTTCTGGTCGGACCGCGGGGTAGATGGCTTCCGCGTGGACGTGGCCCATGCGCTTGCCAAGGACATGAGCGAACCTCTGCGCAGCAAACCGAGCGTGGCGGACGAGCTCACCCCGGTGGACGGCAAGGATCCGCTCTTCGACCGGGACGAGGTCCACGACATCTATGCCGAATGGCGCAAGGTCTTCAACGAGTATGACCCGCCCCGCACCGCAGTCGCGGAGGCCTGGGTTCCCGCGTCGCGGCGGATGGCGTACGCGAGTCCGGAAGGTTTGGGACAGGCCTTCAACTTCGATCTGCTGCGCGCGGACTGGGACGTGGAGCAGTTCCGCTCCATCATCACCAACAACTTGTCCCAGGCGGAAGAATCAGGCGCGTCCTCAACCTGGGTATTTTCAAACCACGACGTCGTACGGCATCCCTCGCGCTATGGGTTGCCGGCCGGTTTGGACTATGGCGCCTGGCTCATGGCGGACGGTTCCGAACCCGAGGTGGACCAGATCGCAGGGCTCCGCCGCGCCCGTGCCGCTACCCTCCTGATGCTTGCCCTGCCGGGGTCGGCCTATCTCTACCAAGGCGAGGAACTTGGCCTGTTCGAGGTGCCGGATCTGCCCGCCGCCACCCTGCAGGATCCCATTTGGCAGCGAACCGGGCACCAGCGCAAGGGCCGGGACGGCTGCCGCATCCCGCTGCCCTGGACCACTGAAGGGAAATCCTTCGGGTTCGGGACCGATGGAGCCCACCTGCCGCAGCCGGACTGGTTCGGCGGCTTCTCCGTCGAAGCCCAGGACGGCATTGCGGGATCCACACTGGAGTTCTACCGCCATGCCCTGAAACTGCGAGGGCAACTGCAGAGCTATGAGGACTTGGAGTGGATCAGCGGAACCGGCGAATCTGTGCTGCATTTCGAGCGCCCCGGCCAATGGCAGTCGGTCACGAACTTCGGCCGCGAGCCGCTGGCTCTGCCACCGGGCAAGGTACTCATCAGCAGCTCGAAGCTGACCGCGGGTCAACTGCCCCCGGATACGACGGCGTGGCTCACCGGGTCGGCCCAGAAGACCTGAGGCCCGGTAAGGGGTTCAAATCCTCTGCGGTCAGTGATAGACAGTAAGTATCCTTAGTAAAGCCAACGATCGGGAGTTGATACGGATGCTGACAGCACGCGAAATCATGACAGGCGGCGCCGAGTGCATTGGCGAGAATGAAACCTTGGAACAGGCAGCGAAGAAGATGCTGGACCTGGACGTGGGTTCGCTGCCGATCTGCGGCGAAGACAACCGGCTCAAGGGCGTTGTCACCGACCGGGACATCGTGGTGAAGTGCCTGGCCAAGGGCGGCGATCCGCGGAGCGTGAAGGCGGGAGAACTCGGTGAAGGCAAGCCAGTGACCATCGGCGCGGATGACAGCATCGAAGAAGCCATCAAGACGATGCAGGAGCATCAGGTCCGGCGACTGCCCGTGATCGACGGCCACGACCTCGTGGGCATACTCAGCCAGGCGGACGTCGCCCGCAATTACCCCGAGGACAGGGTCGGGGAACTCGTCGAATTCATCTCCTACTAGACCGGCCGGAGGAAGCGGATGCCGCAGCGTCTCGTTGCCGATGCCATTGTCGAACGGCTCGAGGCGTGGGCGGTGCCGCGCGTCTTCGGCTACAGCGGCGACGGCATCAACAGTTTCATGGGCGCGCTCCGGCGGGCCGGAACAGTGGAATTCGTCCAGGCCCGTCATGAGGAAAACGCGGCCTTCATGGCCGTGGGCCACGCGAAATACAGCGGCGGCGTCGGCGTAGTGACTTCAACCCAGGGACCCGGGGCGGTCCACCTGCTTAACGGTCTCTACGATGCGAAACTGGACAGCGTTCCCGTGGTGGCCATCATCGGGCAGCAGTCGCGCAGCGTGCTCGGCTCCGGTTACATGCAGGAAGTCGATCTGCTGGACCTGACGAAGGACGTGGCCTCGGCATTCCGCCAGCAGGTCAACACGCCGGAAGCGCTGCCGATGGTCCTTGACCGGGCTTTCAAAGCCGCGCTCGCAAACAGGGCGCCCGCCGTCGTTATTGTTCCCCATGACGTGCAGAAGATGCCGGCTCCGGAACTGGAGCATAAGCATGGCATCATTGCCACCGCCCCGCGCTGGGAGCAGTCCGCCAGCGTACCGGTGGAGGACGATCTCAAGGCGGCAGCGGAGGTGCTCAACGACGGCAGCAAAGTGGCGCTGCTCGTAGGGCAGGGCGCCCGGCACGCCTGGAAAGAGGCTGCCGCGGTGGCCGAACGCCTCGGTGCCGGCATCACCACGAGCCTGCTGGGCAAACCGTACGTGGACGAGTCGCTGCCGAATGTTGCAGGCACCATGGGGCATCTGGGTACCAGCGCCAGCGGCCAGGTACTCGGCGGATGCGACACCCTGCTGATCATTGGTTCCAATGACCCGTGGACCGAGTTCTACCCACCGCCCGGGGCGGCACGCGCCGTCCAGATCGACACGGACTCCGGCGCCATCGGCAACCGGTACCCCGTGGAGGTGCCGCTGCCCGGGGATGCGTCCCGGACCCTGCAAGCGCTGCTGCCCCTGCTGGAGGACAAGCATGATCTGCCGTGGCGCGGCCAGGTGGAGCAGTGGGTCTCGCACTGGCACGAGCTTTCCGCCGAGCGCGCCATGACCAAGGCGGATCCGGTCAATCCGGAACGGGTGCTGTTTGAGCTGAACAGCAGGTTCCCTGCAGATGGCCGGCTCGCCGTCGATGTTGGCAGTTCGGTCTACTGGTACGCCAGGCAGCTGAGGCTACCGCTTGGTGTGCCGGCCCACTTATCCAGCACGTTGGCCAGCATGGGCTGTTCGGTGCCGTACGGCATCGCCGCCAAACTGGATCAGCCGGGGCGCCCGGTGCTGCTAGTTACCGGTGATGGTGCCATGCAAATGACGGGTATCGCTGAGCTCATCACTGTCAGCAGAATGTGGCGGACCTGGCAGGACCCGCGCTTTGTTATCTGCGTGTTGAATAACCGGGAACTGGCCGAGGTGACCTGGGAACAGCGCGAGATGGAGGGGGAGCCCCGCTATGAAGCCAGCCAGGCTTTGCCGGATTTCGACTACGCCGGCTATGCAAAACTGCTGGGCCTCGATGGCGAGCGGGTTGATGATCCTGAACACGTCGGCGCCGCTTGGGATGCCGCACTGGCAGCAGATAGGCCGTATTTGATCGAAGTGGTCACGGATCCGGAAACGCCGCTGCTTCCGCCGTTCCCCGCCGGAGAGCAGAAGGCCGGAAGCATGGTCGATGCCTTGGGACAGGAGAGTGCCGAGTCTGCCGACCGTGCCACGGAGCTGCTGCGGACGTATGTCGACCAGGAGAAATCGAACTTCTCCTGAACGTGTCTACGTTGCCTCAGCATCCTGCTTGATGCAAGGTTCCAGGGTGTCAAGAATCCGCCGTACCGCGGTAGCCACGCTGGCGGCCGGACTAAAGGCCGCGGCGCCGGCGTCGCGGTGTGCATCGACTTGGCCGAGCAGCGCGTTCAAGGCCCGTTGCGCTTCCTCCCACCGGTCCTGAAGCTCCGATCCGGATTCCCAGGCCTTCAGCATCTCGGCTGCACCCCGGAGCGCCTCGCTGACCGGCTGAAGCAGCTCGGTCGGCAGTTCGTTGGACAACGGTTCCTTACCGCCGGTGCTAACGCCGGCAAGGGTGTCGGTAATGTCCTTGACATGGAACGACACGGATTCCAAAGCGCGGAGGTCACGGTAGTCCTGCGATAGATTGCGCCGGTGCAGCCTGGCCCGCGGGTTGCCTTTGCGGCTCTCATCCGCATGGTAAACCGCTTCCCGCACGTCATGCCCGGCCGTGGAGAGCTCATCGTTGTAGCGCGTCCACTTCTCCGGTTCCGGCGGCCATTCATCGGTCAGCGCGTCAGCCATGCCTTCCAGGTGCCGCGCCAGCATGGTGCGGAAGCGGGACAATTTAAGAATCGCTGCGTTGAAATTCAGCGGTGGCAGGATCACGGCATTGACCAGGAGCCCGCAGCCCACGCCGACGGTCATCTGTACCGCATAGCCAATGGAATAGGACTCAACGTCCTGCCCGCCGATGATCAGGACGAAAAGTGCCGCCATCGGAACGTAGTCTTTGCCATGACCGAGCCAGCGGACTCCGGAGAACAGGACGGCGACGCCAACCACCGCCGAAATCGTGAGGAGGTTGGGTTCTGCGAACAGCACAATCAAGCCTGCCAGCAGGATCCCGAGCAACAGTCCGAGGAGGGTCTGCAGACCTGCCTTGGCTGACCCCATCAGGGTGGGATACATGCTGACCAGCGCGCCCAGCGGCGCGTAATAGGGATAGTCGTCGACCACGCCCGGCATGTAACCAGCTACAAACCACGCCATTCCGACGGCGACGGCTGCCTTTATGGCCAGCATGAATCGCGGACCGGTCACACCGGCCTTGATCCAGGACAGGACGCGCTGGACGGAATTGCGCGTTGGCTGCTCCAGGTTCATACGTTCATAATCACAGCATCCGCAGGACCGTGCCAACCGCAGGTGGCCCTGCTGCAGTTACGGCAGTTTCTCGCCAGCCTCTATAAGCGCGTTGATCTGGTTGCCACGGATGGGCCGCGGGCAGGTGCCGTATGGGGTAAAGGCGCTGGGATAGTTGATGGCGCGGTTGAAATCGATGATGACGCTGCCGTCCGGACGCGGCTTCGCGGTGGTGACCTTGCGCCAGTCGTAGGTGCTGGTGCCATTGGTGAGATCGTGGAAGTTCAGCGTCAGGCCGCCCAAAGTGCCCGGCTCCGCAACCAGCCGGTAGCTGGCGCCACCTAGTTCGAAACTGACTTCCCCTACTGCCGTCGCTGTGCTCTGCACCTGCGGATGCGATGTGGCGATCGCAACCTGGCGTTCGTCGTCGTACGCTTTGAAATGCCCTGTCACCACCAGATCAGGATTGAAATCGAACGTAGGCACCCCCCTGAATCCGGTGTAGACGGGGGAGTCGAGGTCGCGGGTGCGGATCGCATAGCGGTCTGCGCGGACCGCAAGTTCCACCATGATGTTGCCGAACCGTACCCAGTTCATCGACTCCTCGTTGGCCAGCCGGGCTGTCACGCTGCCGTCGACAGGCTCATCGGTGTCGGCAACGACGAGGTCATCTGCAGCAGTAGCGGTCAGCGTTGCAATTCCGCCTGACGAAGCGGAGGCGTTGGCGCTCCAGAGACCGGGAAGCAGTTCAACGGTTGTCGGTTCCGCCCCAAGCCACTGCAGCGAAGTGAGGGTGAGCCAGCCGAACTCCGCGGCCAGCGCCTCATGCCGGCTCTGCCGGTAACGGGCAAATCGCAGCTGCTCGCGGTCTACGGCGCTGGGTGCTCCGGCGCTGGTCATGGCGTTCCTCCTGATGGACTAGCTTGCCAAAGGTTCAACACGGCAGGTCGACTATTCATTTCCGAAGAGCACCTGGACTAACGCGAGGCGACAAAGGTGGACATGCCGACCTCCCCGAGGTCGGCGGTAGCACCGGCGAGAACCAGCACGACGTAGAGGCTGACCGGAATCAGCAGCAGCCACTCCCGCCACGAACCTGCGTTCCCAAGAATCGGTAAGGCAAAGTATCCGTTGGGACGCCAGATCCAACGTAAAACGGGAATTCGCCGCCAAGCCCTGGGCGGTTTGATCCGCAGCGGCCAGGCCAAGTTCACTCCGCCTGTTGTCGCCATGTCACCCAGGATGTGCATGACTACTCCGATGGCCATGGCCAGCGGAAACCAGTTCTGTTGTTCGGGGGCGAAAAAGGTGATGAATCCTGCCACGAAGATTCCGACCGCCCAAGGGGTCTTCTTCAAACGGTCAGGTATGAACCTGAGGGCTTTCGCGGCGAAGGCGACCAGCAGGATGCAGAGGACACCGGCGGCCGGGTAGATGGATCCAAACCGCTCTGTCTCCCATGTCACCAAGCCCGCCATCCATGCGATCAGGACGAAGATGCACATCCCGATGATGGAATGGGTTCCCTTGCGGTGGCCGCCGGCCAGCGTGCCTACGCCGACGCAGACTGCATTGGATACGGGCGGAAGCGAATGGGCAATCGTGGCCCGGTGATGGTCCGCATCCGGAACCAACGCAGCTCCGGCTGTGACCAACGCGCCGGAGATGATGCCGATCGGTCCCACATCCAGCAGACCCATGCCCAACAGCACGGAATGGCCGCCGAGGCCCACAGGCTCGACCAAGGGACCGAGAGAAACTTCAAACTGGGTGGTGAGCGCTATCCAAGCGGCGGCTCCACTGGCGGCATGATGGGCTCCCAGCATGGTGAAGAGGTTCCTTTCAATAACTGGTTCCGCCGCCAAAGATGCGGTTTATCGTTCCAGTGGATTGCGTGAATTCTATCGACTCTTACCGTGGCATACCGCACTGACAGAATCTGAAGGTTGCTCGCGCACTAGCCCAGAAGAGACAGAAACGATATGGTAAGCATGCTGATCAATCGAAGGCCTCTACGGTCTTTTCCAATCAAAAGGAGACGCAATGAGCACGAAGGTCGAGAAGCAAATCATGGTTAACGTGCCGGTGAGCACGGTTTACAACCAGTGGACCCAGTTCGAGGAATTTCCCCACTTTATGGGCGGCGTCAAGAGCGTGAAGCAGCTCGGCGATAACCGACTCGAGTGGGTTGCCGAGATCGGCGGAGTCCGCCGGCAGTGGGAGGCGAGGATTGTTGAGCAGGTGCCGGACCAGAAGATCGCTTGGGCGGCAACCGAAGGCGCCACGAACGCCGGAGCGGTGTCCTTCGAGGACGTGGGTGGCGGCCAGACGTCCGTACGCATGACGCTCGAATACGAGCCCGAGGGCATCTTGGAGAAGGTGGGCGATAAGCTCAACGTCGTGGAGAAGCAGGCGGAAGCGGACCTGCAGAAATTCAAGGAGTTCATCGAGGCCGAGGGCTACGCCACGGGGGCCTGGCGCGGCTCAATCAATGAAGGCGGGACAGCAGGAACTCCGGGCGTGGAGGACGCTGCCGCATCCCGCGGTGACAGCGGAAAGGCCGGCGTGTCCGGTAAGGTTGCGGCCGCCGGGGTCGGTGTAGCGGCAGCGGCTGCAGCAGGCGTGGCTGCCGCTAAGAAGGACAGTGCCGATAAAGACGTGACGGTCACGCCTGTAGTGGAACCGGTCCCTGCAACACCCGTGGTGGAGACTGCGCCGGTCGTCACCGAGCCGGTTGTAGACACCGGGGCCGCCCTGACCCCGGAAGAGATTGCCGCGAAGTCCGACCGGGTGCGCGAAGACATCGAGGACGACGGCAGGAACCGGGGCGCCGGAATCTAGACTGCGATGACATAGAACGACGGCGGCCTCCCGCCGTCGTTCTATGTGTCCACGTTGGACGACGTGTGCTGCAGCCGACGCATCTTGAGCCAATCTTGAGCTAAAGCAGGCCGCAGCGTTGAGCTTGCTCAGCCATGCTTGATGCAGCAGATGGCGAGAGCTGGAGCCGGAGTCCGAATACTGGGGAGTACACGGATCTTCAAGGCCAGCTCGTCTCAGCTCATCGGGTGCGGGGCACGGGCAGACTTTTGGGGAGGCTGCCCGCCCCGGCACTCGGGTCCGGGACCAGCCGGCTGCATGCCTCCAGCGCCGGCTACAGATTCCCGTCGAAAGCTTTTGCTGATTCCATGGATGAAACGGTTGCCAGGGGTGACAATGGAGTCGTCGGTAGCGAAGGAACGGAGGAAGCAACATGCGCGGAAGCAACCTTGTCTGGACAATCGTTGGCATATTGTTGGCGATTGCCCTGATTATCTGGATCGTTTCTGTCATCTAGCGCAGCGGAGACCTAGCCGTATGGCGTGGCCACCTGTGCGTTCCAGTTGCGGAACTAGAAGAGCCTCGGCAAGGGCGGGCCGGGGCTTTTCTGCGGGAGTTTTCCACCGGGGCCGAACACTATCCCCGGGAGCCACCGAAACTCTCGCGGGCATGTCGGCACCCTCGCGGAGATCTTGAGCTAATCTTGAGCTAAGAATGCGCGAGCATTGAGCTTGCTCAGCCACTCTAGAACCAGCAGATGGCGAGAGCTGAAGCCGGAGTCCAGCTACTGGGGAGTGCATGGACATTCGCGGGCGGCTCGTCTCGGCTCATCCGGTGCGGGGCACGGGCAGGTCTTTGGGGAGACCGCCCGCCCCGGCACCCGTCTCAGATCGCGTACGCCAGTTACTCACCACCGCAAATCATGGGGAAGAGTCCCGGCGGTGGGACGAGGTGCGTGTCAGACGGAACTTGCGGAAGCTGTAGGTCATCAGGGCAAGGGCCACCAGTCCGGAGACGATCAAGGTCGATCCCACAATCCAGCCTCCTGAAAGCCACCAACGGTCGCCGAAAGCCCACCAGTCCGGCGTCGGCGGCCGAACGCCCCACAGGATTCCTGCAGCAATAGCCACGAGCCCTCCCAAGGCGCTGGCCACGATGCGCGGCCAAGTCTTCACTTCCTTCTGGGCTATTTTGAGCGCCTCGGTCTTGATCGGCACCAGCAGACGCTCGGCCCAGGCGTATCGCAGGGAAAGAACCACCAGGCCGGCGGCGAGGGCAAGCAGCCCGGGTCCGGGCAGTACAAGTGCGGCGAGTCCGACGGCGATGAGTGCCCAGCCCAGCACTTCAATGCCCGTTCGACGCAGCCAAGGCGGAATGGCGTCGGTCCTCCCCATGAGCACATCCTCCCACAGCAGTGTCATTGGCTAAATGGAAGTCCCCCGGACGGCGCGCCACTCGTTGGTTCAGGGTCTACTGGAACGTCTTAGGAAGGCTTCGCTCGGCCAGCAGTTCGTTGAGGGCAAGCCGGGCGAGGGGACGCCGGTTTTCGGCCTAACTTGCCGATAACGGGGCAATAACGGCGTGATAACGGGAGCGGGGTTCCACTGTAAGGACATTGCAAACTTGCAGCTTCATTGGGGTTCTGTTGGGGAACAAAGCGATGCTCACTGATCCGACCCGCCATTCCCTGGCGACCCTTGCGACCAAGCTCACGGCTGGAAAACGAGGGAGACCATGTCGATTATTAAGGATCCGCACCTGTTCAACGAGCAGAGCCTATTCGTCGACCTGGAAGGGGTGCTTGGCCGCCGCCTCTACCTGAAGATCGAGGGGTTCAACTTCGCCGGCTCGATCAAACTCAAGCCCGCGCGGGAAATGGTCGAGCGCGCCGAGCGGGAGGGGCTGATCGGGCCCGGCTCCACCCTTGTGGAGTCCTCGTCGGGCAACCTCGGCGTTGCACTCAGCATGATCGCGGCCAGCAAGGGATACCGCTTCGTGTGCGTTGTCGATCCGCGGTGCAATCCAACAACCCTGCAGCTGATGGAGTCACTCGGGGCAGAGGTTGACCTGGTCACCGAACCGGATCCCGTCGACGGGTTCCTTGGGGCCCGGCTCAACCATGTCCGGGAACTGTGCGCGTCCGATGAGGGGTACGTCTGGCTGAACCAGTACGTCAATCCCGGCAACTGGGGCGCACACTACCGCTGGACTGCCCCCGAAATCGCTGCCGAATTCCCCGACCTCGACGTGCTGTTCGTCGGAGCCGGCACCACGGGAACACTAATGGGTTGCGCGCGGTACTTCCGTGAGCACCGCCCCGACGTCCGGATCGTGGCGGTTGATGCCGTCGGATCGGTCTCCTTCGGCTGCCCGCCGGCGCCCCGTCTGATCCCCGGCCTCGGCATGAGCGTGCGGCCACCCCAACTCGACGAGTCCTTGCTCGATGACGTGGTGTTCGTCGAGGAGCTGGATACGGTGCGCGCCTGCCATCGCCTGGCCGCGAGCGGGTTGCTGCTTGGCGGGTCAACCGGGACCGTGGTCCACGGCGCCATGACGTGGCTTGACGACCACCAAGCCCAAGACGTCACCGCGGTGACCATCTCGCCCGACCTGGGCCGCCCATACCTGGACACCATCTACCAGCCCGACTGGGTGCTCGACCATTTTGGGGCCGAAGCGCTTGCCAGTGCGGATCAGACGGCAGACCTCGGTCTACAGTCAGAACCGCTGTCGGGGCCACAACTTCCCGCAGCCGCCCGGTTGAAAGACTCCGTGGCCGCTGCCTCACTAAGGAGCTTCTCGCAGTGAACAAGTCCGTGGACACACTGTCAACGTCGCCAGGTCCCACGATTCCAATCATTCCGATGAATCCCCCGACTCCCGCGGCGACCGCGGCTCAGGCTGGGAACGGCTCTCCAGCAACTCCGGCCTCGGGCGCGGGCATTGCCCTGGAGCGCCGGCTGGCGGATCTTCTAGCAGCAGTGGTGAAGAAGGACGACGTCCCTGTGGACGCCAACTTCTTCCTCGAATTAGGCGCGGACTCGCTGGTCATGGCGCAGTTCTGCGCTCGGGTGCGCAAACAGCCGGACCTGCCCGCCGTGTCGATCAAGGACATCTACCAGCACCCATCGATCTCGGCGCTGGCGGCGGCCCTGGCACCGCCGGAAGCGCCGCCTGCGACGGCGCAGGTGAACGTGCAGGACCAGTTGGCGGAGGTGTTGGCCAGCATACTGAACGTCGAGCACGTCTCGGTGGAGGCCAACTTCTTCCACGACCTGGGCGCGGACTCGCTGGTCATGGCGCAGTTCTGCGCCCGCGTGCGCAAGCAGCCGGACCTGCCGGCGATCTCCATCAAGGACATCTACCAGCACCCAACAATCTCGGCGCTGGCCGCGGCCCTGGCGCCGGCGGAAGAGGCATCGGCGACGGCGCAGATGCAGGACCGGTTGGCGGAGGTGCTGGCCGGTGTACTGGGCGGCAGGCAAGTGGCGGTGGACAGCCACTTCTTCCAGGACCTGGGCGCGGACTCGCTGCTGATGGCCAGGTTCTGCGCCCGGGTGCGCAAGCAGCCGGACCTGCCGGCGATCTCTATCAAGGACATCTACCAGCACCCGACGATCTCGGCGCTGGCCGCGGCCCTGGCACCGGCGGAACCGGCGACATCGCCGGTGCAGGACCGGCTGGCCGAGATGCTGGGCGGCGTGCTGGGCATTGACCATGTCCCGGTGGACAGCGACTTTTTCCAAGACCTGGGCGCGGACTCGCTGGTGATGGCCAAGTTCTGTGCCCGGGTGCGCAAGCAGCCTGACCTGCCCAAGGTGTCCATGAAGGACATCTACGGCAGCCCGAATATCTCCGCCCTCGCGGCGGCCTTGCAAGGCCCCTCGCAGCAAGAGCAGCGGCAGGAGCCCTCCCCGGCTCTGGCATCCATACCGGAGACGCCGCGGCCGATGGACGTGCGGACCTGGGAGTACGTCACCTGCGGCGCCCTGCAGGTGCTCGTCTACGTCGGCTACTGCCTCCTCGCCGGCTGGCTCGCGATCGTAGGGTACCAGTGGATCTTCCCGGAGGCGGGGCCGGGTAACCACGACTGGCTGGGCCACGGGATGAGCTTCGGGGAAATCTACCTGCGGTCGATCGCTTTCTCTGCGGCGACTTTCGTGCTGCTGTGCATCCTGCCGGTGGCGGCGAAGTGGATTTTCGTGGGGCGCTTCCGGCCTCGGGAGATCCGTATCTGGAGTCTGGCCTATTTCCGGTTCTGGCTGGTCAAGGCATTGATGCGCACCTCGCCACTCTCATTGATGACCGGTTCCCCTCTGACGACCTTCTACCTGAGGGCCATGGGCGCGAAGGTTGGCCGCAACGTGATGATCATGACCAATCGGCTGCCGGTCTGCACCGATCTGCTGACCATCGGGGAGGGGACGGTGATCCGCAAGGATGCGGTCCTCAACGGCTACCGCGCCCATGGTGGCGTCATCCAGTTGGGTGCGCTGACGCTGGGCCGGGACGTAATCGTCGGAGAAGGCAGTGTCCTGGACATCGACACGGGAATGGGGGACGGTTCGCAGTTAGCCCACCGCTCCACTTTGTACACGGGCCAAATCGTGCCCGCAGGCGAACGGTGGCACGGTTCGCCGGGCAGGCGCACCGATGTCGACTACGGCGGGGTCGAGGCGATGTCTTACCGGCCGTGGCGGCGGGCATGGTTCGCCATATCCCAACTCGTTTCCACCCTTGGGTTGGGCCGCACCATGTGGAGTCTGGCCATCGCACTGGTCATCCTGGCGCAACCGCGCGTGGCGGCGCTTCTGGAGGTGCAGCCTTTCGCGTTTACAGACTGGGCCTTCTACGCTGATGCTATTACCTACGCCGGTCTGGCCGTCTTCGGCGGAACGGTCATGGCATTGGTCGTCATAACGACCGTGCCGCGGTTGCTCCAACTCGCCGTGAAGCCCGACAGGGTGTATCCGCTGTTCGGACTGCGGGACGCGGCGGCGCGGGCGGTGGCGAGGTTGACCAACAGTCCCCTGCTTGGAGGGTTGTTCGGCGACAGCTCGTACGTCGTGAACTATGTGCGGGCCATTGGGTACAAGCAGCCGCAGGTCCAGCAGACCGGCTCGAACCTTGGCACGGTATTCAAGCACGATAACCCGTTCCTTACGACGATCGGCAGCGGGACGATGATTGCCGACGCCGTGTCGTTCATGAACACCGACTACTCGGCGACGTCCTTCAAGGTCAGTCGGGCGGCGATTGGGGCGCACAATTTCCTTGGCAACGCCGTTCTCTATCCGGCCGGGGCCAAGACCGGAGACAACTGCCTGCTCGCAACCAAGGTGATGGTCCCCATCGACGGACCGGTGCGCCATGACGTGGGCCTGCTCGGATCACCCGCGTTCGAGATTCCCCGCTCGGTCCTGCGGGACGCCCTTCCCGAGGAGCATGCCAGCCGGAGCCACTTCCGCCGGGACCTGGCGGCCAAGAACAGGCACAACAGGCACACGATGGCCCTCCTGATGCTTACCCGGTGGTTCAACATGTCGCTTGCCATGGTGATCATGCTCGCCGCCCTCGAACTGTCCGACCAGTTTGGTTTCCTTGCCCTCAGCGGGGCGTTCGTCGTGATGCTCTTCGTCGGCTTGCTGGTCCCCATCGGCATCGAGCACCTCGTGACGGGGTTCCGGAGGCTCCAGCCCCGGCTCTGCTCCATCTACAACCCATACTTCTGGTGGCACGAGCGGTACTGGAAGCTGATGACCCAAAGCCGGTACATGGCCATCCTCAACGGGACGCCGTTCAAGCCGCTGGCTTGGCGTCTGCTGGACGTGCGGATCGGGGCCCGTGTCTTCGACGACGGTTGCGGAATCATCGAGCGCAGCCTCGTGACAATCGGCTCCCGCTGCACGCTGAACGCCGGCAGCACGGTTCAATCCCACTCCCAAGAGGACGGAATGTTCAAGTCCGACCACAACGTCATTGGCGACGACGTCACGCTCGGCGTCGGAGCCTTTGTCCACTACGGCGTGACCGTCGAAAACGGTGCCGTCGTCGCTGCCGACTCCTTCGTAATGAAGGGGACGACCCTCACCTCGGGATCCCTGTGGGGTGGCAACCCGGCCGAAGAGGCCCGAGCCGCCGCCACGACCCCCGTCGCACTGGAAAGGCCCGTATCATGACCACCACCTCTGCGCTGACCTGCCGCACCGCCGCCGACCACTCGTCCGATCCGGGCCGCAGCCGGCTCGCCCTTCCAGCAGCCGCCCCGACGACTATTCCCAGATGGACACGGCATCCCCAGGCCGGACAGGAGCGGGTTGAGGTGGCGGTTCCCGAGGACCTGCGCACCTCCGTGAGGCTGACGGCCCGTGCGTTGGAGACGACACCCGGCTCGCTCTGGCTGGCGGCCCATGCGCGGGTACTGCACGCCTTATCCGGCGAGACGGAAATCGCCATCGGATGCGTGGACTCTGCGGGGACCTGGCGGTGCGACCTCGTTCTAAGCCACGTGTCCTGGCGGAGCCTGGTCGCCGAGGCACATGACCGACAGGCCCTGGCCGCCCGCGGGGAGGCCCGTCACAAAACCGCATCTCCGGGGTACGAGGTGGTGTTCGACCTTCAGGGCGGCGATGCAGAGCTACCGGAGGGCATCGTCCTCGGGGCCACCGTCCCGACTGTAGCCGGGCGCGAGGTGCTCCTGCTCCGATACCGGCGGGACGTCCTCGACCACGATGCTGCCCTCAGGATCGCCGGCTACCACCTGGCCGCCCTCCGCCACCTGGTCGCCAACCCTGAAGCGGAGCCTGCCGACGCCGACCTGCTCGATGCGGACGAGCGCCGCCTCCAGCTCGAGCAACTGGCCGGACCAGAGCGTCCCCGCCCCCGACGACGCTTCCACCAGTTGTTCGAGGAGCACGTCCGGCTTCACCCCGAACGCATCGCCGCGGTCCAGGACACGCGCGAGTGGACGTACGCGGAGTTGAACGGCCGTGCCAACCGGCTGGCCCGCGCCCTGCTGGCGCGCGGACTACAGTCCGAGGACGTCGTTGCGGTCGTCGCCAAACGAGACCTGGAGTGGATGGCCGCGGTCATCGGCATCCTCAAGGCCGGAGGCGCGTACCTACCGATCGAACCGCAATTCCCCGCCGACCGGATCGCCAGAACACTCACCCGGGCAGGGAGCCGCATGGCCCTGACCGAGGAAGGCAGCAGCGCCACGCTGGATGATGCACTCGACGGGATGCCTTCGGTCACCAAGGTCCTCTTCGAGGACATTGAGGCCGAAGGGCACGCCGCCGACGATCTCGGCGTGGAGGTGCGTCCGGACCAACTCGCCTACGTCTACTTCACCTCTGGCTCCACGGGCGAACCGAAGGGCGCGATGTGCGAGCACGACGGGATGGTGAACCACCTGTACGCCAAGATCGAGGACCTGGGGATCGGCCCCGGCGACGTCGTCGCCCAGAGTGCCCCCCAATGCTTCGACATCTCGCTGTGGCAACTGGTCTCGGCCCTGCTCGTCGGCGGCCGCACACTCATCGTCTGGCAGGACCGTATCCTCGACGTCGAGCGGTTCGTCGACACCGTGGAACGTGGGGCGGTGGCGGTCTTCCAAGTCGTCCCGTCGTATCTGGACGCGGTGGTCGCGTACTTGGCCGGAAAACCCCGCGCGCTACCGCACCTCCGGTGCGTCTCCGCGACCGGAGAGGCTCTGAAACGTGAGCTGGTCCGCCGCTGGTTCGACGTAATGCCGAACGTCAAGCTGGTCAATGCCTACGGACTGACGGAAACCTCGGACGACACGAACCACGAGGTAATGAGCGCAGCGCCCGCGGGCGGCTCCGTGCCACTTGGCCCGCCGATCCCGAACGTCCGGATCCACATCCTCGACGAGCGGCAGCGGCTCGTGCCGCTCGGGGCACCGGGCGAGATTGCCTTCTCCGGGGTGTGTGTGGGCCGCGGCTACATTAACGACCCGGACCGCACGGCACAGGCCTACTCCGCTGACCCCTACGTGGACGGGGCGCGGCTCTACCGGGCTGGCGACTATGGGCGCTGGTCACCGGACGGCAAGCTGGAGTACCTTGGCCGGCGAGACAACCAGGTCAAGATCTCCGGGTTCCGCATCGAGATCGGCGACATCGAGAACGCGCTGTTGCATGTTCCCGGCGTCCGCGACGGCGCCGTCGTCGTCGGCGAGGGCGGCGGGCAGTCCAAGTTCCTGGTGGCGTTCTACTCTGGCGACCGGCCCCTCGAGGTCGCCGAGATCCACAGCGAAATGGCCTCGCGCGTTCCGGGCTACATGGTTCCGTCGACGTACAGGTGGCAGGAGGTCCTGCCCCTGACCGGCAACGGGAAGATCGACCGGAAGGCTTTGACCCGCATGGCGGGGGAGGTCGTTCCCGAGGCCGGCAGCCCCACGGAGACGCTCACGGCCACCGAGCAGCGGCTGGCCGAAGCATGGGCGAGCGTCCTCGGCATCCCGGCAGGCCGGATCGGTGGTCAGGACTCGTTCTTCGCGCTGGGCGGCACCTCCCTGTCCGCGGTGAAACTCGCCGTCCTGCTCAAGCGCGCGGTGTCGATCAAGGACATCATGCAGACGCCCGTCCTAGCTGACCTGGCGATCCTGCTCGAGGCCTCGTCCTTGGAGAACGCTGCCGAACCGCCCGCACCCACGCGAGCGGGAACCGCCGCAGAGCCCGCCTCCATGTCCCCGACACCGACAAGACACTCCAATCCGCTACCCGTGAAACGAAAGGACCTCTGATGTCGTCTCCTTCACCCAAGATCCAGATCGATATGGAACGCCAAGCCGGCCGGGCACCGATGCTCGCCGTCGAGGACGGCCACGACCCTGTGCAGTGGGCCGAAGAGAACCGCGAGGCGCTGCGCGCGGCGGTGGACGAGAATGGGGCCGTCCTGGTCCGCGGGCTGGGCCTCAGTGATCCAGCCCAGGTGGCCGAAGTCTACCAGCGGCTGGTTCCGGGCGGCCTCATGCCGGACCGGGAGGCCTTCGCCACCAGGCAGCCCTACCTGGACGGCGTGTACTCGTCCCTCACCTGGCCCGCGAATCAGCCTATGTGCATGCACCACGAGCTCAGCTACGCGCTTGAGTTCCCCGGCCTGATGCTCTTCGCCTGCCTCCAGGCACCCAGTGTCGGTGGCGTGACCGGTATCGCGGACGCCCGCTCGGTGCTCGAAGCCATACCGGCCGACATCGTCCGGCGGTTCGAAAGCGAAGGATGGCTGCTCGCCCGCAGCTACAACGAAGATATCGGAGCCACCTACGAGGAGGCGTTCGGGGTCGCCGACCGCGCTGCCGTCGAAAACTACTGCCGGGCCCACGCGATCGAGTTCGAGTGGCAGCCCGACGGGGAGCTCCGCACCCGCCAACGGCGCCCTGCCGTTGTCCGGCATCCGGTGACCGGCGAGCGCTGCTGGTTCAACCAGGTCGCGTTCTTGAGCGAATGGACCATCGCGCCGGAGGTGAGGGAGTACCTGGTGGACGTTTACGGTCCCGATGGGCTGCCGTTCAACACCCGCTTCGGCAACGGCGAGCCGATCGGCGAGGACATCATCGCTCTCTTGAACGAGGTCTACGAGGCCCACACCCTTCGAACGCCGTGGGAGACCGGGGACTTCATGCTCGTAGACAACGTGCGCATGGCCCACAGCCGCGAGGCGTACGAGGGTCCAAGGGAGATCCTCGTTGGCATGGCCGAGCCACGCAATGTATTCGATCTCGATACCCACACCTAGGACGGTGCACAATGACAGAATTCGCCATTTCCCCAGTGATAGCCGCGGCTGAACCGAAGACGGTTCCCCCCTTCGCGGTCATCTCCGGAGCCCAGGTACAGCAGGTGCTCCAGGGTCGCGAGAAGCAGGTCGTCGAACTGGTCGAGCAGACCTACCGGGTGCATGCGGCCGGAGACTCGGTGAACCCGCCGTCCTATTTCCTGCGCTTCCCGGACCGGCCCACCTCCCGCATCATCGCCCTGCCCGCCTCAGTCGGCGGGGAGGTGGAGGTTGACGGCATCAAGTGGGTCTCCAGCTTCCCGGACAACGTGGCGTCGGGGATTCCGCGTGCCTCCGCAGTGTTGATCCTCAACGACCGGGCGACGGGCTACCCCTTCGCATGCATGGAGAGCTCCGTTATCAGCGCCTCCAGGACAGCTGCATCGGCCGCCGCGGCTGCGGACTGGCTCAGTCGAGGCCGGGGGCGTCCCAGACGCGTCGGGTTCTTCGGCGTGGGGCTCATCGCCCGCTACATCCACACCTTCCTGAACGCGACCGACTGGTCCTTCGACGAGATCGGGGTGTTCGACCTCTCGGGCGAGAGCGCGGAGGGTTTCAAGGGCTATCTCGAACGCAGCGGCACCCGAGCCCGGGTGACCGTGCATGAGGGCCCCGAGCAGCTGATTCGGAGCAGCGATCTCGTCGTGTTCGCCACGGTGGCGAGCCAGCCACACGTGCACGACACGACGTGGTTCGCGCACAACCCGCTGGTGCTGCACGTGTCCCTGCGCGACCTGGCCCCGGAGATCCTGTTGGCATCGACCAACATCCTCGACGACGTCGACCACTGCTTGAAAGCCGGGACGTCGGCCCACCTCGTGGAGCAGATGGTCGGCCACCGGGACTTCGTGGACGGGACCTTGGCCGACGTCATGGACGGCAGGGTCTCGCCGGCGGCTGATCGCCCTGTCGTGTTCTCGCCGTTCGGCCTGGGCGTGCTCGATCTGGCGGTGGGCAAGTATGTCTACGACGAACTTGTCAGCAGCGGCCAGCTCCGGGTGGTCGAGGACTTCTTTTCCGAACTGCGCAGGTACGGCTGACCCGGCGGCCCAACCACGCTCATCAATTCGCACCCACCGAGGAGTGACACAATGCTCTCGTTACCGCAGATGCTGGGGAATGTGTCCAAGGCACACGTCCAGTCCCCTGAGGACTGGGCACGGTCGGTCACCGACGTCCTGCGGGACGCCGCGATCTACCACCAGGCCCATAACGGCTTCTACCGTGCCCAGTGTGACGCGTTGGGAGTCGATCCCGCCGCGATCAACGACATCAACGACCTGCAAGACCTGCCCCTGTTGCCGGTCGGCATGTTTAAACGTCCCGACGCCCAAGTGCTACTCACCTGCTCCCTGGCCGACGTTGAGACCGAGACCAGCTCCAGCGGAACCCGCGGTGTCCCGTCTGTCGCCCGCCGCAACAGCGAGACAGTGACCCGGGCTCTGGTTGGCCTGATCGGGACTTACCGGGAGTTCTTCAGCCTGTCCGGGGGCGCGGGTCTTTTCTTGAACCCGTCGGACTCCGAAGCTTCGGAGATGGGTCTGCTCAAGGACTTCAACATCCTGAACAGCGTCTTCGACCACCACGTATATCTCGTTGCCGACCAGTCGTTCGATGTCAGGGAGGCCCTGGAGCACCTGCGCCGGTGGAAGGGCCACATGACCCGGCACATCGTCTGTCCGCCGTTCCTCATCGAGCGGCTCCTCCGGTTCCTCGAGCAGGAGAAGGTCAATGTGCGCTTGGACCCGTACAGCATGATCATTACGCTCGGCGGTTGGAAGCGGCACACGTCCGAAGCCATTCCTGCCGAGGGCTTTCGGGAGCAGTGCCACGACCTGCTCGGTGTGCGCCCGGGGAACGTGCGCGACATGTACGGGATGATTGAGTCGAACATGCTCGCTGTCGAATGCCACCTGCATCGCAAGCACGTTCCGCCTTGGTGCTACATCTCCATCCGGGATCCTGGCCAGATCGGCAGGGAGCTCGATCCGGGGGGCACCGGCACAATTGCCGTACTGGACGCCCTCAACACCAGCTACCCCGGTTTCCTCCTCACCGACGACGTGGGCGACGTCGAGACCGGCACCTGCGGGTGCGGGAGAACCGGCCAGGTCATCAACTTCCGCCGTCGGGGGCAGGGCGGCGGGTTTGGCCACTGCCCCGTCAGCCTCGAGCGCTACCTCGGCTCGGGTACCACCGCCAACGATGAGGCGGCGGCTCTCATGAGGGCCTGATTTCGCGGTGCCTCAGCCGGCGCTCCTCCTTCGTTGCCGCGCCCTTGCGAAGCGACGCTCGATGCTGCCGAGCGGGACCGTCGCGCTCATGAGCGTTTCGGTCATCTGCTCCAGCACGGCCATGTCGACGTGCGACTTGGCCTCGAATGGTGGCCGGCATCGTCCACCCGCCGCCGGTCTTCGCTCGAATTATAGTTCCCGACGTCGGCGGCCTGTAGGTCACCAATTCATTGGCTCCGGCGATCAGCGCGGTCTCACGTGTGTCCTCGGAAAAGCGTGGGCGGTAGCCGTTGATGCTGTTGTATGGCTATGAGGCCGGAGTCCGGTTTCTGGGGCGAGCAGGACATTCGCGGGCGGCTCGTCTCGGCTCATGCACGATCAGGTCCTTGGGAGGGCCGCCCGCCCCGGCATACGCGCATCAAGACCGCTCCGATGGGGCCACTGGCCCCAACCGGAGCGGGCCAACCGGCTGACGACACGGCAGCGCGAGGTCATGCTGCACATGGGGAGGGTCCTGCTCAACGACGAGGAGCATCCTTCAGCAGGGAGCACCGAGCGAAATGGTCCCGAAAACTAGGGGGCAACCGCCCCTCATCCGGGGCTTACCGTCCTGGTGAATGGATTGCACACTAGGTATATCCGTTCCGGCAGCGACAATTCCCCCCACCGAAGGGACGGCCGGTCGAGCCGGAGCCTACGTTTCCCAACCCGCTGGCTCCGGCTCGACACCTGTCATTACCGGGGTCCAGCTGGCACAATTCGAGCATGATCGTGCTGCCGCCGCCGGGGCCGCCCGAACTGAAGCCGGAGGAGATCGGGAGCCTGAACCCCTATGCCGACGATATGGCCGGCTTCATACAAGCAGCGCTGGTCAGTGAACGCAACAGCATCGCCAGCCAGCACCATGGCCTCGAAGGCAGCTTCCATGACGGCATCGCCCGACGGCAAGAGTCGACGAGCAGGCTCTCGCCATTCAGGCCGGTTTCCAACTGCACCGATCCGCCGTCGAAACGTTTCCGTCACGGGTCCCGTCGCTGCAGCCCGCGAGGCACAAGACCGCGGCGGCCGGCATGATCCGGCGCATCCTCGCGCCTAAGGGAGACACAGGTCAGAGCCTACTTGAGCTTCACTTTGGCCAGCACCATGTTGTGGTCGGATGCGGGGGTGGAGCGCAGCCGACCGTTGCGGTCGATGTCCAGGACGTTTTCGTAGGAGACGGTGCCGGCGATGTTCTTGGTGAAGATGTAGTCGATCCGTCCGAACGTGGATTTCTGCTGCTTCTTGAAGCTGTTGGTCGTGGGGTAAAGGAAGTCGGTCTTGGCGGCTGAGGAGGCGGTGTCGGTCCAGCCCGCCTTGATCATGGCCTCGTGCGGCAGGTTCGAGGGTGTCACGTAGAAGCTCGAGTTCATGTCACCGCCGCTGACCACTGGGAGCTTGCGGATGTTGATGGCCTTCATCCGCTTTTCGATCAGCTGCATCGTCGAGGTCTTCGACACCGCGCCCTTGACCGGGAGCTTGGGGGAGACGTGGAAGGAGACGGCGTAGAACTGCTTGCCGGTCTTCTTCGATTTCAGCAGGGCCCAGGCGGCGCCCCGTTGATCCTCGCCCTTGGCGACCGGGAGGGCGAAGGTGCCGCGCTTGAGCAGCGTGTATTTGGACGTTTTGTAGGCGATCCGGTTCACGTACTGCTGGGTGCCGGCCTTCTCTGGAGTGCGGTCGAGTGCGTAGCCAGCCTTCTTCAGGTGTCCCTGGAAGTCGGTCATCGCTTTGGTGTTCCTGGTGCCGGGGATATTCACATTCAGCGCCTCCTGCAGGAGGAGCACATCCGGGTTCTTGGCTTTGATGGTCCGCAGGTGGGTCATCTTGCGGGTGTTCCAGTGCGGGACGCTGATGCCGGAGAGTTTGCAGCTGGCGCAGAGCAGGTTCTGACTGGCCACGGTCAGCGTCTCGGTGCCGCGGACCCCCGGCGCTGCCGGGTAGGCAGTGATGCGTGAGGACGTGCGGGTCTTGAAGGTCTTGTTGTGCGCCTGCACGCGGATGAACGTCGGGTACGAGGACCGGGAACCGGCGGTGAGGTTCTTGATCGTGAAGCTGGTCCCGGTGATGTTTCGGTAGGTCCTGGGCCTCAGGGTCATGGCCATGTTGTCGGCGACCAGCACTGTGTAGTGGGTGGTGTACGCGGTCTTGTTCCAGCTGACCGTAATGCTGTCCGTGCCGCCCTTCGTCTTCAGCGGCGTGAATGCACCCGGGTAGTTGGCCCCGGTCATGGTCTTCAACGTCGCGGACCAGGGCGAACGATTCCATGTTCCCCACGGCTGGCCCTTGACGGGTGTGAGCGCACGGTACTGGATGTAGTAGGTGGTCGCGTTGGTGAGGCCGCCGATCCAGCGGCTGTTGACCTTCTCCTCGATTTTCGCGCCGACGAAGTCTGCGCGGGTGCCGTAGCGGACTTCCCAGCGTCCGACATCGCCGAACGCCGGCCACACGAGGGTCATACTGTTATAGCCCGGTGCGGCAGCGGTCTTCGGCGCCGGCAGGGGAGCCTGGCTTGAAGTGACGACTATGACTTTGCTCGCGGCAACGGCAGACGCAGAGGCAGCCGGTGCGGCAAAGGCTGTGCCGGGCACGGCAGCCGCGGTCAGGGAAGTGGTGAGCAGCACCGCGGCGGCTCGGCGCAGAAGAGAAGTTTTCAATGGGACGCTCCGGGTGACGAGGTGGGCTACAAAGGAGACACGCGCCGAAACTCCGAAACCAGCCCCCGGAGAAAAGTATGGGGCAAAAACGGGGGATTGGGGAAACGCTAAACCGATGCAAATTGAAAGCAGTCGCACACTCTAAAAGGGCTGAAGACGCCGTGCCCATGTCCGGTTCCACAGCCTCGGTTCGGTCCGTTCTTCCTCCTGCGCGGTTCGATGAAGGCCATGAAGAGACGATGCTGCCGGGCCTTCCTACGGCCGTCGCACTTAGCCGGCGTGTGGATGAAAAGCACTTTCCCATGGCCGGAGGCAACAAAAAACCCCGGAAACCGTTAGGTTTCCGGGGTTTTCTCCTGTGCGCGGAGGGGGACTTGAACCCCCACCCTCAATAAGAGGACTAGCACCTCAAGCTAGCGCGTCTGCCATTCCGCCACCCGCGCAGGTGGTGTTTTCGCTCAGTTTCGGCGAACCGATTCCTTCGAAAGCAGCGAGAAAAACTCTAACACGTTTTGGCCGAAGTGTTTAATCGGGGAGATTCCTATCCTGCTGAGCCGCGTTTCTGTGACTTTTCGGCTGCCGCGCCGGGAGCAGATCGCTAGGCTGGAGCCAAGCACCCCCGTCAGCAAGGAGCCCGAAAATGCCTGCCCTTCGTCCGCAAGATGAAGTTGTCCGCATCTGCCAGGAACTGATCCGGATCGACACCTCGAATTTTGGTGACAATGCGGGTCCGGGAGAGCGGGCAGCCGCCGAGTATGCGGCCGGCCTGCTGGAGGAAGTGGGTCTGTCCACGGAGATCTTCGAATCATCTCCGGGACGCGCTTCAGTCGTCACCCGCATGGCAGGGGAGGATCCTTCGGCAGACGCGCTGGTGGTCCATGGACATCTGGATGTTGTGCCGGCGCAGAAAGAAGACTGGCAGGTTGATCCCTTCAGCGGCGAGGAAAAGGACGGTCTAATCTGGGGCCGTGGAGCGGTGGACATGAAGGACATGGATGCCATGATCCTGTCCGTGGCCCGCGACATGGCCCGAACCGGAACCAAGCCGAAGCGCGACATCGTATTCGCTTTCTTCGCCGACGAAGAGGCCGGCGGCAAATACGGGGCTCGTTGGGCAGTAGATAACCGACCCGAGCTTTTCGACGGCGCCACGGAAGCGATTTCGGAAGTCGGTGGGTTCTCTGCCAACATCGGCGGGAAACGTGCCTACCTGCTCCAGACTGCCGAGAAAGGCATCGCATGGCTACGCTTGGCTGTCAGCGGGCGGGCTGGGCACGGCTCGCAGATCAACACGGACAACGCGGTGACCACGTTGGCAAGCGCCGTGGGCAGGATCGGCGCCCATCAGTGGCCCATCGAGCTGACGGACACGAGCCGACGGTTCCTGGACGGCGTAACGGAACTCACCGGCGTCGAATTCGATCCGGACAATCCGGACATTCTGCTCAAGGAATTGGGCACCGTGGCACGCTTCGTCGGTGCCACTTTGCAAAACACTTCCAATCCGACCGTGCTGAAAGCCGGCTACAAGGAAAACGTCATACCTGGCTTGGCCGAAGCCCGGATCGACGCACGGACTCTGCCGGGCCAGGACGAACTGGTGCTGGCCAAGATCCAGGAGCTGGCGGGGGAGGACGTCGACATCTCCTACATCCACCAGGACTCGGCGCTCGAAGTACCGTTCGCGGGAAACCTCGTGGATGCAATGGTGGATTCGCTCAGGCATGAGGATCCGGACGCAGTGGTTCTGCCGTACACGCTTTCCGGCGGCACGGACAACAAGTCGCTGGCCAGGCTCGGGATCACCGGATACGGGTTCGCACCGCTGCAGCTGCCCGATGACCTGGACTTCACCGGTATGTTCCACGGCGTGGACGAACGCGTTCCCGTGGACTCCCTGAAGTTCGGCACCCGGGTACTGCACCGGCTGCTGACCAGCTACTAGCGCGGGACGGACCGATGACCAAGACAGCCGAAGAGCTGCTGCCGGAGACGATGCTCGCCACATTCCGCTCCCGGGCGGCCGGCTATGACGAGGCCAACTCCTTCTGCCACGAGGACTTCGCTGATCTTCAGGCCGCGGACTATTTGAAGATGCTTGTGCCGGATGTCGACGGCGGGCTCGGCTACGGCCTGCGGCAGGCCTCCCTGGCCCAGCTCCGGCTGGCCAGTGCGGCCCCGGCCACGGCATTGGCTGTCAACATGCACCTGGTCTGGACAGGCGTCGCCCAGGTGATGCGGGCCCGCGGGGACCGGAGCCTGGACTTCGTGCTCGAAGAAGCAAGCCGGGGTGAGATTTTCGGATTCGGCGTATCCGAAGCCGGAAACGATCACGTGCTGTTCGACTCCACCACCGTCGCTGCGCCACAGGACGACGGCGGCTACTCCTTCACGGGAACCAAGGTTTTCACCAGCCTCTCGCCCGTATGGACGAGGCTGGGAACTTTCGGGCGCGACGACGACGGCGACGAACCACAGCTGGTCTGGGCCTTCATCGACCGCGAAGCACCCGGCTACCGCATCAAGGACGACTGGAACACGCTTGGCATGCGGGCCAGCCAGTCGAATACGACGGTGTTGGACGGCGTACGCGCCCGACCCGAACGGGTCTTCCGGAAGCTGCCGGTCGGGCCGAACCCGGACCCGCTGATCTTCGGCATCTTCAGTTGCTTCGAAATCCTGCTGGCCTCCGTCTACGCCGGCATCGGGGCGCGAGGGGTGGAGCTGGCGGTGGAGAACGTCCGCCGGCGGACATCCCTGAAGACCGGCAGGAGCTACGCGCAGGATCCGGACATCCGCTGGCGCATAGCCGATGCTGCGATCGAAATGGACGGGCTCTACCCGCAGCTGGAATCCATCGCCCGGGATGTAGACACTCTCGTCGACCACGGACCGATGTGGTTCCCCAAACTGGCGTCCGTCAAGGTTAGGGCGACCGAAACGGCGAAGCGCGTCGTCGAGCACGCGGTAAGGGTCTCCGGGGGCGGCGGGTACTACCGCGGCAGCGAGCTGGAGCGCTTGTACCGGGATGTGCTGGCCGGGCTTTACCACCCCTCGGACGACGAATCAGCGCACGGCACAGTGGCCAACGCCTGGCTTGGCCCTATCGAGGACTAGGCCCCGCCGGACAGGTCAGACGGTGGCCTCGACGCGCAGGACTTTCCGGCGCATCCAGTACTTGCGGCTGCCGCCCATGTAGAAGCGGGTCCGGATCAGGTCCCACTTGCCGTATTCGGCGTGCTCAGCCAGCGCCCGGCGGGCCTCCTTGACAGATTCGCCCTTATTGACCGTCAGCACAAGATATTCGTACTGGCGGAGGTGGTCGCGTTCGCGCTGGATGGAGCCGGTGCTAATTTGTTCTCTCATTGGCCCTCCAATCTCTTCACTTATTCTTCCCACAACCGCTAACGTCTACTACATGGCAATTGATCCGCGTGTCGCACTCCAGTCGTTTACAGCTGCCCTTGAGGAACATCTTGCCGCATCCGCCAGCCGGCGCGGTGAGGATGATCCTGCGGTGGAGGCCGCCTTCTCCTCCATAATGGAAACCTTCGAAGCCTATGAAGACGCACTCTACGACGCGTACGGTGAAGTTACGCCGCTGGTCATTTACGACGAGTCCGAAGACGAGGACGACGACGGCGATGACGACTATGAAGCGGTCATGGACCCCTTCGACGACGATCTGGAAATTGAGGAAAAGTAACCCCTCCCGCAGTTGAATTCCTATATAGGCACTACGGTACCGAGATATCGTCGAGCGCAGAAGCGATCTCGGACGGGATGCTCTTCGGGGCAGCCTTGAGGATCTGTTCGAGCTGGTCGGGTGTCCTGGGACCGATCACGGCAGTGTCAATGCCGGGTTGTTCCAGCGTCCAGCCCAGTGCCAGCTCAAGCGGCTGCACATCCAGGCCACGGGCTGCGGTTGCCAGCGCCTCGGCGATCCTGGCGGGCCTTCCGGAAAGATAAGGTTCCACAAAGCCCGCCCTGTTTTCGGATGCTCCCCGCGAATCCGCCGGCGTGCCGTTCCTGTACTTGCCGGTCAGCACACCGCGGCCAAGGGGGGACCAGGCCATGACTCCGGTGCCCAATGCCCGCGCCGCCGGGATAACTTCCCGTTCTGCCGTGCGCTGGAGCAACGAGTATTCGGACTGTACGGCCACCAGCGGGACGGCACTGAGCGACACGGCACGGGCCAGTTGCCAGCCCGAGTAATTGGAAACTCCTACGTAACGCGCGCGGCCAGAAGACACGGCGAACTCCAAGGCGGACAGCGTTTCTTCCAAGGGCGCGTTGTCGTCCCAAACATGCGCCAGCCATACGTCGAGATAGTCCGTGCCCAGACGAGCCAGGCTGGCGTCGAGAGAACGCAGCATTGCGCCGCGGGAGGTATCCACTTCCCTTGCGCCGTCGCGGCGGACCATCCCCGCTTTGGAAACCACCGTTACTTCCTGCCGAGGGACCAACTCGCCCAGAAACGCACCGATGATCGCTTCGCTGCGGCCTTCGGCATAAGCAGCCGCAGTATCGAGCAGCGACCCGCCTGCATCCAGATAGGAGCGAAGCATCGTTGCCGCGCTCTCTTCGTCCGTCTCCTGGCCCCATGTCATGGTGCCTAACGACAGGCGCGGTACTTTCAGCCCACTTTGACCTAACCGATTCTGCTCCATGGGCAAAAGCCTACGGCCTGCCACGCCGCAGGCGGGAACTGACCCGCGCATGAGTCTCGGATGTGGTAGGTAGCTCATACCGTAGGAGGATCTTTGTCACGGCGGCTGTGTCCGGTTCTGCCGCAGCGGCGGTCGTGCTTTAAGGTCTAAGTTGTGACTTGGCTAGAAGCGGCCTTTCTGGGACTCATCCAGGGCCTGACCGAATTCCTCCCGATTTCCTCCAGCGCACATCTGCGCGTTGCGGGTGAACTCCTGCCGGGCGCCTCTGACCCCGGCGCCGCGTTTACCGCCATCACGCAGCTTGGCACGGAGACCGCAGTCCTGGTCTATTTCTGGAAAGACATCGTCCAGATCGTGAAGTCCTGGATCGGTTCCCTGACCGGGAAGGTGCCGCGGAGTGATCCGGATGCCCGGATGGGCTGGCTCATCATTATCGGCTCCGTCCCCATCGGTGTGCTCGGCCTGCTCTTCGAGGACCAGATCGAAGGGTCCTTCCGGAGCCTGTGGATCGTGGCGACCATGCTGATCGTCTTCGGGTTGTTCCTGGCCATCGCCGACACAATCGGCAAGCAGGTCCGGACTCTGGATAAGCTCAGTTATAAGCACGGCATCCTGTACGGTCTGGCCCAGGCGCTGGCGCTCATCCCGGGCGTCTCGCGTTCGGGCGGAACCATCACGGCCGGCCTCCTCATGGGCTACACGCGTGAGGCGGCCGCCCGGTATGCGTTCCTGCTGGCGGTTCCGGCGGTATTTGCCAGTGGGCTCTACCAGTTGGCCACCAGCTGGAACGAGCCCGGACCGTACGGTGGTGGCGAAACCGCGCTGGCGACGCTGGTGGCCTTCGTGGTCGGTTTCGTCATCATCGGATGGTTCCTCAAGTACGTCTCAACCCGCAGCTACAAGCTCTTCGTCTGGTACCGGATTGCGCTCGGGTTGCTGCTGTACATCCTGCTTGGTATCGGCGTCATCAACGCCTAGCAACGCCATAAGTACGACGGCGGTCCCCGCCGGACCGTGATTCTCACCGGAAGGAACAGCCATTGTTTGGTTGGAATGCGCGCCCAGTGCCTCAGCTCGCCGGAGGCCGCAACACACTGGCCCTCTTTGATACGGCCGCGGGGGAGATGGTCCAACTGGATCCCGCTCCCACCGGTTCGTTGTATGTCTGCGGCATCACCCCCTACGACGCTACCCATATGGGCCACGCCGCCACCTATGTCAGTTTCGACCTGCTGAACCGCTACTGGCGCGACGCCGGCCGGGAAGTCCAGTACGTGCAGAACGTCACTGATATCGACGATCCGCTGCTGGAACGGGCGAACGCCACGGGGGTGGACTGGGAAGCACTGGCCAAGGACCAGACCAACCTCTTCCGCGAAGACATGGAGGCACTGAATGTGCTGCCGCCGGACCACTACATTGGTGCGGTGGAGTCCATCGAATGGATCATTCCGGCAATCGAGCAACTGATCTCCGAGGGGCTGGCCTACCGGGTGCCCGGCACTGGCGGCGAACCGGACGGCGACGTCTACTTCGATTCCGTCGCGGCTGCCGGTGAAGGCTGGCACAACGGCATGACCTCGCGGCTGACCGAGGAGGAAATGCTGCCGCTCTTTGCCGAGCGCGGCGGCGATCCCGAACGACCCGGCAAGCGGCATCCCCTGGACGCACTGCTGTGGCGCGTGGCCCGCGAAGGCGAGCCGAAGTGGCCGGGAAGCTCGCTGGGCGAAGGCAGGCCCGGATGGCACATCGAGTGTTCCATCATCGCCCGGAAGTTCCTGCCGGAAACCTTTGATGTCCAAGGCGGCGGCTCCGACCTGAGCTTCCCGCACCACGAAATGAGCGCCGGGCATGCCTATGCCTTGACCGGAACGGAACTGGCACGCCACTTCGTGCATGCCGGCATGGTGGGCCTGGACGGCGAAAAAATGAGCAAGTCCAAGGGCAACCTGGTGCTCGTGTCGAAGCTTCGCTCGGAGGGCGTGGACCCGTCCGCCATCCGCACCGTGCTGCTGGGCCAGCATTACCGCAGCGACTGGTTCTGGACCGATGACCTGCTGCAGGAAGGAACCAAGCGCCTCGCGCGCTGGCGTTCCGCCGCAGGGAATTCGGACGAGGAATCAGCCGCCGCATTGGCCGACAGGATACGGGCGGCCTTGGCACAGGATCTGGATGCACCCGCGGCGCTGGCCGCCGTGGACGCCTGGGCCGCGGCCGCACCCGGCGGCAGCAGCCAAGAGGAATCGCCCGCCGGAACCCCCGTCGCCAAGGTGCTCGACGCGTTGCTCGGCATCGTCCTTTAGCGCTTCATGCTAAAGCCGGCCGGGCGGCGCCTTTTTGGCTGCCGCCCGGCTACTCCTTCCGGCGCTTTTTCAGGTAGCGCTCGAATTCACGGGCAATGGATTCGCCGGTCGCCTCCGGCAGGTCCGCCGTGTCCTTAGCCTCTTCAAGCTGCCGGACATAAGCGGCGACTTCCGGATCCTCCGTGGCCAGTTCGTTGACACCGCGTTCCCATGCCTCGGCCTCCTCGGTCAGCACGGCGGTATCGAGCGGAACCTGCAGAATATCTTCCAGGCCTTGCAGAATCGCCAGCTCGGCCTTGGGGGAAGGGGACTGCCCGACGTAATGGGGCACCGCTGCCCAGAGGGACAGGGTGGGAATTCCCGCCAGTGAGGCCACTTCGGCAAGCACTCCGACAATCCCGGTCGGACCCTCGTACTGGCTGGCTTCCGTATTCAGGGATTCCCGGACAGTGTCGTCTTCGCTGGTAACGGTCACCGGAATGGGCCGGCTGTGCGGAACATCGGCCAGCAACGCCCCGACCAGCACCAGGCAATCGACGTCGAGTTCAGTGGCGTGGGCGAGCAACTCGGCGGTGTAGGCCCGCCAGCGGTATGACGGTTCGACACCGTGCACGAACACAATGTCGATATCCGTATCCGGAACGCTGCAGCGGGTCAGCTTGGTAGTGGGCCATTTGATCCGGCGATCCCCTGACGCCGTACGCCGGATCAACGGGCGGGTGAACTGGAAGTCGTAATACAGGTCGGGGTCGATACTGGCCACTTTGACACCGTCCCACAACCGGCTGAGGTACTTCACTGCGTCGGTTGCCGCCTCGCCGGCATCATTCCAGCCTTCAAACGCGGCGAGCATAATTGTCAGCCGCCGCTCGTCTCCGCCCTCCGGCTTCGGGAACAAGCGCCGCAAGCCCCGAGCCTCATTACTGTCCATAGTGCTCACGTCTTCACCCTAAACCCCGTCCGTGGAGTTGTCAGTGAGCGGTACCGTGATTCGCGTAGAGCATAGCCAGGGCATCAAGGCGTGCCCGGCGGCGGCGGGACCGTAGACTTGGAGCATGTCTGCTTCTCCCGACCGCCTTGGTGCGCTGTCTGAAAATCCAACGCGCGTACAGGCTGTTCTCTGGGATATGGACGGAACCCTCGTCGACACCGAACCGTACTGGATCGAAGCCGAAACCGAGCTCGTCCTCAAATTCGGCGGGGTCTGGACTGATGAGCTAGGCCGCGGGCTGGTCGGCAATGCGCTTCCGGTTTCGGCTGCCGTCCTGCAGGAAGCAGGCGTCGACCTGAGCGTCAGGGAGATCATCGACCACTTGCTGGGCGCCGTCGTCGCCAAGGTGCGCCACGAGATTCCATGGCGCCCCGGGGCCAGGGAACTGCTGAAGCAGCTTAACGATGCAGGCGTATCGACAGCGCTCGTGACTATGTCCGAGACCATCCTCGCCGAAGAGGTCGTCCGGTCGCTGCCTGCGGGCAGCTTCCGCTTCATGATCACCGGCGACATGGTGGAACATGGCAAGCCCAATCCGGAACCGTACCAGCGTGCCTTCGACAAGCTGGCGGCAGCTGATCCCGGACTCGATAAGTCACACGTAGTAGCGCTTGAAGACTCTGTGCCGGGGGCCACCTCGGCCCAGGCCGCAGGACTGGTGACCGTGGCCATCCCTCACGTCGTCGAGGTCCCCGATGATCCGGGCCGGTACCGGTGGGAAAGCTTGGCAGGCAAGTCTTTGGCAGACCTGGACCTGTTGCTGGAGCAGGATGTCGTCAACACTCAGGGTGCCGGGAGAAGCGCATGAGCATGTCGCCGGACACGGGGAACAGCCCGGACACCAGCAACTCCCCGCCTGAATCCAAACCGCCGGCCCGCCGCGAGGGGATCCCGCTGGGCAGCATCTGGGGCGTTCCCATCGTGCTGGCCTATTCCTGGTTCATTATTGCCGTCTTCATCGTTTTCGCCTTCGGGCCCCAGGTCAGCAGGGCCATCCCGACACTTGGCAGCGCATCCTATGTGGTGGCCTTCGGCTATGCCGTCCTGCTGCTGCTCTCCGTCCTCGTCCATGAACTCGCCCACGCCCTCAGCGCGCGCGTCTTCGGCTGGCCGACCGCGAAGATTGTGCTCAACCTTTGGGGCGGCCATACCCAGTTCGAAAATTTCAAGGCCACTCCGGGCAAATCCCTGATAGTTGCCTTGTCCGGCCCCGCAGCCAATTTCGCGTTGGCTGGTTTTGGCGCGCTGCTCATGCCCGTCATGGAGGCCAATGCCGTGGCCTGGGTCCTGACGGACATCTTTATCTGGGCCAACCTGCTCGTTGCGGTCTTCAACATCCTCCCCGGCTTGCCGCTGGACGGTGGCAGATTGGTGGAGTCGGCCGTGTGGAGCATCACGGGCAGTCAGGAAAAGGGCACGTTGGCCGCAGGCTGGGCGGGACGCATCATCGTCATCCTCATCGTGGTTGGCGTCATCGGCGTGCCGCTGGCCATGGGACGCCAGCCCGACCTTCAGGTCGTGGTGATCATGGTTCTGGTGGGTGGGTTCCTCTGGATGGGCGCGAGTGCTTCCATTACCAACGCCAAGTTGCGGCTGCGGCTGCCGCACGTCAGTGCCGGCGCTCTCAAACAGCCCGCCATCAGCATGCCCGCCAGCTCTAATGTGGAGCAGGTGCAGGCCGTAGCACGCAGGGCCCCGCACGCATTCGTGATCCTGACAGCCGCCACCGGCCAGCCCGAGGCGATTGTCGACGGCCAGGCGCTTGAACAGGTTCCCGAAACTGCAGCTGCCCGCACACCGGCGGCCGCCGTAAGCCGTGCCCTCGCCCCCGGCGCCTACATACCGGAATGGGCTGCCGGACAGGAATTGGTGAAGTACCTCGCGGGGCTTGCCGGAACCGAGTATGCGGTCACCGACGCTGACGGACGGGTTACGGGACTGCTCAGCCAATCAACTGTTGTACGGGCCATCACCGGCAAAGCCTCATAGCCAGTACGCCGCCCAGTTCCCAGCCGATATTCACTATCCACCGATCGGAAGTAGCACCAGCATGAGTTCACCGACCACACCGCATGGAGCAGACCAGCGCCGCGGCCCGTTCCGTTCCGGAGAGCGCGTCCAGCTCACGGACGAAAAGGGCCGGATGAACACCATTACGCTGACCCCCGGCGGCGCCTTCCACACCCATAAGGGCTTCCTGACGCACGATGTCCTGATCGGCCAGCCGGAAGGCTGCGTGGTCAGCAATGACACCGGCCATAAGTACCAGGCCCTGCGGCCTCTGCTCTCGGATTTCGTCCTGTCCATGCCGCGCGGCGCCGCCGTCGTATATCCCAAAGACGCCGGTCAGATTGTGACCATGGCCGATATTTTTCCGGGCGCCCGGGTGGTTGAAGCCGGAGTGGGCTCCGGCGCACTGAGCATCTCGCTGTTGCGCGCCGTGGGCGACCAGGGCTACCTCCATTCGTTTGAACGGCGCGAGGAATTCGCCGACATCGCGAGGGGAAATGTCGAAACCATTTTCGGCGGGCCGCATCCAGCCTGGCAGATCTCGCTGGGCGACTTCCAGGACGAAGTGGTCAAGCAGGAGGCCCCGGGCAGTGTGGACCGAGTGGTGCTGGACATGCTCGCCCCGTGGGAATGTCTGGACGCCGTTGCAACCGTGCTGGCTCCGGGCGGGGTGTGGATCAGCTACGTCGCCACTGTTACGCAGCTGTCGCGGACGGCGGAAGCGATCCGGGCCGACGGCCGCTTCACCGAACCCGACGGCTGGGAGTCGATGGTGCGCGGCTGGCATTTGGAAGGGCTGGCCGTTCGCCCGGACCACCGGATGGTCGCCCACACCGGCTTCCTGCTCACCGCCCGCCGGCTGGCCGACGGCGTCACCGGACTGACTCCGAAGCGCCGCGCCTCCAAGTCGGAGTTCTCGGCAGCGGACCTGAAAACCTGGGCGCCTGATGACGAGCATTGGGATACGGAGGCGCTGGGGGAGCGGGCAGTGTCGGACAAAAGGCTCAGACGTGCTGCCAAGGACGCCGCGTCCACGGTGCAGCGCGGGGCTTTCAAAAATACCGACCAGCCCGACAGCGCCGGCGGACAGGTTACAGACCAGTAACAACTAGGTGTTCATACTGCTATCAGCGGAATTACCCGAGAGGCTCCGGCGTTTCCTTCTCATGTAAGTGTTGCACTCGGGGCATCGGCGGCTAGGGTCTTACCAAGGGACCCGATTCCAGAGAGCAGGTTGCGGTGATGAACGAAGACCAGAACCAGACCAATCAATCGGCACCGGCTGGCGAGACAACCGAGCTGACTGTTGCACAGCGCCAGATCAATGTTCTACGGGACAAGATCCGGAATCTGGACAAGCAGTTGGCATCGGCCACGCAGAACAACGCACGGCTTGTCTCCATGCTGGAGTCTGCGAAGGCCGAAATTGTCCGGCTCAAGGATGCTCTGGAGCGCGACGGCGAGACCCCCTTCAGTTTTGCCACGATCACCCAGGTCAACAGGCGGCAGCACCCACGCACGGGTGTTACGACGACGGCGACCATGCAGGAAAGCGTGGACATCATTCAGTCCGGCCGCAAGCTCCGCGTTGCCGTCAGCCCGCTGATCAACCTCGCGCAGCTGAGCCCGGGGCAGGAAGTGCTCCTGAACGAATCCCTCACCGTCATCGCGGCCCTCGGGTTCGAGCGCGCCGGCGAGCTGGTCACCATCAAGGAACTGCTCGGCGCGGATCGTGCCTTGGTTGTCGGCCGGGCGGACGAGGAGCGGGTGGTCAAACTTTCCGGCTCCCTGCTCAAAGTGAAAATCCGTGTGGGGGACGCTGTATCCATCGACGCGCGCAGCGGCTACGCGCTCGAAAAAATCCCCCGCAGCGAGGTGGAGAACCTCATTCTGGAAGAAGTCCCGGACATTTCGTACCAGGACATCGGCGGGCTCGGGCCGCAAATCGACGAAATTCGCGACGCCGTCGAGCTCCCCTTCCTCTACCCGGATCTCTACCGCGAGCACGGCCTCAAGGCGCCCAAGGGCATCCTGCTTTACGGGCCTCCCGGTTGTGGCAAGACCCTGATCGCCAAGGCCGTGGCGAACTCGCTCGCAGCACGGGCCATCGAGCGCAGCGGCACGGAGGAAACGCGCAGCTACTTCCTGAACATCAAGGGTCCCGAGCTGCTGGACAAGTACGTCGGTGAGACCGAGCGGCACATCCGGCTGATCTTCGCACGGGCCCGGGAGAAGGCTTCCGATGGCAGTCCAGTGGTGGTTTTCTTCGATGAAATGGACTCGCTTTTCCGCACCCGCGGCACCGGTGTATCGTCCGACGTCGAAACGACGATCGTTCCGCAGCTGCTCAGCGAGATAGACGGGGTCGAGAAGCTGGAAAACGTCATTGTCATCGGCGCCTCGAACCGCGAGGACATGATTGACCCGGCCATCCTGCGTCCCGGCCGGCTGGACGTGAAGATCAAGATCCAGCGCCCGGACGCGGAAGCAGCGGCGGACATCTTCGCAAAGTACATCACCACAGGTCTGCCCATCCATGTGGAGGATCTTGCAGAGCATGGCAACGACCGGCAGGCGACGGTGGACGCGATGATCCAGCGCACTGTTGAAGCGATGTACGCCACGGAGAAGTCAACGGAGTATCTGGAAGTCACTTATGCCAGCGGCGACACCGAGATGCTCTATTTCAAGGACTTCAATTCCGGCGCCGTGATCCAGAACGTGGTGGACAGGGCCAAGAAGAACGCCATCAAGGACCTCCTGACCAACCAGCAAAAGGGCCTGCGGATCGAGCATTTGCTCCGTGGCGTGGTGGATGAGTTCCGCGAGCATGAGGACATGCCGAACACGACCAACCCCGATGATTGGGCCAGGATCTCCGGCAAGAAGGGCGAGCGGATCACCTACATCCGTACCATCATCCAGGGCAAGGCCGGTCAGGAAGCCGGAAAGTCTATCGAAACGACAGCGAATACGGGGCAGTATCTGTGAGCGTCAACCGGGTGATGGGAACGGAAACGGAGTATGGGATCCACGCTCCGAGCGATCCGCTGGCCAATTCCACCGTGCTCTCCTCCCAAATCATCAATGCCTACGCCGCCACCGTCCGCAGCGGTATGGGAAACCTGGCGGGAACGCGCTGGGATTACACCGATGAAGAACCTCTGCATGACGCCCGCGGGTGGTCGGTGGCACGGGAGAACGCGGATCCGTCGCAGCTAACCGACATGCCGCCGGTCCTTGACGCCGAGCAGATCGCCCTGTCCGGCGGACGCCCGCCCTCGAACGACTTCTACTCCGAGGAGTCTGCAGGCTCCGGCGTCTTGATGAACATGGTGCTCAGCAACGGTGCCAGGCTGTATGTCGACCACGCTCACCCGGAGTACTCCAGCCCGGAAGTCACCAATCCCCGGGCCGGGGTGCTGTGGGACAAGGCCGGCGACGTCGTCGTACTCCAAGCATTGCAGAAGATCGCGCGGACGCCAGGTTTCGCTCCGGTCAACATCTACAAGAACAACACTGACAACAAGGCAGTTTCGTACGGCGCGCACGAGAACTACCTGATGCCTCGCAGCCTACCGTTCGGGCAAATAGTGACCGGGCTGATCCCGTTCTTCGTCTCCCGCCAGGTCATCTGCGGCTCGGGCAGGGTTGGCCTGGGCATGACCGGCCGGCACCGGGGCTTCCAGATCAGCCAGCGGGCAGACTTCTTCGAAGCGGAAGTTGGGCTGGAAACTACCATCCGCCGGCCCATCATCAATACCCGGGATGAACCGCACGCCGTCGCGGACAAGTACCGCAGGCTGCACGTCATCATTGGAGATGCGAATCTGAGCGAGGTCTCCACATACCTGCGGCTGGGGACTACGGCGTTGGTTCTCTCCATGATTGAGCACGGCGAGGCGCCGCACGTCCAGCTGAGCGAACCGGTCCAGGCCTTGCAGGCCATCAGCCATGATCCGACCCTGCAGCAGAAAGTTGCGCTGAAGGACGGCGCCATGGTCACGGGTCTTGATCTGCAGGAAATCTATCTTGAGGCGGCAGCGGCGCACTGCCGCAGGCACGGCACCGACCAGGGGCAAACGGCCGATGTCCTGGCACGGTGGGGAGCGCTGCTATCGACGTTGCGGCGCGATCCCATGGAGGCCGCCTCCCAGCTGGACTGGGTCGCCAAACTCAAGCTCCTCCAGGCTTACCGGGACCGCGATGGTTTGGAATGGTCGGATTCCCGGCTGGGACTGATCGATCTGCAGTATTCCGATGTCAGGCCCGAGAAGGGACTCTATTACCGGCTGGCCCAGCGGGGAAAGATGGAACGGCTTCTGACGGATGCCGAAATAGCCGAGGCAGTGCATGAGCCGCCGTCGGATACCCGGGCCTACTTCCGCGGCAAGTGCATCGAGCGTTTCCCCAAGGAGGTGGTCGGCGCCAGCTGGGACTCGGTCATTTTCGATCTGCCGAGCCGCCGGCGTCTGCAGCGGATCCCCACACGGGAGCCCTTGCGCGGCACGCGCGAGCTTACCGGGCCGCTCTTCGATCAAGCTGCTTCAGCCGAAGAATTTATTTCGGCGCTGCTCGGGCCGGAAAGCGCCCCTGACGTGGCAACATAAAGAATATGAACTCAATAGCCGTCGGATCTGACCAAGGAGGCAGTCATGGCAACGCAGGACCGCAAGAACGTAGAAGGCCGCACTCAGGAAGAAGAGTACGACGAGGCCCCCGGGACACCTGAGCCCGCCCCTGCTGCAGCTGCACAAGCTGAGACCGAAGGCACGGACGATCTGCTCGACGAAATCGACGGTGTCCTCGAGCAAAACGCGGAGGAGTTTGTGCGCGGTTTTGTCCAGAAGGGCGGACAGTAGCCCATGAACTTGCCGGCTGGCGGACATAGTTCCACATTTTCCCAAATTTCCCATGCGGCTACGGCGTCATTTTCCGAGTATCTGTCCCGCAGTGCTCCGGATCTGTTGCCTGGAGTGCGCGGTTCGGCGACAGGCGTCAGCTCGAATGCCGAACACTTGGCGCCGCATGCCACAACGATCGTGGCCATGACCTACGCCGGGGGCGTGATCATGGCCGGCGATCGGCGGGCAACCATGGGAAATATGATTGCCAGCCGGCATATCGAGAAGGTCTTCCCTGCTGATAACTACTCAGTCCTGGGCATCGCCGGCACGGCCGGTATCGCTCTGGACGTCACGCGCCTCTTCCAGGTGGAGCTGGAACACTACGAGAAGATCGAAGGCACATTGCTGAGCCTGGAAGGCAAGGCAAACAGGCTTGGCGCCATGATCCGAGGCAACCTGCCTATGGCGATGCAGGGCCTGGCGGTGATACCGCTATTTGCAGGATTCGATACAGACCGGCATCTGGGGCGGCTCTTTTCCTACGACGTGACCGGCGGGCGCTATGAGGAACTCGAACACCACTCCGTAGGTTCCGGATCCGTCTTCGCCCGCGGAGCGTTGAAAAAGCTCTGGAAGCCCAACATGGACGAGGACCGCGCCGTGTCTGTCGCGGTGGAATCGTTGTATGACGCTGCTGACGACGACTCCGCAACGGGCGGACCGGATGTGGTCCGGCAGCTGTGGCCGGTGGTCTACGCGGTAAATTCGGCCGGAGCGAAGCGCATCCCGGAACGTGTACTTGCCGCCGCCGCCGAAGCCGTGATCGCTTCGCGTGCCGTGGCCGGACGGGAGGCATAAACCATGACCCAACAGTTCTATGTCTCGCCGGAACAACTGATGAAAGACCGGGCGGATTTCGCCCGGAAGGGCATCGCCCGCGGCCGCTCCGTTGTAGTGCTCAGCTGCAGCGAAGGGATCGCCCTGGTCGCCGAGAACCCGTCCCCGTCGCTGCACAAGATCGGCGAAATTTATGACAGGATCGCGTTCGCTGCCGTTGGCAAATACAACGAGTTCGAAAGCCTGCGGCAGGCAGGAGTTCGGTACGCCGATGTGCGGGGCTATTCCTACGATCGGGAGGATGTCACAGCCCGGGGGCTCGCCAGTGTCTACGCGCAGAGCCTGGGCGCCGTGTTCACCGCCGACAGCAAACCCTTTGAAGTGGAGCTGGCCGTGGCCGAGGTAGGACTTCGGCAAGCGGAAGACCATCTCTACCGGCTCACTTTCGACGGATCCATCGCGGACGAACCGGATTACGTGGTCATGGGCGGCGAGATCGACGCGGTGAATGAGACGCTGCGGTCGAATTGGGATGCGGGTCAGGACTTTGCCGGGGTCATCCGCGCGGCTGCGGGGGCTTTGGAAGGGCACCTGCCTGACAACGGAGGGGCTTCCGGCCAGCGCCGACTCGGCCCGGAAATGCTGGAAGTAGCGGTCCTTGACCGGGACCCGATGTCCAGCCGCGGCAACCGCCGGGCTTTCCGGCGGCTGTCCAATGCAGAGGTGACGGATATTTTGGGGGACTGACATGGACAGACGGATCTTCGGCATCGAGACCGAGTTTGGCATCTCCTATTCTGCGCCGGACTCGCGTCCGCTGTCGCCGGAGGAAGTGGCCCGCTACCTGTTCCGCAAGGTAGTGACGTGGGGACGGTCTTCGAATGTCTTCCTGACCAACGGCTCGCGGCTGTATCTGGATGTCGGATCGCATCCGGAATATGCCACCGCAGAGTGCGACGACGTAGCACAGTTGATCGCCCAGGACCGCGCTGGAGAGCTGATCCTCGAAGACCTTATGAACGAGGCGCAGGACCGATTGCGGCACGAGGGCTTTGACGGCAGTGTCTACCTTTTCAAAAACAACACGGACTCCGCCGGAAATTCCTACGGCAGCCATGAGAACTATCTGATCCCGAGGAAACTCGAGTTCTCCCGGCTCGCGGACATTCTGATTCCGTTCCTGGTCACCCGCCAGGTCCTGGTGGGGGCCGGTAAGGTGCTGAAGACCCAGAACGGGTCGATCTACGCGTTTTCCCAGCGGGCGGACCATATCTGGGAAGGCGTCTCTTCCGCTACTACGCGTTCCCGCCCCATCATCAATACCCGTGATGAGCCGCACGCGGACGCCGAGTACTACCGCCGTCTGCACGTCATCAACGGGGACTCGAACATGTGCGAGACAACCACCATGCTCAAGATCGGTTCGGTGGATCTTCTGCTGCGGATGATCGAAGCCGGTGTGATCATGCGCGACCTCCGGCTGGAGAATCCCATCCGCAGCATCCGGGATATCTCCCACGACCTGACCGGTTCCAAACCGCTCAAGCTTGCAAATGGGAAGGAAATGAGCGCCCTTCAGATGCAGCAGGAATACTTGGACAAAGCCCGGGAGTTCGTTCGTACCAACGGCGCGCACAGTCCCCATGTGGAACGGATTCTTGATCTGTGGAAACGCACTCTTGCAGCGGTCGAAGCGCAGGATTATTCGGGAATTGACACGGAGATTGACTGGGCGATTAAGAAGAAGCTGATTGACCGCTTCAGCCAGCGCCATGGGCTGGACCTGGATTCAGCCAGGATTTCGCAGCTGGACCTGACGTACCATGACATCTCACGGCGCCGCGGGCTGTTTTTCCTGCTTCAGGCGCGTGGCGAAGCCGCTCGTGTAGTACAGGAACCCGAGGTGAAATCTGCAGTCGACAATCCGCCGCAGACCACCCGTGCCAAGCTCCGCGGTGATTTTGTCCGTGCCGCGCGCGAACACGGGCGGGATTTCACGGTGGACTGGGTCCATCTGAAGCTCAATGACCGCTCCCAGCAGACCATCCTGTGCAAGGATCCCTTTAAGAACGTTGATGACAGGGTCGAGGCTCTGCTGGCCTCACTTTGAGGAACTGCCCAGCTATCTCTGTCACAATATGACCAACGCGGGTCCATCGGATCTGCCATGCCCCCGACAGCACCTCACGAAAGTTGAAATGTGCGCAAAATACTAGCGACCATGCTGCCCTTTGCACTGTTGCTTACTGCATGCAGCAGCGCCGACAGCGAAGGCTCCGGTTCGGACAGTCTGGATGACGTGACCATCACCGCAGCTGATGCCGGTTCCGCCCCTAAAGTCGAGTTCGATGCACCCTTGGAATTGCCGGAATCCACGGCCAAGGTAGTCGATGAGGGCGAAGGCGAAGGCGCCGTCGACGGGCAATGGATCCGCTACCAGTTGATGGCCGTCGACGCGGTGACCGGTGAACAGCTCGGGGAGACCTACTCCGGTATTGCCGCGCAGACGCTCGAGCTCAACGAACAGTTCAAGTCCGTCGATCCGGCCCTCTACGACGCCCTCATCGGGGCGAAGGCCGGCTCCCAGATCGCCTACTACGCCACTCCTCCGGAGCAGGCTTCGGCCAGTGCCCCTGCTTCCAGCCCGCAGCTGCTTGTCGTTTCAGTCCAGCAGGTCAAAGACAAGGCGGTGAAAGCCGAACCCGCAGAGGTAGCCGAGTTGGAGAAGGCAGGGAAGCTGCCCGAGATCAGCTTCGATAAGGACGGCGTCCCGTCAGTCAAGATACCGGAAGGCGCTCAGGCTCCGGAGGACCTCATTGTCCAAGTGATCGAGGAGGGCGACGGCAAGGAAGCCACTGCCGAGAGCACCGTCAAAGCGAACTATGCCGGCTGGAACTGGGCCGAAGGCAAGGAGTTCGACTCAAGTTTTTCCCGCGGCGAGCCGACTGAGTTTCCGCTCAACGGGGTCATCGAAGGCTGGACCAAGGGGCTGACCGGGCTCAAGGAAGGGGCAAAAGTTATGCTGTCCATTCCTACGGAACTAGCATATGTCCAAGGGCAAGGGGACGCGTCAGGAGACTTGATCTTCTACGTCGAACTGGTCGAAGTAAAGTAACAACAAGCCACAACCGCTAGGAAAGGTACCCTAAACATGTCGTTTGGACAGCGCGAATACGATCGCCAGAAGCCCGAAATCGATTTCCCGGGCACGGCTGCCCCCACTGAGCTGGGCATCGAGGACCTCATCGTCGGTACCGGTGCAGAGGCCAAGCCCGGGGACACCGTCTCCACACACTATGTGGGTGTGGCGTGGTCCACCGGCGAAGAATTCGATGCTTCCTGGAACCGCGGCCAACCGCTCGACTTCCGCGTAGGCGTTGGCCAGGTTATCCAAGGCTGGGACCAGGGCCTGCTGGGCATGAAGGTCGGCGGCCGCCGCCGTCTCGAGATCCCCTCGGAGCTTGCCTACGGCGAACGGGGCGCAGGTGGCGCCATCGCACCGGGTGAGTCACTGATCTTCGTAGTCGACCTGCTGGGCGTGCGGTAACCGCTTCAGAGGCCTAGTCGCGGGCGGAGTAACGTTAGTTCATCGTTACTCCGCCCGCCGTCGTTAACTTCGCTTGCATCGTGAAGCTGGAAGTACCCTTGAGGCTATGTCCGCGTCCAAAACCGAACGCCTGCTTAATCTTCTGATCGCGCTGCTGGAACGCAGACGCGGGTACAGCAAAGAAGAGCTACGCGCGCTGATACCTCCCTATAAAGAGGCTTCGAGCGAGGAGGCCTTTAACAGGCTGTTCGAACGGGACAAGGACGACCTGCGCGAAATGGGCATCCCGGTCCAGACCTTCATCGAGGATGCTTTCTTTGACCTGGACTCTGGTGTTACGCGCTACCGCATCGACCGCGAAACCTATCGTCTCCCCGAGCTCTCTTTCACTCCGGAGGAATCGGCTGTGCTTTCGCTGGCTTCGCGCATCTGGCAGCAGGCCTCGCTTGGCTCCGCCGCAGCCAGGGCAGTACGCCGGCTGGACGTCCGCGGCGCCTTGGCGGAAGGCGATTCCCTGATCGGAATTGAACCCCGAATCCGCACGGCTGAGCCAGCATTCGACGAGCTGCTGAAGGCCGTCATGGACAGATATCCGGTGTCGTTCGAATACCGGGCGGCCAGTTCGGGCGGAGTGTCGGTACGGCACGTCGAACCATGGGGTTTGGGCAACCGCTTCGGCCATTGGTACCTGGTGGGTAATGACCTTGACCGCGGAGACGAACGCACCTTCCGCTTGACTCGGATAACTTCGAAGGTCAAGAAGCTCTCCGGCACTTACCTGGTTCCCGAAGAGTTCACCATGCGCGCGGCGCTGGAGTCGTTGGTCCCCGACAGGCAGCAGGGCACCGCCACCCTGCTCCTTCGGCAAGGGCACGCACATTCTCTTCGGACCGCCGCATCCACTGTGGATGCAGGGCCTCACGGCTGGGATACCGTGACCTGCACGTTCGGTGATATCGAGACCTTTGCCGAAGAGGTTGCCTCTCATGGAGCGAATGCCTATGCGGTCGATCCGGTCGAGCTGAAGGACGCCGTCATCCGGCGTTTCAACGGTGCGCTTGAGTCGATGACCCAAGCACCGCCGTCGTACGATCTCGGCTCCACAGCGAGACCGGCACGGACAAAATCTTCATCCTTGGACCGCCTTCCGCGGCTCCTCGATCTGGTGTCCTATGTGAGCGCCCATCCAGGTGCACCTCTGAACGAGACCGCAGAGAAGTTCGGAGTGAGCCCGGATCAGCTGGGCAAGGATCTCAGCCTCCTTTTTGTCTGCGGGGCTCCCGGCTATGGGCCGGACCAGCTGATCGACGCCTACTGGGAGGACGGCTCCATCTATATCGGCAATGCCGACGAGATAGCCCAGCCCGTTCGGCTGAGTATCGACGAAGCGTTGTCCCTTGTGGTGGGCCTGCAGGCGTTGGAAACCGTTCCGGGAGTGGGGGACCGGCCCGCACTGCGGAGCGCGCTGAGCAAACTGCTGGACGCGACCGGCGGCGACCGTGGCCTGCACCGTGCCATTGCTGCGGACTTCGACGCCGATACCCGCACGGAGGAAGTCCTCGCCCTGCAGGACGCCGTGGCTGCCAGCGAGACGCTCACGATTGAGTATCTGGTCCCTTCGCGGGATGAAATGACGGTTCGGGACATCGACCCGGTACAGGTGTTCGCTGTCGATGGCCACTGGTACACCGAAGCGTGGTGCCACGGCCAGCAGGCAATCCGGCAGTTCCGGGCGGACAGAATCCGCTCGCTGCGCAGGACCGGGCAGCACTTCCAGCAGCCCGAGGCGCGGAGTTCGCAATTTCCCCAAGCGCTCTTTACCCCTAGGGACACGGACGAACTTGTGGTGTTGAAGATCTCATCGCGACTGGCGGAGCTCGCGGAGCACTACAACGCCGAACGCCGCGTCGTTCTGGACAATGGCGACGTTGTGGCGGAGCTTCGCCTGGGTTCGACGGCGATCATCACGCCTTTGGTAGCCCGTCACGGCGGTGAAGTTACCATCCTCGAGCCCGCGAGCCTCGCACTGGCTGCCCGCGCGTGGCTTGCGGCTGCGCTGGAGGTCTATTCGGAAAATTCAAAGCTGGACGGACTAGACTCGTAAGCATGTCATGGTGGTTCTGGATTCTGCTCTGGGTTGCGCTTTGTGCCCTCGCGTTGCTCTTCGTCGTTTACCTGGGTTTTCGGCTCTTCCGCCAAGTAAAGGCAACTCTGCAGGATTTCGAGGTGGCGGCAGGCAAGCTCGGCTCGGGTTTCGACGTCCCCGGCAGCACCGGGGCAGCAGAACCGCGCACCATTGTTTCGGGAGTCTTTCTTGACCCCGCGGAAGCACGGGAAATCTACGTTTCGGGCAAGGCGGAACGACGCGAGGCTAGACGGCTCAAACGCGTGGCCCGACGGGCTGCCGCCGGGCAGAGGCAGTCCCTCAGGGACGTCAGGCTTTCATAACGTAAGATGTACTCGAAACGAAAGGAACCATCCAATGGGACGACTCTTCGACAACCCCTGGACAATCATCATTCTCGTCATCATTGTCCTGCTGCTCTTCGGAGCCCCCAAGCTCCCGGGTCTTGCCCGCAGCGTGGGTCAGTCGATGCGGATCTTCAAGTCCGAAGTCAAGCAGATGAAGGATGAGAACCCGTCCAAGGATGACACCGACGACGACGCCGTTGAAGGCCGCGTGGTGAATCCGCCCCGAAACCAGAACAACCGGGATCAGGCACCGAACGCGAACGGCGGAACTCCGCCGCCCAACCAGCAGTAAGGCCAATGTCTCGAGGTAAAGGCCGCAAAGCCAATCCTGAAGGACGGATGGCGCTCAAAGAGCACATCAAAGAATTCCGGAACCGGCTGATTGTATCCGGCATTGCTATTCTTCTGGGCGCCATCGGGGGATGGTTCCTTTACGACCCGGTAATGGTCGCAGTCCAGCAACCGCTGATCGAAATTTCGTCCGTTGAGGGCCGCCGTGCGGAAATCAACTACGGCAGCGTAGGTTCTCCGTTCGATCTGAAAATTCAGGTCTCCCTGTTTCTGGGCTTTCTCGTCAGCTCGCCGATCTGGATTTACCAGATCTGGGCCTTCATCACGCCAGGCTTGAAACAGAAAGAGCGGCGCTACACACTCGGTTTTATGGTGGCCGCTGTGCCCTTGTTTCTGCTGGGCATCTACTTTGGCTGGATTGTGCTGCCGGAGATCGTCAAGGTTCTCACCATGTTCACGCCCGTAGGAGGCGTGAACCAGATCCTGGCAACGGACTACCTGACCTTTGTCATGCGTATGTTCCTATCCCTGGGCGTGGCTTTCCTCCTGCCGGTGGTCCTGGTCGGGGTCAACTTCGCCGGCCTCGTCAGCGGACGGCAAGTCATCAAGAGCTGGCGCATCGTTGTCTTCGTTGTATGTGTGGTTGCCGCGATGGCAGCGCCCGGTCCGGATGCCATGTCCATGTTCCTGCTGGCGGGGCCGCTGCTGGCCCTGTTCTTCGTCGCCGTCGGCGTGTGCCTGCTCAACGACAAGCGTCGTGCACGGAAGAAGAAGGAACGTGAGGAGGAAGTGGAAGCGTCTGCAGACAAGGCAACACCGCTGACTGATCTTGAGGGTCCTGCAGAGGCCTGAGCCGGTGGAAGCGCTCTTCCGCCGGCTAATACCATTAGGCTTCTAATATGAGTTCCCCATCCGAGCGGTACAGGGCGGCAACAGCAAGAGCAGCCCATGCCAAGACCAAGCTCTTCGCGTTTACGCAAACCCTGGGATTCGAACTGGATCCCTTCCAGCGGGAGGCCTGCGAGGCACTGGAACGGGGCAGGGGAGTGCTGGTGGCAGCGCCGACCGGGGCCGGGAAGACGGTCATCGGTGAATTCGCGGTCTATATGGGTCTGCAACGAGGCCTGAAGGCCTTCTACACCACGCCTATTAAAGCGTTGAGCAACCAGAAGTACACGGAGTTGGTCCACGTCTATGGTGCCGAACGTGTCGGGCTGCTGACCGGGGATGTTTCCATCAATCCGAACGCGGACGTGGTCGTGATGACCACCGAAGTACTGCGCAACATGCTCTACGCCAATTCCCAGACACTGGACGAACTGGCCTATGTCGTGATGGATGAGGTCCACTATCTGGCGGACCGTTTCCGCGGCGCAGTCTGGGAAGAAGTCATCATCCATCTGCCCAGCAGCGTGCAGTTGGTATCGCTGTCGGCCACTGTTTCCAACGCGGAGGAGTTCGGCGCCTGGCTCGATACCGTGCGCGGGGACACGGACGTGGTGGTTTCGGAACACCGGCCCGTGCCGCTGTGGCAGCATGTGATGGTCGGGCCGGATATTCTGGACCTCTTTGCCTCCGACGTTGCGTTTGATGAGGCGGCACCCGCCATGTCGCCCGGAACCGGAACCGGAGCCGCGGACCGCTTCGAGGTGAACCCCGAACTGCTGGAGCTGGCGTACTCCGAGCAGAAGCTCAACCGGGCCGCCAATTGGGGACGTGCCGGAGCACGCCGGGGCAAACGCGCACCGACGAGGCCGCAGCAGCCAATGAGCCGGGTGCGCAGGGCCTCGCGTCCGCAGGTCATTGCGCGTCTCGATAAGGAAGGACTGCTTCCGGCGATCACCTTCATTTTTTCGCGGAACGGGTGCGATGCGGCCGTCAGGCAATGCTTGGATGCCGGATTGTGGCTGACCACCGAGGCTGAGCGCGATGAGATCGTCCGGCGGGTGGATGAAGCGGCCCAGGACATTCCCGAGGAAGATCTGGGTGTGCTCGGTTTCTGGACCTGGCGCGAGGGGCTGGTGCGGGGTCTGGCGGCCCACCATGCCGGCATGCTGCCGACCTTCAAAGAGGTGGTGGAGAAGCTATTCGCGGACGGCTTCGTCAAGGCCGTCTTCTCCACCGAAACACTGGCTCTGGGCGTGAATATGCCCGCCCGAACCGTGGTGCTGGAAAAGCTGGACAAGTTCAATGGCGAAGCCCACGTTAACATCACGGCCGGCGAGTACACCCAGCTGACCGGCAGGGCCGGCCGCAGGGGCATCGACGTCGAGGGCCATGCGGTTGTCCTCTGGCAGCCGGGAACGGATCCTGCGGCGGTGGCCGGTCTTGCCTCGCGCCGCACCTATCCGCTCAATTCCAGCTTCCGTCCGACCTACAATATGTCGATCAATCTCATCGCCCAGTTCGGCCGGCCAAAGGCTCGCGAAATACTCGAAACTTCCTTTGCCCAGTTCCAAGCGGACAGGTCCGTGGTGGGACTCGCGAAACAAGTTCGCAGCCGGGAAGAATCTCTTGCCGGCTACGCCAAATCCATGACGTGCCATCTCGGCGACTTCACCGAGTACGCGCGATTGCGGCGGGAACTGAAAGAGGTGGAAACCCAATCGGCGAAGTCCCGGACCCGGCACCTGCGTTCCGCGGCAGCCGCTTCTCTCGAACGTCTGCGCCGGGGCGACATCATCGATATTCCCGGCGGACGTAGCGAGGGATACGCCGTGGTCCTGACTCCGGACGCGTCCGGCTTCGAGCCACGGCCCACAGTCTTGACGATGGACAAGCAGATCCGGCGAATTTCGGCCCAGGATCTCGAAGGGCCGGTCGAGGTCCTGTCCACTATCCGTGTGCCGAAGGCGTTCAACAGCCGCAGCCCCAAGGAACGCCGCGATCTGGCGTCGTCGCTGCGCAATGCGCTGCATGAAAACAGGCCGCCTCGGAGGGGAAGCGACCGTCACAACTTTGCAGTGCCGGGTTCGGAACGGCAGGAACAGCAGATTACGGAGCTGCGTCGGAAACTTAGGTCCCACCCTTGCCATGGCTGCAGCGACCGTGAAGACCATGCCCGCTGGTCCGAACGCTGGTGGAAGCTCCGGCGGGAAACGGACCAATTAATGGGGCAGATCCAGGGCCGTACCAATACCATCGCTAAAACCTTTGACCGTGTCTGCGACCTGCTCGACACCTATGACTACCTCGAAACACATCCGGACGGCAGAGTCACAATCAGCGCGGCTGGCAACAGACTCCGCCGGATTTACGGCGACCGCGACCTGCTCGTGGCGTTGTGTATTGAAAACGGTGCTTTCGAAGACCTGGACGCCGCCGAATTCGCCGCTTTCGTCTCCTGTCTCGTTTTCCAAGCCAAACGGGAGGAGACCGGCATCCGGCCGAAGATGCCGAGCGTGTCGCTGGAAACGGCGGTCGATATTGCCGTCAGAGAGTGGTCGGTCCTGACCGACAGGGAGGAACAGCACAAGCTGCCTCTCAGCGGCGAACCAGAGCTTGGCCTCATCTGGCCCATGTACAAGTGGGCGCAGGGACGGTCCCTGCTGGCAGCCCTCCAAGGGACTGAACTGGCGGCAGGAGACTTCGTGCGTTGGGCCAAGCAGGTCATCGATCTGCTTGACCAGCTGGTCAAAGTGCCCGACATTGAACCGAAGATGGCGGCACTCAGCCGGCAGGCCATCGTTCTGGTCCGGCGCGGTGTGGTCGCCTATTCCGCAGTAGCGGAATAGGCGAGCCGTTCGTTCCCCAAGGCCCATTCATCCACCGAGCCCGCCGCCGCCAGCTCTGTGCCAACTGGTTCCGGCGTGAAGATGAACTTTTTATTGATTTACCTTTGATTGGAGTTTCATGAGTGAGTCCCAGCTGACCGAACGCGCGGCAGTATCCGGTCTTTCGCTGTACCGCAACGGTTCCGTGTACAGCCCTGCAGACCCGTATGCCACCGCAATGCTGGTCGACGGCGGAACGGTAGCCTGGATCGGCTCCGAAGAGGCAGCAACATCAATCGCTGACAGCAAGATGGAGATCATCGACCTGCAGGGCAGGCTCGTGGCCCCGGGGTTCGTAGATTCCCATGTGCATGTCACGGACGCCGGCCTGGCTTTGGCCTCGCTCGACTTGTCCCGTTGCAACTCCTTGGCCGAGGTCCTCGACGCCGTTGCCGGCGCTGCGCGTTCCGGCGCGTCCCCGGTGCTCGGGCATGGCTGGGATGAGAGCCGCTGGCCCGAAGGCCGGCCGCCTACAGCTGACGAACTGGAGCGCGCCGGCGGGGGACAGGACGTATACCTCAGCCGGGTTGACGTGCACTCGGGAGCCGTTTCCGCCTCGTTCGCCGCCAGGCTCAGGTTGCAGGCTGAGGAGGGCTGGGACGGCACAGGAGTGGCGCGTACGCGCGCGCTCCAGCTGGTCCGCGCAGCGGCGAATAACCCATCTGCCGCCCGCCGGAGGGACGTACAGCGCCTGGCCTTAAACCATGCCGCGGCGCGAGGCTATGTGGCCCTGGCGGAAATGGGGGCCCCGCACATTGCTCCGGCCGAGGATCTGCTGGGTTTGATTGCATTGGCGGACGACGAGTACCGGTCGCTCCCCAGGATCCTTCCGTACTGGGGGCAGTTGGCGGAATCGGCCGAGCAGCTGCAAGATATCCTCGAGCTGTTCGGAAACAGACTCAAGGGTCTGGCCGGCGACCTCAACATTGATGGGTCCATCGGCTCTCACACAGCCTGTGTGCACAGCGGCTACCAAGACCGGCCTGGCGAAGCCGGAGAGTTATTCCTCTCCGTGGAGCAAGCCGCCAGGCACCTCGAGCTCTGTTCCTTAGCAGGGATCCAAGGCGGCTTCCACGTCATCGGTGACGCAGCGCTCGACCGGGCCATCGAGGCTCTGCAGGTCGCAGCAGATCGTGTGGGAAGTGCCGTGGTCCGCTCGGCCCGGCACCGGTTCGAGCACGTCGAGATGATGTCGTCCGGGGCAGTCGATCGGCTGCTGGAATTCGGAATCACTGCCAGCATGCAGCCGCTCTTCGATGCCTATTGGGGCGGCACGAACGGTTTGTACGCATCGCGGCTCGGAGCTCAGACATCCTTGGGCATGAATGCCATCGGAACGCTCCAGACAGCGGGCATTCCTGTCTGTCTGGGATCGGACGCACCAGTCACGGAGCAGAGCCCCTGGAGGACGGTAAAAGCGTGCCTGGAACATCACAACCCGGAACAGCGCATCTCGGCACGAGCTGCTTTCCTTGCCCACACCAGGGCCGGTTGGCGGGCGGCCCGAGAGCCGAATCCCATGCAGGGACAGTTGGCCCCCGGCACACCCGCCACGTTTGCCGTGTGGGATGTGGCCGAGCTCTCGATCCAGACGCCGGACAGCAGAGTTTCGTCCTGGAGCACGGACGCCCGGGCCGGCACGCCCATGCTGCCCTCGCTGGATACAGACGCCCTCCCCGTATGCTCGCGCACGGTGGTGGACGGGTACGTGATCTATGACAGAGACGTCCACTCGGCTTCCTAATGGTGTACCCGCCGCGGCCGGACGGAGTAGCAGGAAAATAGTCACCAAGATGATGCATTCCGACTTGCCGTACTGACCTGCAGAAATGGGAGAACCCGCAGGTCAAGGCCACATTGACACCCGGTTCTGACCACGTAAGCTTTTAGCTCAATGGGTCGTTTTTGGATAAGCCAATGGCCCAGGCCGGGCTCCGGACCAAACCGGTGCACGTCGTCGGCAGAGTGGAAGTTCTGTCCGGCGGCTGGATGTCCGGTGCTTCCAACGGGTAGGTTTGCGCGTCAGTAGAAAACAGGTTCCGTCCGCTTCGCGGATCCGGTTCCTGGCCCGAAGGCGCGCGAACCTACCCTCTTTTCTGCGGACGCCGTCCGCTCTGTGCGGTTGGGCCAAGGAACGATGACATATACTGGACCGTTGGCGTTCGGCCCGGTCCCGGGGACATGCCCGCGCCATCATATGCGGCAACAGTAGCGAGATCGAAAGGCAGCTGAGTGCGGGTCCTGACCATCATTCCGACGTATAACGAGATTGAGTCCCTGCCTCGAACCTTGGACCGGCTCCGGGCCGTAGCCCCCGCCACAGACGTCCTGGTAGTCGATGACAACTCTCCCGATGGCACCGGAGCGGCGGCGGACACGGTAGCTGCCGCAGACAGCGCCGTCCATGTCCTGCACCGGCAGGGTAAGGAAGGACTCGGCGCAGCCTACATCGCCGGATTCCGCTGGGGCCTCGACGCGGGCTACGACATTCTGGTCGAAATGGATGCCGACGGTTCCCACCAGCCCGAAGAGTTGCAGCGTCTGCTGGATGCTTTGGACCGCGGTGCGGACATGGTCAAAGGCTCGCGGTGGATCCGTGGAGGCAAGGTCGTCAACTGGCCGCTGCACCGGAAGCTGCTCTCACTCGGTGGCAGCTTATATTCGCGGATCCTGCTTGGCGTCCGGGTCAAGGACATTACCGGTGGCTTCAATGCTTTCCGTGCGGAGACGCTGAAGAAGATCGATCTCGAATCCGTTGAATCCGTCGGCTACTGCTTCCAAGTGGACCTCACCTGGAAAACACTCAAGGCCGGACTCGACGTCCGGGAAGTTCCGATCACTTTCGTGGAACGCGAATTCGGGGACTCGAAGATGAGCGGCGGGATCGTACTTGAATCAATCATCCTTGTCACGAAATGGGGACTCCGTTCCCGCTGGCGCAAGCTGACCGGCAGGTCTTAAAGACTGAGGGAGGAGACCGTTTCCGGTCTCCTCCCTCAGCTATGCCTATGTTCTAGGCGGAGCGGCGTTCGCCGCGGCGTTCACGCAGAATGTTCAACCGGTCCTCAAGGATCTGCTCCAGTTCTTCGACCGAGCGGCGTTCCAGCAACATATCCCAGTGGGTCCGGACGGCCTTCTCATTGCTGTCGTCGGGCTTTTCGCCATTGACGAGCAACGCTTCCTTGCCGGTCTTGGAAACCCAGGTCGGGGGGATCTCAGCCTCAGCGGCAAAGGTAACAAAGACCTGCTCGCCATCCTCGCAACGGTATTCCACGCGTTGACGCGGCGCCGGCTCGACACCGGATTCCGTCTCCATGCTCTGCGCTCCGAGACGCATACCCCGCAGGCTACGATCGCTCATGATCTCTCCCTCTTGTCTTATGGTGGGGCGGTGAAATGCACCGTCCCGGCATGACCCGCACTACCTTCAACGCTTCCGGACCATCAACTGTTCCCGGTCGGCAGCGGGCATCAGCTTCGCGGCAAACAACCAATTATAGTCCGGAATGGCCGCGAGGGTAAAGGCGGATATTTCACAACAGGCCCCGGGCAGGGCTGCCGTGGTCCTCGCCCGGTCCGCCGCCGGCAGCATCAGGGCTTGCCCCGTCCGGTGTCGCAGCCCCCAGGACACTGCCGATACCCTTGAGCGCCTCACCGACTTCGCTGGGGATAATCCACAGTTTGTTGGAGGATCCGTCTGCAAGCTTGGGCAATGTCTGAAGGTACTGGTAAGCGAGCAGTTTTTGGGTCGGATTGCCTTTATGGATGGCATCGAACACCTTCTGGATCGCCTGCGATTCACCGTCGGCACGGAGAATGGCTGCTTTGGCGTCGCCCTCGGCTTTGAGGATGGCCGCCTGGCGTTCACCTTCAGCGGTAAGGATCTGCGACTGCTTCACACCTTCCGCTGTCAGGATGGCCGCCCGCCGGTCCCGGTCTGCACGCATCTGCTTTTCCATGGAATCCTGGATGGAGTGCGGCGGGTCGATCGCCTTGAGTTCCACACGCGAAACACGGATGCCCCAGCGGCCGGTTGCCTCATCCAGGACACCGCGCAGCTGACCGTTGATCTGGTCCCGGGAGGTCAGCGCCTCTTCGAGGTTCAGCCCGCCCACAACGTTTCGCAAGGTCGTGGTGGTTAGCTGTTCGACGGCCTGGATGTAGTTGGCGATCTCGTACGTCGCGGCACGGGGATCGGTCACTTGAAAATAGATGACCGTGTCAATGGATACGACGAGGTTGTCTTCGGTAATAACGGGCTGCGGCGGAAACGACACGACCTGTTCGCGCAGATCCAGCAGGGGCAGGAGCCGGTCAACGAACGGGATCAGGATGGTCAGTCCGGGGTTGAGCGTGCGCTGGTACTTGCCCAAACGTTCGACTACGCCCGCACGCGCCTGCGGAATAATCCGGACGGCGCGGACCAACACAATGAACACAAAAATGATCAGGACCAGCAGCACTATCCAGATGCCGATATTGGTATCCATAGCTCCCCTTCAGTTGTTATTCGCGTCCTGTTGGTCCGGATGCTGAGCCATCCGTCAGGCTGAGTGCGTGATGCGCCCTTCATCTTTGCCGGCTTACTGCGCCGGATATGGCCCCGGCTCCGCGGCAGGGTAGACGACGGCGGTGGCTCCTTCGATCCGTGCCACGGCTACCCGTGCCCCGGCCGGGATTGCCGAGCCATCGCTCGAACGTGCCGTCCAGGTGTCGCCACCGATCTTGACCATGCCGGAGTGGTCCGTGACGGGTTCCAGCGCCATGGCCGATTCACCGATCAGCCGGTCGACGTTGGTGGCCCGGTCCCGGGGACCGCGACGCAGGTGGCGCAGCCCTACGGGACGCACCACAAGAACCATGAGCAGCGCCACGACGCAGAAAACAACCACCTGGATCCAGAACGGCCAGGCGAGCAGTGCGGTGAATAAGGCGATCAGAGCCCCGAAGGACATCATGATGAAGAACAGGTCGAGCGTCATCATCTCGACGATCGCCAAAACAAGGAACAGCGCCAGCCAGAGGACCCAGCTGTTGATGACGAGCCATTCAAGCATCGGTTCCCCCTGTTGCAGGTAGGTACGCGGGACCACGAACACGCCACAGACGGCATGTGGTCCACAGCACCATCATGCCTGATTTGCCTGCACTTGTGGCGCTTTCCAGCCCGAACTTCGCTGCAGCGCGGAAACTGTGGCCAACTCGTGACCACAGCAGGTGCAGTGCGGGCAGCTGCCCTTCCGCCCGACGACGCTAGCGGGCGCTCTTTCGGAAAACGCTGAGCGTAAACCGGGCTTCGACTGCCAGCGGTGTCTCCGGTTCCTGGAGCACGGCCGCTTCATCACCCTGCTCAAGGACTGCGCCGGCATGGTGGGCGTTCGGGCCCATCATCACCACATTCCGCATATCTTCGCCCTTGAGCTGCATCGGGACGGACAACGAATCCGCGGACACCGGCGTAAAGCCCTGAGCCAGGGAAGCGGCGAGCTTGTCCGACTTGTCCTCGTCCACTGCGAGCAGGGGGAGCCTTGCCCTCAGAGCGTCGAGATGCCCGGGCGCCGGGGTTACCACCAGCAGATGGCCGCCCGGTTTGAGGATCCGTGCATACTCTTCGGCATTGCGCGGGGCGAAAACGTTGATGATCAGATCGACCGCACCACCGGCCAGGGGAAGGGGACGCCAGAGGTCCCACACCAGGCACAGCGCCTGCGGAACTGAACGTGCCGCTCGGCGCAGGGCAAATTTGGACAGATCCAGCGCCACCGTCCTGGCCGCAGGTACGGCTCCAACGGCGGCAGCCAAATAGTGCCCTGTGCCCGCGCCGGCGTCAACGATGACCGGCCGCTCAACGCCCTCCAACAGTCCCGCAACGGTCCCGGCAACCTGCCGGAGCAACGGGTCATAATGTCCCTCATCCAGGAAGGCGGATCTGGCCGCGACCATGTCTGCGGTGTCCGGGATGAAAGATGTTCCGCGCCCGGTGAGCAAGTTGATGTACCCCTGTTTGGCGCCGTCGAAACGGTGGCCGGCCGCGCAGCTGATCCCACCGGCAACCGAGCCCTCGTTGGGCCGCATGTCTTCCGCGCACACCGGGCACAGCAGGAGGTCGACGGATTCCAAGGGCACACTGAGTGAAGGCATAGACCGATCCTAGCGAGACGGCTGCCGCCGGTGTTACCGAAAGGTGACTCGCCCAGGCGCCCGGCATGAGGCTAAGCTCACAAAGATGAAGTCTGAAGAGATTGTTTTACTTAATTCCGTTTCCGCTCCGGCCGTCCATCCCGAGGGGAACCGCGCGGTGGCGTCCGTTATCCGCCCGGACTTCGCTGGCGACGCCTACGTCGGACAGTTGTGGGAGATACCGCTGAACGACGACGGCGGTATGCCGCGCCGCCTGACCCGCGGCTTCCGTGATACCGCCCCTAAATTTGCGCCCGACGGCGGCACCTTGGCTTTCCTGCGCGCGGCACCCGGGGAAGCGCCCCAGCTTTTCGCCGTCGAGAGCAGGGGAGGGGAACCGGTACAGCTGACTGACCGGAAGCTCGGTGTCACCGGTTTTGCATGGTCATCCGATTCGGCCAGCCTGGTCTTTGCCGCACCGGTACCGGAAGAAGGACGTTACGGCACCGTGGAGGGAGTCGGCGCCGATGCCGAGGACGCCCGGCTGATCACCGGCTATAAGTTCCGTCTGAACGGCGCCGGGTACACGAACGACAAGCGCGCCCAGCTCTTCCGCCTGGCTGCACCCGATCTGCAGGCCGAGCCGCCGATAACCCCGGTTGGCCGGGCCAAGAAGCAGGCTGAAGGTGAGGGCCGCAAGTTCCAGTCGGTGCCGGAACCGGTCCAGCTGACCCACGGCGCGGCGGATCACCAGTCGCCGCAGTTCTCAGCCGACGGCGGCCGCATCTACTTCAGCGCCTCCCTGCACGCAGAGGCCGACAGCGACTTGGTCTCGGACATCTACTCCATCGACACGGACGGACTGGATCTGCGCAAGCACACGAACCTGCCGGACCAGCCGGCGCAGTGGATTAGCGCAGACCTGCCGGCGCCCAGCCCCGACGGCCGCTGGCTGTTCTTCCTGGGCAGCGAACTCGGGGAAAGCGGCACAGACTTCGTGGCACGGAACACCGGCCTCTACGTGGCGCCCACGGATACCAGTGCTCCCGCCCGAAGGCTGACCGACGCCGAGACGATCGACCTAAGCGCCACCAGCGGTGAGCTGGTTGCGGTGGGCGATGACGCCGTCGTCGTTCTGAACAGCGCACGCGGAGCCGTGGAACTGCTGCGCCTGAACGCCGCCGGAGAGTTGCAGGTTCTGGTGGACGGCCGGCGCCAGGTGACCGGGACAGGTAGCGCCGGCGGATCGCTTGTTGCGAGTTTCACCGATCCCGGTACCGCCGGGGATGTGGGCCTCGTGACCCCGGCGGGTTTGCACGTTGTAACCGATTTTTCCGCCGCCCTGCGCGCTGCATCGCCCCTGGCGGAGCTGCGGGAGGAAACCTTCACTGCGGCCGACGGATACCCGGTGCACGGCTGGGTGCTGCTGCCGGAAGGCGAGGGCCCGCATCCGGTGCTGCTGACCATTCACGGCGGGCCTTTTGCCCAGTACGGCTGGGGGCTTTTCGACGAGGCCCAGGTCTACGTGGCGGCCGGGTATGCCGTGCTGATGTGCAATCCGCGCGGCGCCGCCGGCTACGGGCAGGCGCATGGCCGGGCCATCAAGGAGGCCATGGGGACGGTGGACCTGGTTGACGTACTCGCGTTCCTGGAGGGCGCGCAGGAGAAGTATCCGCAGCTGGACCGCGACCGGATGGGCGTGATGGGCGGTTCCTACGGCGGCTACCTCACCGCCTGGGCCATCTCCCAGGACCACCGTTTCGCCGCCGCGATCATCGAGCGCGGTTACCTCGATCCGCCGTCGTTCGTGGGATCCAGCGACATCGGCTGGTTCTTCTCCGGCGAATACACGGGGACCGATGAGGAGGGCATCCGCAGCCAGAACCCGTTTGCCCAGATCGGCAACGTTGGGACGCCGTCGCTCATCATCCACTCGGAGGAAGACCTGCGGTGCCCGCTGGAGCAGGCCCACCGGTACTACGTGGCGCTCAAACAGCGCGGCGTGCCGGCCGAGCTGCTGATTTTCCCGGGGGAGAACCACGAGCTTTCGCGCACCGGGACGCCCTGGCACCGCAAGCAGCGGTTCGACGAGATCCTGCGCTGGTGGGCCAACTACCTGCCCACTGCCCGGAACCAACCCGGCACGCCCGAGCGGTCCGGCGAAGCCGCGGAACTGGAACCGGCCGCCGGCTGAACTCAGAAGCGCAGTTCCCCGCGGGCGCGCTCGATGGTCGGCTGCGCCCAGCGGCTGCTATATTCCGCGCTGGTGCACAACGAGCGGGTGGCGGCCTTGTCGATGTAGACCACGCCGTCCAGGTGGTCCGTTTCGTGCTGCACAATGCGGGCCGGCCAGCCGGTGAACTCTTCGGTCCTGACCGTTCCGTCCGCGCGGAGATAGTCGAGTTCCACTATCCGGTGACGCTCCACGACGGCCTGGTAGCCGGCAAAGGACAAACAGCCTTCAAAGAACGATGCCGTGTGGTCGCCGATGGTGCGGACGTGCGGGTTGATCGCGGCAAAGAACGGCAGCGGTTGCCGTTCGCGTGCGCCGGCTATCTCCGGTCCCACGGTGGCGGGATCTTCCAATACCGCCAGGCGCAAGGGGATGCCGATCTGCGGTGCCGCGAGGCCGACCCCCGGTGCGGCATGCATGGTTCGGCGCATCAGCTCCAGCAGTGCGTGGAGTTCGGCGTCCTCGATCTGGCCGTCATAGGGAACCGCAGCCTGCCTCAGGACCGGGTGTCCCAGCTGGACGATCTGCGGCAGCTGCTCCCGCTCCAGCACTGCCGCCACTGCTGCGCGGATGTCGGCTGCCCTCAGTCGTGACACGATGCGTTTCTCCGTCCGTTCCGGTAATGTCCCGTCAGCTTTGATCCTATCCACGGCCGAGGCGGGCGCTGGCCTGGCCGAGGCTGCTTGGGCGGCGCCTGCGACTCGTTGCTCAGGCGCTGCTGGAACAGTAGTGCTGGTAACGGGCATCCAGCACGCCCTGGGGATCGGCCGCCGCGACCTCCACGGTCAACGATCCCGTTTCGGCCCGGTCGACGGTGATGGCAATGGTCGCCGCTGAATGATCCGGGTCCTGCTGGCAGCGCACCGGTTGCAGCGCGGCCGGTACGGACAGGCTGTCCCCGGGACCGAGGCGCGTTCCGCCGGCCCTGTCCGGCACCCAGTCCGCGCCACCGCTGAAGCGCGGTGAGTACAGGGTCACGGCAAGGACAAGCACGGTTGCCTCGGACTTATTCGCCACTGTCAGCAGGACAACGTCGTCGTTGTTGCTGCCGTCTGCGGCCCCGACAGACGCGCTGAGTTGCTCGACGGTCGCCGGAGGCCCGTCCAGCTGCACGGGTTGCCCGCCGGACGGGTCAGGGGACGCGGCGCCGCGAGGAGATTCCGAGGCGCCGGAACTGCAGGATGCCAGCCAAAAAACCGCCACGAGAAGCAGCAGGAATGTCCGCCATCTCCTGGCCTGTAACGGCAGGAGCTGCCGGCCCGTCCACATGCAGCCATCGTACGTTCCAATCACGACGGCGGCGACGTCGCTTAAGGTAGACAGTGGACCGTTGAAGCACCGCAGGAACCTGGTTGGACCAATCCGGACGACGCCGTCAAGACAGCCGCGGCATCCCGAATGACAGATGGAGACATAATGAGCATGGTCACCAACACGGATATTCAGTCGCCTGGGCTGCCCCTTGCAGACAGCCACGACCTGATCCGCGTACAGGGCGCACGCGAGAACAACCTCAAGGACATCAGCGTCGAGCTCCCGAAACGCCGGTTGACCGTCTTCACGGGTGTCTCGGGCTCGGGCAAAAGTTCACTGGTCTTCGCCACGATCGCGGCGGAGTCCCAACGCATGATCAACGAGACTTACAGCGCCTTTGTACAGGGCTTCATGCCGACGCTCGCGCGCCCCGACGTCGACTATCTGGAGGGCCTGACAACCGCGATCATTGTCGATCAGGAGCGGATGGGCGCCAACCCGCGCTCCACCGTCGGCACCGCCACCGATGCCAACGCGATGCTGCGCATTCTCTTCAGCCGGCTTGGCGATCCGCACATCGGCTCGCCCAATGCCTACTCCTTCAACGTGCCTACGGTGAAGGCCAGCGGAGCGATCACGGTCGAGCGCGGCAACAAGACCAAGGCGGAGAAGGCGACCTTCAACCGGCTGGGCGGCATGTGCCCGCGGTGCGAGGGCATGGGCGCCGTCAACGATTTCGACCTGACGGCGCTGTACGACGACACCAAGTCGCTTGCTGACGGGGCGCTCACGGTTCCCGGCTACAGCATGGACGGTTGGTACGGACGGATCTTCAGTGGCGCCGGTTTGGACATGGACAAACCGATCGGGAAGTTCTCCAAAAAGGAGCTCCACAAGCTGCTCTACTCGGAGCCGACGAAGATCAAGGTGGAAGGCGTCAACCTCACCTTCGAGGGCGTGATCCCGAAAATCCAGAAGTCCATGCTCTCCAAGGACGTCGAGGCGATGCAGCCGCACATCCGTGCGTTCGTGGAGCGGGCCGTGACGTTCACGACCTGCCCCGAGTGCGACGGCACCCGGCTGAGCCAGGAAGCCCTGTCCTCAAAGATCAAGGGCAAGAACATCGCTGACCTTTGCGAGATGCAGATCAGCGATCTGGCCGAATGGATCAGGGACCTTGATGAGCCGTCAGTGGCCCCGCTGCTCAACGGCCTGCAGCATCTGCTCGACTCCTTCAAAGAAATCGGGCTGGGCTACCTCTCGCTCAATCGGCCGGCCGGCACCCTGTCCGGCGGCGAGGCACAGCGCACCAAGATGATCCGCCACCTCGGATCCTCGCTCACCGATGTCACCTACGTGTTCGACGAACCGACGATCGGCCTGCACCCGCACGACATCGAGCGGATGAACCAGTTGCTGCTGCAGCTGCGGGACAAGGGCAACACGGTGCTCGTCGTGGAGCACAAGCCGGAGACCATCGCTATCGCCGACCACGTCGTCGACCTCGGGCCAGGCGCGGGTACGGCGGGCGGCAGCGTCTGCTTCGAGGGCTCCGTGGAGGGACTGCGGGGGAGTGACACCATCACGGGCCGCCATCTGGATGACCGGGCGAGCCTCAAGGAAACAGTGCGCCAGTCGTCTGGCGCGTTGGAAGTACGCGGCGCGTCGATGCACAACCTCCGGAACGTCGACGTCGACATCCCGCTGGGGGTGCTGTGCGTCGTTACGGGCGTCGCCGGATCCGGCAAGAGCTCCCTGATCCATGGTTCGGTTGCCGGCCGCGACGGCGTGGTGGTGATCGACCAAGGCGCCATCCGCGGTTCGCGGCGGAGCAACCCCGCCACCTACACCGGCCTGCTCGAGCCGATCCGCAAGGCATTCGCCAAGGCCAACGGTGTGAAGCCCGCGCTCTTCAGCTCGAACTCTGAAGGCGCCTGTCCAACGTGTAACGGCGCTGGCGTCATCTACACCGACCTAGGCGTGATGGCCACTGTGGAATCCACCTGCGAGGACTGCGAGGGGAAGCGGTTCCAAGCAGCAGTGCTGGAATACACGTTGGGTGGCCGGAACATTGCCGAAGTACTCGCGATGTCGGTGACAGAAGCCGAGGAGTTCTTCAACGAGGGCGAGGCACGCACGCCGGCCGCCCACAAGATCCTCGACCGGCTCGCCGACGTCGGGCTGGGCTACCTCAGCCTCGGCCAGCCCCTCACCACGCTCTCCGGCGGCGAACGGCAGCGGCTCAAGCTCGCCACCCAGATGGCAGAAAAGGGCGACATCTACGTCCTCGACGAGCCGACAACCGGGCTGCATCTGGCCGACGTCGAGCAACTGCTCGGCCTCCTCGACAGACTCGTCGACGCAGGAAAATCGGTCATCGTCATCGAACACCATCAGGCGGTCATGGCGCACGCCGACTGGATCATCGACCTCGGCCCCGGCGCCGGCCACGACGGCGGCCGCCTCGTCTTCGAGGGAACACCCTCCGAGCTTGTTGCCGCTCGCGCCACCCTCACCGGCGAGCATCTCGCGGCCTACGTGGGCGCCTGATCTCCGAGGGCGGCGACTACCGAGCTTGCGCGTCGTCGCCGCCCTGACCCACGGCAGTTTGGCCGGGGGAGCGGTGGGGCGACGCCACCTGATGGCGGCACTCATGTCCCGGGCCAGCACTACGACGCGTCCCTCAACCTGCTCTCCATCTGAAGACAGCTCTGAAGCCGATTGCTCAGCAGGTCCTGCGGCCAGGTCGGGCCGCGGGACCACGTAAGTGCAACGACGACGACGGCGGCGGGCGCACAAGGGTGGTGCACTAGTTATGTCAAGTAGTGCTGATTTGGGGTTATCCAAGCCGGCATGCATGGAGTAAAGCCCTCATGACGTGACAGCAGCTCAGGAGATAGCCGCAGCATGGGCGGCATCCCAGAAAAGCGAACCAATCCGCATCTTCAAGGTTCTGCAGGTTTACGCGCTGAAAACCGCGGCCAGGAATACGCCCATGCAAAGTAACGCCATGAATCGCCGTCGTTAGCGGACTCTACGAACTGCACCGTGGACAGCATCAGTAAAGTTGCTGTGCAGCCGTCGCCGTCCGACTGAACCGAAGTTCTCGCTGCATCGCTCATATGCCACCACCAGCAACGCTGATATTCCGCCACTCCCAGCCGCTTCATTTAACTGGCATGCGCGGGTATTCATGGGCCGGGAGTAGGCGATTTCCGCCGTTGCCATTAGCCCTCTTAACAGATTGCCCTCTCGAAAGTTCGGACCGTGTCGGCCGAACGCCTGTTAGACATGTGGCGCGTTTCGCCGGGAGGTTCTTGCTGCTGCGATGTATTGGGCGTAGGCGGCGGCCGAGTCAGTGGCATGGCGTTCGATGGTAACCGGGGAGTAGCCCAGTGCATCGGCAATGATGGCCACGGGCGCGAGTTTGGTGAGTTCGTGGAGAGTTCCGAGCCGTGCCGCCCGAGTGCTGAATAGTCTGCTGAGCCGCACTGTCAGGTGACCTGGGTCGATGTGGCGCCCGGGCGCGATTCCGCGGAATACCCAATTAGTGCTCGGGTGTGAGGCGGTGAGGTTGTGGCCGGGATTCTCAGCGAGTTCCCGCCACGGCAGGTCCAGCGGATCAGGCAGTGCGATCTGGATTGTCCCGAGCCGGATGGTGACCAGGTCTTCGGTGATGGTCACGTCGTCCCAAGTCAGCCGAGCGATGTTTTCGGCCTGTTGTCCGAAGACGAGGATGAGGATGGCGGCGGCCCTGTCCCGTACGTCGAGTCCGTCCAGTTGAAGTACCTTGTTCAGCGCTTCGTCCTGTCCTGTCTTGTCGAGTTTGGGACTGGTTCCGCGGCGGTGCGGGAGGATGGCGAGACCTGCCGGAGCGGCTTTGGTTTTGATGGCCCATTTGAGGAAGCGCTCGGCGATGCGCCGGGTTGTTGGCCCTTCTGCTTGCCATACGTCGAGGTGGGATTGTTGCAGCTCGGGCAGTTTGATGCCGTGGCCGGTGAGCCAGTTGAGGAGGTCGATGGCCACGGTGACTTCTTGTTTGGCGCGCAGGAAGGTTCCGCGGCTGACTTCGTCCATGTGGTTCATCCGTCGTTGGTGGTGCCAGCGGATGTAGCGGCGGATCACTTCACGGTTCTGCAGGTCACTCACGCGCTCGAGGGCTTGCGTTGCCCAGTTGTCGTAGCGCATCCGGAGTTCGTCGCGGCGGGGGAGCACCCCGTGCTCGATGAGGAGTCCTCGGACGTATTCGCGGGTGCGTGAGTCGGGCAGTCCGTCGAAGGTTTCGTGCGTGATCGCGGGTGCGACTGCGAGGTTTCGCAGGAACGCTGTTACGTGCTTTTGGCGGATCCAGGTCAGGCCGCTGTTGGCCCGTTTCATCGACTTCAGCGCCGCCGCCAGCGGGATCAGATCGTTGGCGATGGATCCCGTGGCCGGGTCGGTGAGCAGGCCATCTACGACATTGCCGAGGACGCAGGTCCAGCAGCGGCCGCCGCTGTGAAGTTCGTCCTCGGCTCCGCAGGTCCGGCAGTCGACGTTGAGTCGGATGCCCGAGCATCGACGGCACGCGGGTTGGGTGTCGATGAGGCCGGGCAGGACGCCTTCGTGTCCGCAGGCGCAGATGCCGCGGGTGCGTTTGGCTTGCTGGTAGCAGTAGCCGCAGACGCCGCCGTCGGGCCACCGTGCAACGGTTTGGTGGTGTTGGCCGCAGCGGGAGCAGGGGACCGGCCAGCGGGTCGGGTCCTCCGGCTTGCGGGGCCTACTCACCGTCCTCGGGGGTGACGAGGCGGATGCGTTTGGCGATCGGGTTACCGGGTTGGATTCCCAGGTCTTCGCTGCGCCGAGGTGCGTCGGCTGTCGCCGCGGCGCGCATCTCGACGAAGGGTTCGAACAGGTCGTTGGGGGTGCAGTCCAGGATGTCGCAAAGGGCCGCGAACGTCCTGGCCGGAATGCGTTCCGGCGTGGCCGTGACCAGCCGGTAAACCTGGCTCTCGGAAAGGTTGATTCCGCGGGATTTCAGCAGCGGCATCAGTTCGGTGGTCTTCCAGAGGTTGTGCTTGGCCATGAGGGCACGTAAGTTCCAGCGGTAGCCGATCCGGCGCTGTTCAGGCATCTGGGTCCTCCAAGGTGGTGATGCGGCGTGCGATCATCTGTTGCACGGTTTTCTGCTTGAAGTCCGACGATACCGATGTGTAGAGGCCGGTGGTCGAGGCGTACGAGTGGCCGACCTGCGTCTGCACGAAGGCCGGGTCGTAGCCGGCTTCGATCAGGTGGGTCACGTAGGAGTGTCTGAGGCAGTGCAGCCCCAGTTCCTTGGGCAACCCAACGGCGTCGCGAGCTGCTGCGAAGGCATCGCCGAAGCTGCCAAGTGACATCCGGGCGCCCCGCTCGCTTGGCCAGAGCGCCGAGGACCGGTCAGCTGTTGGGAACCGCGCCCGCATCCCGCCGGTCCAGGTACGCAGCTGATCCACGACCCAGTCGAACTCCGGCACGGTCAGAACAGTCCGCCGCCTGGGCCCGGAACCTGCCGTGCCTTTGGCAAACCTCACCTGGACGGCACCGAAGCGGCCATACTCATTCACGTGGGGATTGGGGCCGAAGTCCTCCAGATCCAGCATCGTCATCTCACGCCGGCGAAGCCCATAGGCATAACAGACTTTGAACGCCACCGAATCACGGAACAGCGGCAGCCAACGCTTGCTGCCGGCCGCGTACTCACGGTCGACGAGATCGTCAACGTGATCGAAAAGCCGTTGCAGCTCAACCTTGGTGAATGCCCGCCGCTGCGCCGGCACGGCGTCATCGGTCGTGTGCCTGGGCGTGTTCCATTCAAAGCAGATCTGGCTCGGGATATCACCAAAAGTGCGTTCGCAGAACTCACCCCATCCATAGCCAGGATGCGTCAGGTAGGCGCAGAACATCCCCACGGCATTGCTGTACGAGCGCAGCGTCTTGAGGCTGATCGGCTGCTCACCGGAACGCAGTCCGGCCAGGAACTCATCTATGTCCACCGCACGCCATTGCCACGGAAACTCACCGGTGAATTCCTGGAACCGCGCCAGCAGCTGGCAGCGCTGCTTGATGGTCTGCGTCGTGAGCCCACGGGCCAGCATCTGCGCCCGCCAGCCATCCAGCATGGCGGTGAAAACACGCTCGTCGGCCCTGAACAGCCCGACAGCCGGATCCACCAGCATCCGCGGGACAAAACCCGGAACGGCACCATTCACTGCAACCCCTAAACCATGGAAACATGCATTAGATGCAGGAAACCTACAGTGGCAAGGGATCCAGGAGCAAATTCAGGCCTAGCGTCCAGATGCGGTCGTTGCAGCAAAGGCTCGTCTGACCTGCGGAAACACCGAAATAGCCGTGGAACGGGAGTTTTCGCAGCTACTTCTACTCCCGTACTTTAAACGCCGATAATCTACATTATGTCAAGTAGAGTCTTGATGGCTTGCATCTGATGCAATCACGAACGCTCCCCCTCGTGCTCCTTGATGCCTTGGAGGCGGATCCGCAGGGTCTGCGCTCCGGGATCATCGAGCTCGTCGAGATAGACGTCGCGGCCGGCCATGCTCATCACCAGGGCAAGGGTGGAACCCGTCACCAAAGGGCCGCTACCTGCGGCGAACAGCCCGTCGTCTGCGCGCAGTTGCAGACCGGAAACGTGCGTACGGCTGGCGACGGTGAAGTCGTGGCGGACGAAAAATTCGGCGACGGGTGTCAGCGCCCCGACACTTGGCGCTGAATCCCCAGGGGTTGGCGGACGTCCTGGGCGTGCACGACCACCTCACCAAGGTAGGCAGGGATATGTCCCGAGGGTGCCGTTGTACTTCTGATGACGGCTTGGAACAGGTCCAGCGTTTCTACCGGAGTCTGGCCGCACCGCTCGGTCAACCGACGCTGGTTATGCACGTCGGGACGGAAACGTGCGCCGAGCATACTGCGAAGCCACTGCCACTGGTTCAAGCTGGCAGCTGCCGTGAGGTGGGCCACGACCTGCTCGACATCCCAGTGCCCGCACAAAGTACCGCGCCTCCATTGCTCTGCCCTGAGGCCCGAGAGATCTTCTGCCAAAGCGGCCCGTTCGGCGTGCGCCAACTTCCAGAGCCGGTCGTTTTGCTGTCGTTTCCTATCGCTGCGTCCACGCTTCATGGGTGACCTGGCTCATGCGTTGACGTGCTTGCTGCCGCCTCGAAGAGTCGGGATGCCCCGGCTCCTTTGAATTTCTCCTGGGACACCACGCGCCCGGAGACTGCGAGGAGCAGATCGATCGAGTCGGCCTCGACTTCGTCGCCCTGCCCCCAGCTCACGCCGGTCTTACTGTCGATCAGCCGCAATCCTGCTACCCGCTCGCGTCCACCTCCAAAGGAGACAGGGGTGCGCAGTTGGTAGGCCAAGGCCTGTGCGACGGCAGGTTCGGGGTAGCAGCCGGCAATGCCCAGAGGCCGGCGTATATCCTCTCCGTGCACTATGGCTTCGACCAGACGTGTTGCGAGGTTTGCTGGCGGTGTGCGCCTGAGGTCTGTAGCTGCCTGCAGCGCGCCGAGTGTGTCCTGCGGATTCTGCCGTTGCTCTCGGGCGATGCCATTCACGTTTGCCAGGTCGAAGTCCATACGGGCGATCAGCAGCTCACGGACGAAGGAGACCCGACCGGTCAGTGCCGTGTCGACCAGATGCGCGAGGACATCGTGGATATCCCATCCCGGGCATAGTGAGGAGACGCACCACTGTTCGTCGCGCAGCTCAGAAAGATCAGCCGAGAGCTGCCGCCTTTCGGAATGCACAGTTCGCCAGATCGCTGCCGCGGACTTGTGCATGTCGGCTCCTTGTCGGAGTTAGGTAGATCACCGCTCCTTGGCACTCTAATACTGAAGCGGCCTGCCGAGGAAGGCATGTCTCGCCGGCACTCCCCCATCCAGACTTCGTGACAACCCCGGTGTGCAACAGGCATGCATGAGCTTCACGCTCCCCCACAGCCAGCTGTCCTTGCCGCTCTGCTCCTTGATCTCCCGGATGGTGCCGTCCGAACATGCTGGGGTTGTTGAGCTTCTCGCCGTAGTCTGTCCTCTGCTCCATGGCCGATAGACGACGAAGGCCGGGCCGGTGGCCTCCCCCAACAGCTCAGTGACCGTGTGGTATTCGGCCGTGTTTTTGCTACGCTCCACGTTCGCTTCCGCGGCATCCGCGCGGTGTAGGAGGCACTTGATTGTGTGGACCGCTGATCGGAAGGACGCAATTGCCCGCCTCAGAGCTGTCCGTCGTAGCTTTCACGCAGGGCCAGCGCGGTGAACTTCCAGCCCTCGATAATCCGTACCAAATCGTTCCTGGTAGCCGACCTGCCCATCTCGTTGATCAGCTCCACTTCAGCCTCCATGAAAACGGCCATCCCGTCGGCATAGGCGATCAGCTCCCGGATTTTTTCCTGTGGCAGAGAAGGTGGCTCGGGCGGCCGAGGCATCTCGATCATGCTCGCCATCTTGCCAGATGCGCTGTCGAAAGATCAGGTTCTTTGCCAGATCGTAACCGAGCCCGGCCAGGCCAGATCATCGGCGTCCGGTCTTGGATGGCGCTCATGGTCTGCGTCGCATCGTGGATGCACCGCGCCCTATCATTCCGCGACGCGCAAGCCGTAGACTGGGCGGTGTCGCGGGCAATGACGCCGGCCATCATTCTCTCCGCCACCTGTTGACAGACAATCGGCGGTCGGCCCTCCCCCACGAGCCCGTCGCTTCGGACGAAGGAGTCCTCGTGAACGCCAGATCGACAGACACCGGCCGCATGACCCCTCAACAGCGCAGGGTAGCAGGGGCTACTATGATCGGCACGACGGTGGAGTGGTACGACTACTTCATCTACGCCAACGCCGCCGCCCTGGTCCTCGCCCCGCTGTTCTTCTCCCCGCTGCAGGGGACCATGGCTTCGATCGTCTCATTCGCCACCGTCGGCATCAGCTTCCTGTTCCGCCCCCTGGGAGCCGTCATCATGGGCAGGGTGGGCGACCGGTATGGCCGCCGGGTAGTGCTGATCATCACCTTGATCCTCATGGGTCTAGGTACCACCCTCATCGGCGTCCTGCCTACGTACGCCACAATCGGGGTCTGGGCCCCGATCCTGCTGGTGTTCCTGCGCATCGTCCAGGGATTCTCCGCCGGCGGAGAATGGGGCGGGGCAGCGCTGATGGCTGTCGAACACGCCCCGGCCGAACACCGCGGCAAGTTCGGCGCCTTTCCGCAGCTGGGAGTTCCCGCCGGGATGCTTCTGGCCTCCGGGGTCACAGCCGTCTTCGCCGCCACGCTTACCGACGAGCAGTTCCTGGCCTGGGGCTGGCGGGTGCCATTCCTGCTGAGCTTCGTTCTGATCCTGATCGGCCACTACATCCGCACACGGGTCGAGGAGTCACCGGTATTCCATGAGCTGGAGGCCACGAAACAGACTGAGACCGCGCCGCTGTCCACTCTCTTCCGCCACCACCCAAAAAAGGTTATCCAGGCCACGCTCATCTTCATGGGCAATAACGCTGCCGGCTACATGCTCACCGGCGGCTTCATCCTGGGCTACGCCACCAGACAGCTGGACTTGAACGCCGATGCCATCCTCAACATCATCACCCTCGGTTCGGTGGCCTGGCTGATCTCGACCTGGGTCTCCGCGGTACTCTCCGACCGCATCGGCCGCCGCAAAATGTACATCATAGGATGGGCGTGCATGCTCGCCTGGCTATACCCGCTCTTCCTGCTCATCGACACCGCCGAGATGATCCTCGTCGTCGTCGCCTTGGTGGTTTTCGGCGCGGTCATGGGGCTGTCGTACGGACCGCTGCCGGCCCTGTACGCCGAGCTGTTCCCGGCCCGGATCCGACTCAGCGGCGCCTCCATCAGCTACGCGATGGGTGCAGTGCTCGGCGGGGCCTTCGCCCCCACGATCGCCACCGCACTGGTGGGTACGTTCAACACCACCGTCGCCGTCTCGACGTACCTATTCCTGCTCGTGGCGGCCTCGCTGATCGCCACCCTGACGCTGAAGGACCGCACTGGGTCCAACCTCTACCCGCCGGACAGCAAACTGCAGCCGCTGGAGGACGACGAAACCCCTGGCCCCACCCTCAACCTCTAACTATCCACGTCGCCGCGGCCCCGCACCGCCCTTCGAGGGCGCCCGGTCAGATCCGTCCGGCATCGTCTGCTCTCATTGAGGCGACTGCCCCGGCACCCCCTCTGTTGATTGCCTCTCCCCGAAAGGCGTACTCGTTTCGTCCACATGCTGTTTGAGCGTCTGCAGGTGATACGCCCAACCCGCACGATGATCGGCCGCAAGTGACTCTCCATCAGAGAGTGCAGCGAACCCTGATTCACTGAGGCAGATTCGTGCGCCCGTCCCGTCTGCGTCAAAGGTGCATTCGACAGTGGTCGGACGCTCCCATTCGCTCTCACGCCACGAGAAGACAAGCCGGCGCCCCTCCACCACGTCTTCGACCACTCCGGTGGCCTGGAACGAAACGCCGTCCAGCTCCCAGTGCTCCGTCAGTAGCGAGCCCGCAACGGGCCAGAAGTCCATCTCCGGCCACCATTGGCCTTTTTCGTGGACGAACACTGTCCACGCATGGGCAACCGAGCAGCTAAGTGACACTTCTGCCTGAATTCGGTCGACGGCGGCCATGTGCCTGTTATGCCATACGTCCGGTTCAACCGCAATGGCACCGATCCCCGCCCGTCGCTACCAGCCCCACAAACAGCGACGGCGCGAAGCAGCCTCGCGCCTCCTACCGGAGCAATACGGCGACTCCGCTGGCAGCCGCGGCCCACAGCACGCTGGCAAAGGTTCCCAGAATAAACCGCTCTGCAGCGCCGGCCTGACCGAGTTCGGAGTAGCGGCCGAGACCTTTCACAGCCAGTACTACAGCCAGTCCCTCCGGCCAACCAGCCAGCAGGGTAACGGCGATGCCTGTCCGCTCCAGTACGCCGATCCAAGCACCCCCTCGAAGGACAGGCTCCTTCTCAGCTTTCTCCCGGTTCTCCGGGTGTAAGGCATTGAAGGACAGGGTGAGGATACTGACAGTCAGCGGCCCGCCGCCCAGCGCGGCGGCGGCCACGGCAAATGCATAGACACCGGCTCCCAGGCCGCCCTCGCTGATACTCGCCAGCAACGCCGCTACCCCCAGCCAGACAAGCGAAATGGCACTAAGCGAATACAATCGGGCGTTCCCATGGCCGCGGAAGCGCTCCCCATACATCGGTACCGTAATGAGGGCAGCCAGACACAGCAGAATCAGACTGACGAGACTCACAGATCCGCACCTTCCAGGAGGGATTCCGCGACCCCACGGACCCTTCTCGATTCCTGCCACAGCCCGCTCTGAAGTCTGCTGGAGACGGCCTGCTGGCTGATCCCAAGCTGCCGGGCAATCTGCTGCTGTGTTAGGCCTTGGTCGCTGAGAATGCCCGCCTCGACTGACATGGCACTGCGCTTCCGCGCTACGGAGACCAGCAACTGCAGTAACGCTTCCGCTTGTGCAGCCATGTGACTCTGACCCGAAACGGCGATATTCCCGGAGGCATTCTTGGCAGCCGTCACTGCCGTGCGGGCCCGCTCGAATGCCTCCCCTGAAGCAGCCCGAGTATTATCAGGCAAAGGCTTGCGCACTTCCCCGATGCCGATGCCAACGCTCCACTGCCCGCTGACGGCCAACTCCATCGCAATGCTCAACGTGACGGAAGCATCATCGATAAGACTCTGCATCTCATCCCCCGCGGTTCGGTCGAACGGGAGAACTAACGGCCGCAGGGCGTCCTTGTTTAGCTCATCCATGACGGGACCCACGAGGTCCTCCCGCGTCCTGGACTTACGTTGATCAACGGTGAGGACGTACATGACAAAACCATATCCTTGTGGGCATACCAACAATGCTACAAGCTTGTTTGAGCGCTAACAAGCTCAGACTGCCTGATGGCTTACCAAGCTAATGGTGTTGCCCTCGGAGTCCTTGACGAAAGCCATCCATTCGTCGCTGCCGGCAGGACCCAGCGTCCCGTCGTCATGGTGGAAGATCAGCTGCGGCTCCGCCACGACTTCAACCCCGGCGTCCTTCAGCCTTGCAATCTCTGAGCGGACGTCAGGCACCTGCAAATAGATGAGGGCGGAAGGTGCTTCCCGTTCCAAGAGCAACCTCACGCCGTCGAGCATGAAAAAGACCAGCCCCGGCGGGTCATAAACGGCTGCCGCTTCCTGCCGCAGCAAGTCCTCGTAGAAAATTCTGGCCCGGTTGAGGTCTGAGGCACGTTGGGCAATCTGCGTGATTTTCACCATTCCTCCGAGTGCTCCATACGCCCCCGACCATTGCCAGAAAGTGCCGCGGTGGAACGTAGGCTTGAGTCGTGAAGACTTCTGCAATCGCTCCCCGGCAGTCTACGGCCAGCATAGTCCTCGCCTTCGCGGGAGACATCGCGTGCATCGTCCTTTTTGCAGCGATCGGACGCGACACGCACGAACACGGCCTGGACGTATCGGGAATCCTCTTGACCGCCGCGCCGTTTGCCGGCGGCGCTGCCATCGGCTGGCTGCTTGGCCGGGTCTGGCGCAGACCACTGGCCCTTTGGCCTGCCGCCGTCGTTGTTTGGCTCTCCACTGTCGTTTTCGGACTGCTGCTGCGCGGACTTGCCGGCGGAGGACTGGCGGTGTCGTTCCAGATCGTGACCCTGCTGGTACTGGGTGCATTTGTTGTCGGCTGGCGTCTGGTCGCGGCACTGGTCATGAAGATACGCAAAAGCCGGACCTTGGCATAACCTCGGTTATAGGCATAAATGGTGCGATGAAAGGCAGCAAAAGTGGTTACAGCGTTTGTACTCATCCAGACCGATGCATCCCGGATCCCGGAGTCAGCGCAGGAGATATCGGAGATCGAAGGCATCAGCGAGGTCTACTCGGTTACCGGCGAATGGGACTTGATCGCCGTTGCCCGGGTCACCAAACATGAAGATCTTGCCGATGTGATCGCAGACCGGCTCTCCAAGATTGAGGGCGTCCAAGCCACGACGACGCACATCGCATTCCGTGCCTATTCCCAGCATGACCTTGATGCGGCCTTCTCTTTAGGGTTCGACCACTAATTGAACCAAGGTGTGTGGGCCGGAGGAATCATCCGCCGGCCCACACACCTTTAATGTCTTAGGACCAGGCCTACTGCGTGACCTTGATCCAACGGTCAAGTGCCGAGGCTGCGGCTCCACTGTCGATTGCTTCGATAGCTTGGGCGAGGCCCTTCGCCAGCCTTTCCTGAAGAGGTCCCTCGGCCGACTCATCCAAGGCGACCAAGGCAGCAGCAGCATTAAGAACGACGGCGTCACGGACCGGACCTCGGTCTCCTGCCAGGGTGCGCCGGACTACTTCCGCATTGGCGGACGCATCCCCACCGCGCAGGTCGTCCAGGGTGGCACGCGCGATACCGAGATCGAGCGGGTCGAGTTCCGTTTCAGTGACCTTGCCGTCCCGGACCTCCCAGACCGTCGATGGGCCGGTGGTGGTGAGCTCATCAAGACCGTCCCCTCCCCGGAAAACCAGCGCCCGCTGTCCGCGGGTAGCCAGCACGCCGGCGATGAGGGGGGCCAGCCTCGCGTCGGCGACGCCGATGGCAGATGCCGTCGGATGCGCCGGATTGGTCATGGGGCCCATGAAGTTAAACGCGGTAGCTACACCGAGCTCGCTGCGAACGGTACCCGCGTACCTCATAGAGGGATGGAATACCTGGGCAAAGCAGAAGGTGATGCCGGCCTCGACTGCGGCCTGGGCCACCCTGTCGACAGGGAGATCCAGACGTACGCCGAGCGCTTCGATAACATCCGCTGACCCTGAAGACGACGACGCAGCACGATTTCCGTGCTTCACGATGCGTGCACCCGCTCCTGCGCATACGAGTGCGGCCATCGACGAGATGTTGACCGTGTTCTGTCGGTCACCGCCGGTTCCAACGATGTCGAGCTTCTCGCCCGGTATATCAATCGGGCGGGCATTGCTGACCATGGCATCGACCAAACCGGTAAGTTCATCGACCGTCTCACCCTTCGCGCGCAGTGCCACCAGGAACCCTGCCATCTGCGCGTCGGTGGCCTCTCCGGCCATGATCGTGTTCATCGCCCAGTGAGTTTGCTCTCGACTGAGGTCGTCACCGGCGATCAGCGCCGAGATCAGAACGGGCCATTGAAGGGCAGTCTTGGCATCACTAATAGGGCTCACACACCTAGGTTATCTACGAATTGTAGAAACTGCCTGAATATTAACTTTGCCGACATTCCGCGGAATACCGGGGCTTGGGAACGTTCGGCGCCCGCCACGCGTTCCGATGCATTGGTGAACTGGGCGGATTTATAGACATAATGACTATGTGACAACTGCAACCCACGCCCCCAGTACCCCGGCACATCCCACGCTGAACCGCCCAAACCTCGTTTCCGTCGGAACCGTTGTATGGCTGTCCAGCGAGCTGATGTTCTTTGCCGGCCTTTTCGCTATGTACTTCACCCTGCGAGCCACCTCACCAGAGATGTGGGCCACCGAAACGGCAAAACTCGACGTTCCGTTCGCGTTGGTCAACACCATCATCCTGGTAGCCAGCTCCTTCACCTGCCAGTTTGGTGTATTCGCGGCCGAACGCCTTCAGGCCCGCCGAACCGGCAGCCCCTTCAACGTCGCACGTTGGGGAATGGTCGAGTGGTTCCTGCTCACCTTCCTCATGGGCGCCATCTTTGTGTCTGTACAGGCTTATGAGTACGCCCACCTCGTCTCCGAGGGAGTATCGCTTTCCTCCAACGCTTACGGTTCGGCGTTCTACATCACCACAGGCTTCCATGGTCTTCACGTCGCTGGTGGACTGATCGCGTTCCTGCTGATCATTGGCCGCGCCTATGTCGCGAAGAAGTTCGGTCACTTTGAAGCGACCTCAGCGATCGTCACCTCCTACTACTGGCACTTCGTCGATGTGGTTTGGATCGCTCTGTTCATCATCATTTACTTCCTGAAGTAAGCCTTACTTGACTGTTCTTCTACGAAGGACAGAATTTCAAGAAGCTGCATTCGACGCACACGCACCACAGAGTTAGGAACCAAGAAGTGAAGGCACTTTCGCAAAAGCGGCGACATCCGCTGGCGGCCATTGCCCTGTTGCTTATGGGTCTGCTGGTTACCGGCGGTCTTTACGCCGTAGCCGGTACGGTCAACGAGGCCCAGGCGACAACCACCACATACTCGGCACAGGACATCGAAGAGGGCGAAAAGCTCTTCGTTTCAAACTGCGCCACTTGTCACGGGTTGGGTGCAGTTGGCGCTCCGGAAGGTGCCCACGGAAATCAGGCAGGTCCTTCTCTGATCGGTGTCGGCGCAGCGGCCGTCGACTTCCAGGTCGGCACGGGGCGTATGCCGATGCAGATGACCGGACCTCAGGCACAGCAGAAGCCCAAGCAGTTCAATGACGAGCAGACCATGCAGCTGGCCGCTTACGTTGCTTCGCTGGGGGCCGGTCCGGCCATTCCCGAGGAACAGTACCTCGATGCCAGCGAAGGTGATCCCGCTGCCGGCGGCGAACTGTTCCGCGTCAACTGCGCCATGTGCCATAACGCTGCAGCCGCCGGCGGTGCCCTCACCCGCGGTAAGTTCGCACCGGCACTCGCCGGCGTGAGCGAGAAGCACATCTACGAAGCCATGGTTACCGGCCCGCAGAACATGCCCGTCTTCAGCGATGCCAACATCTCCCCCGAAGGCAAGCAAGACATCGTCGCCTTCCTGAAGACCATTGAAGAACAGGGATCACCCGGTGGTAATTCCCTTGGATCGCTCGGCCCCGTTTCCGAAGGCCTCCTGATCTGGACAGCGGGCCTTGGAGTCATCATCGCCTTCACGATCTGGCTGACCCAGCGGTCATCCTGATCTCCTCCCGGCGGCCGAAGGGCCGCCGGGAAATTACTGACAACACACGCACTGAAAATCTTTAGAGACATATCAAGAGAAGGATGAGAGGGATCATGGGCGACCATAGTCACGGCAGTCCGAAATCCTCGGGCACCGTTGCTACGGCTGGTCAGAGCGAAGTGGAGAAGTTCCAGGATCCTGGACTTCCGCCACATCGCCCGCGCCTTGCCGACAAGGATCCCCGGGCCGAAAAGCGAGCCGAGAAACAGGTTGCGATTCTGTTCGTAATCTCCATCATCGGTACCCTGCTTTTCTTCGTGGGATACTTTGCCATCCGTTTGGATGAGACCATTGCAACGCTGCGACTGCAGAACTTTTTGCTCGGTATGGGCACTGCCTTTGCCATGCTCGGAATTGGCGTAGGTATTGTCCACTGGGCAAAGACCCTGATGCCCGATCACGAGATCGCAGAAGAACGTCACGCGGTCCGCACCGAAGAAGACCGCGTCATTGCGGAAACGATGGTTACGGAGATCATCGAGGAAACGGGCATCAAGCGCCGCCCGCTGATCCGTAACACGCTCCTCGGCGCCATGATTCTAGCGCCGCTGCCGGCGATCGGGATCCTGCGCGACCTCTCAGAGGACCTGAATCCCGACGTGCTGAGGCACACAATGTGGGACGCAGGAGTCCGTCTGACCCGCGACCCGAGCGGCACACCGATCAAGGCCTCAGACGTCACGATCGGATCGGCTTTCCATGTAATTCCGGAAGGCCTGAACGAAGCTGAGCACAAGCTGGAAGAAAAGGCCAAGGCCGTCGTCCTGCTTATGCGTCTCAATCCGGAGGATCTCCATGTATCCCCCGGCCGCGAAGACTGGAACTACAACGGCATTGTTGCCTACTCCAAGATTTGCACCCACGTGGGATGCCCGGTCGCTCTTTATGAGCAGCAGACGCATCATCTGCTCTGCCCATGCCACCAGTCGACGTTCGACCTGACCCAGGAATGCAAAGTCATTTTCGGTCCGGCCACACATGCCTTGCCGCAGCTGCCTATCAGCGTTGACGACGAGGGATACCTGGTTGCAACCAGCGACTTCCACGAACCCGTCGGACCTAGCTTCTGGGAGCGTGGCTAATCATGAGTGCTTCGACTTCATCCGATACCTATCAGCCGAAAACCAGTCTCGGACGTGTCACCAACTTCGTAGACACTCGAGTTGGCGGTTCGTCCATCGTCAAGGAATTCGGTCGCAAGATCTTCCCGGACCACTGGTCGTTCATGTTCGGCGAAGTGGCCCTATACACCTTCGTGATCCTGCTGCTGTCGGGAACGTTCCTAACGCTGTTCTTCGATCCGTCGATGGCAGAAACGCACTATGACGGATCCTATGTCCCGCTTAAGGGTGTAGAAATGTCTGTCGCATACGCCTCAACCTTGGATATCTCTTTCGATATCCGCGGTGGGCTCTTTATGCGCCAGCTGCACCATTGGTCTGCGCTGCTCTTTGTAGCGTCGGTCTCGGTGCACATGCTTCGCGTATTCTTTACCGGCGCCTTCCGTCGTCCGCGTGAGCTCAACTGGCTCGTCGGCTGTGTCCTCCTGATCCTGGCTCTGGCAGCAGGCTTCACCGGTTACTCACTGCCGGATGACCTTCTCTCTGGTAACGGACTGCGCATCATCGATGGTGTTATCAAGGCGATTCCGCTCATCGGCACTTACCTATCCATGTTGATCTTCGGGGGCGAGTTCCCGGGCACGGCAATCGTGGGACGTCTCTACGTGATGCACATTCTCGTGGTGCCCGCGCTGATCCTTCTGATGATCGTCATTCACCTGTTTATGGTTGTTACCCACAAGCACACGCAGTACCCCGGCCCGGGCCGTACGGAAACCAATGTCGTCGGTTTTCCTGTTGGACCGGTCTACGCGGCAAAGGCAGGCGGATTCTTCTTCATCGTCTTCGGTGTGGTCGCGGTCATCGCGGCCAACTTCCAGATCCTTCCGATCTGGGATTACGGCCCCTACGACCCCTCCCCTGTTTCCGCCGGTACCCAGCCGGACTGGTACATCGGTTTCGTGGACGGTGCGCTTCGACTCATGCCAGGTGTCCTCTGGGGCTTCCCGTTTGAATACGTGATCTTCGGCGGTTTCACGCTGTCGCTGAACGTATTGCTCCCGGCCCTCGTTCCGGCGGGCATTCTGTTCGGCCTGATGTTTGGGTGGCCGTGGATCGAACGCTGGGTAACCAAGGACGACCGCGAACACCACATCCTGGACCGTCCACGCAACGCTCCCTTCCGTACAGCAACCGGTGTGGCCGGGGTGATCTGGTACTGCGTCATGTGGGCAGCAGCCAGCTCCGACCTCATCGCTACTCACTTCCTCGTGTCGCTGAACGATGTCACCTACTGGCTCCGCGCGCTGTTCTTCATCGGACCGATCATCGGGTTCATCGTGACCCGGAGAATCTGCCTCGCGCTGCAGCGCAAGGACCGTGAGATCGTTCTCCACGGCCGCGAGACCGGACGTATTGTCCGTCTCCCGCATGGCGAGTTCATCGAGGTCCATGCGCCGCTGAACGACTACAAGCTGCACCGCTTGGTCAGCTTCGAGTCCCCGGAGGTTCAGCCAGCCGAGCCGGACGCCAACGGAAAGATCTCCGGCACCGAGAACCTACGTGGGCGCCTGTCCCGCTTCTTCTTCGAGGACCGTGTCGCTCCCGTTACACCGGCCGAGCTCGCAGCCGCCCACAGCCATGGCAGCCACGAAGAAATCGAAACCGCAGAGAGCAAGGCTGAAATCTCCAGCCACTGATCTCAACAAACATGGAGGGCGGCTCCGGACCACTGGTCCGGAGCCGCCCTCCGCTTTACTGAATAGTCAGGAATAAGTAACTGCCAATATGGTCGGGCATGGTGAGCAAGAGGGCGGCCGGAATTCTGGTCTCATTCGCAGTATCGCTGGCCTGGCTATATAGGAGGATCACCGAACCGTCCTTGCCCCTCAGCAGCTACCACTGCGGCTCGAGTCCCTGGCTTACGAGCGCGCAGGCAGGAGTGTTCTCTACAGGCCTTTCCAGCCGGCTGGGGGCCTCTAGAACCGCTTAACGTTGTAGGAACGCGGCGACCGCCCGCCAGGCCGCTGGAGGGGCACCCACAGCTTGTAGCGGTCGGCCCGGTAATACGAGATTGAAAAGTCTGCCATGGTTCTCGATACATAGGCGTGGCGTTGAATCTTGAGCAACGGGGCGCCGATGTCGACGTTCAGCAGTCTGGCGATAGATGGTTGCGCTGCTGTGGCTTCGATGGTGTCTTCGCCCCATTCCATCACCAACCCATAGCGTTCACTGAGAACGTTGTAGAGGGAGGTGGGAGGCGGATCATCCAGTATGCCAGGGACCCGGCTGGCAGGAATGAAGTTCTCATCCACGCTCATTGGATCGCCATCGGCCAGCATCAGCCGGCGGAAACGCACCACAGGCTGCCCTTCCTCAATCTGAAGCTCACGCGCAACCAGCGGGGCTGCGCCGATCTGCTCAAAGCTCAAGACCCGGGCGTCCGGGACCATGCCACGGCGCTGCATCTCTTCGCTGTAGGAAGTCAGCTTCACCTGCAGATCCAGTTTGGGTTGGCTTACGAATGTCCCAAGTCCCACGATGCGTTCCAGCACCTGCTCGGCGACCAGCGAGTCAATGGCTTGTCGCACCGTCATACGTGCCACACCGAAACGTTCAGTGAGTTCCCTTTCAGAGGGAAACGGTCCCCCTGGCTCGCAATTCTCCTTCGCATGACGCCGGAGTATCTCACGCAATTGAGCGTGCTTGGAGGTTCTGGACGCATCGTCGATCTCTCCGGGAATCGCCGCTGCTGCTTTTGATACCAAAACACTCCCCTGCTCCGAACTGATGCAACGACACTATTCTAGTCCGGTCTAGACCACTGGGCTCGATGTTGTTGCGGCCACACGCCCGGAACCCCCGTGGCGATTCATTCGCGCCGAGTGGGATGGGAGGGCAGTCCAGTCTGTGTACGGCGCCGTTAAGCCCAAAGGGCCCGGAGCATCATGCTCCGGGCCCTTTGGGCAGTATTCACTTAGTGTGCGTGATCTCCGCGGCTGTATTCATAAACCCAACCGATCAGTGCGACGACCAACAGGCCGACACCGATGTAGGTGATCCAGAAGCCCACGGCCAGACCGAGGAAGCCGGTTGCAGCCGCGAGGCTCAACACCAGCGGCCACCAGCTCCAGGGGCTGAAGTGCCCCTGCTCGCCGGAACCTTCGTGGATTTCTGCATCCACCCGGTCCTCGGGACGGGCACCAACACGACGGCCGGTGAACCACAGGTACCCGCCGATCATCACTGAAAGACCAGCCGTCAGAAGCAGGGCCAGATAGCCGACGTGTTCCTGCCAATCGACCATGAAACCGTAGACTACGGCGACGATCGCAAAGAACGGAGCGAGTCCGATAAAGAGCCAGGATTCAACCTTCATGCGCTATGCATCCTCTCGGTCGGCCGGTCCGAAGACCTGGGCGGCCGGAGCGGGCTGCTTCGGCGTGTGTTTGGGAGCGAGCTCCGGATGGTGCAGGTCCAGGGCAGGCCGCTCGGAACGGATCCGAGGCAAGGAGGTGAAGTTGTGGCGCGGCGGCGGGCAGGAAGTCGCCCATTCCAATGACGCACCGAAACCCCAAGGATCGTCGACCTCGACCTTCTTGCCATTCCGCCAAGTGATGTACACGTTCCAGAAGAACGGAATCAGGGACGCGCCGAGCACGAACGAGGAGATAGTGGAGAACTGGTTCATCGCGGTGAAGTTGTCTTCAGGAAGGTAGTCCGCATACCGACGAGGCATTCCGATGACTCCGAGCCAGTGCTGGATCAGGAAGGTGCCGTGGAAGCCAAGGAACAGGAGCCAGAAGTGGATCTTGCCGAGGCGTTCGTTGAGCATCTTGCCTGTCCACTTCGGCCACCAGAAGTAGAAACCGGCGAACATCGCGAAGACCACGGTTCCGAAGACTACATAGTGGAAGTGCGCGACTACGAAGTAAGTGTCCGACACATGGAAGTCCAGCGGCGGTGACGCCAGAATGATACCGGTCAGGCCGCCGAAGAGGAAGGTGACCAGGAAGCCAATGCTCCAAAGCATTGGTGTCTCGAACGTGATCGATCCACGCCACATGGTGCCGATCCAGTTGAAGAATTTCACGCCGGTAGGCACTGCGATCAGCATGGTCATGAAGGCGAAGAACGGCAGCATGACCGAGCCGGTAACGTACATGTGGTGCGCCCAGACGGTAACAGACAAGGCAGCAATGGCAATTGTCGCGTACACCAAGCCCTTGTAACCGAAGATTGGTTTGCGGCTGAACACCGGGAAGATCTCGGAGACGATGCCGAAGAACGGCAGGGCGATGATGTAGACCTCTGGGTGTCCGAAGAACCAGAAAAGGTGCTGCCACAGAATGGCGCCGCCGTTCTCCGGGTTGAAGATGTGGGCCCCAAATCGTCGGTCCGCTCCCAACGCAAACAACGCGGCAGCCAGCGGGGGGAACGCCATCATCACGAGGATCGCGGTGACAAGCGTGTTCCAGGTGAAGATCGGCATACGCCACATGGTCATGCCCGGGGCACGCATGCAGACGATGGTGGTAATGAAGTTGACCGAGCCGAGAATGGTGCCGAAACCGGACAAAGCCAAGCCGAAGACCCAGAGGTCTCCGCCCACACCGGGCGAGAACGTTGTGCTGGACAGCGGCGCGTAGGCAAACCAGCCGAAGGACGCCGCACCCTGCGGGGTAATGAAACCAGCAACTGCGATGGTGCTGCCGAAAAGGAAGAACCAGAAGGCCAGGGCATTCAACCGCGGGAAGGCAACATCCGGTGCACCAATCTGAAGCGGCATGATCACGTTGGCAAAGCCGGCGAACAGCGGCGTTGCGAACATCAGCAGCATGACCGTGCCGTGCATGGTGAACAGCTGGTTGTACTGCTCCTTGGTTTGCAGGATCTGCATACCGGGTTCAAACAGCTCCGCACGGATGACCAGCGCCATCACGCCGCCGAGGCAGAAGAAAATGAACGACGCAATCAGGTACATGTACCCGATGGTCTTGTGGTCCGTCGAAGTGATCCAGTTGACGACGATGCGTCCCTTGGAGCGGGGAACGACGCGCGGCGCTACTGTCGTGCCGGTTTCATCGGCGGTGTACTCGTAAGTAGACACTAGTTTTCCCTGCCTTCCTTACTCAGCCGATTCGGCGTACGGGTTACGGTCATATTCCTCACCGATCTGACCGTCTTCAAGCTCGCTCATGCGCTGCTCGAATTCGGCCTCGGAGACGACCTCCACACGGAACAGCATTTCCGAATGGTATTCGCCGCAAAGCTCGGCGCACTTTCCATCAAAGACGCCTTCACGCTGAGGAGTCAACGTTATGTAGTTGGTCTTGCCCGGGATCATGTCCACCTTCTGCAGGAACGCAGGTACCCAGAAGGAGTGGATGACGTCGCGGGAGTTGAGCTGCAGCTCTACGCTCTGGTTCACCGGCAGGTAAAGAGTGGGCAGAGTCTCCGGGATACCCGTTTCGCCAGTCAGGTGTGCCTGAACGCCTGCGAGGTACTTGTCTTCCGTGACGTAGTTAAAGTCCCAGGACCACTGCTTACCGCGGATATCAATGATCTGGTCCGGGTTGTCGTCCCGGGCCGTGATGGCGCTCATGTCCTTTTCGGTGAAGTAGAACAGCACCATAACCATGACCAACGGTACAGCCGTATAGAAGATTTCCAACGGCAGGTTGTAGCTGATCTGGCGCGGATAGCCCGTCTCGTTCTTCCGGCGGCGGTACGCCACGATGCACCAGATAAGCAGGCCCCAAGTGATGACGCCGATGGCCAGTGCGGCAATCCAGGAGTTCACCCACAAATCGATGACCCGATCGGTGTGGTTGGTTGTACCCCGTTCAGTGGGCAACCATCCCAATCGGACTTCTTCTGAACATCCCGTCAACAACAGCGCGCCTACTACGCCAAGGCCCGTAGCCTTGGTGATCCTGGCGCGCCGACTGCCGGTTCGGTCGTGCGAACTCACAGACGGCCCTTCCTCTTGTTTCGTGCAAGTGATGCGCACGCGGCACGGAGATTTCCGCGCTGAGACCGCGCACGCATATTCAGTTTTACTACTCACTGTAGAGCTTACCCTCACCGATGACGTGGATGTGACAGATTGCCTCCGTGCGTCGGCGTCGGATACCTGCCCCCAGGCTGCCTACAGGGCCCGTTCTAGTGGAACGAGTCTCCACAGGCACAGGACCCACCAGCATTCGGGTTATCGATGGTAAAGCCCTGCTTGGAAATGGTGTCCTCGAAGTCGATCGAAGCACCGCTGAGGTAAGGAACACTCATCTTGTCCACGATGACCTCCACGCCGTCGAAGTCGCGCACTGCGTCCCCGTCCAGCATGCGCTCGTCGAAGTAGAGCTGGTAAATGAGCCCCGAACATCCGCCGGGCTGTACGGCAACGCGCAGACGAAGATCTGTGCGGCCCTCCTGTTCGAGCAGACTGCGGACCTTGCCGGCTGCAACGTCGCTTAGGGCAACCTCGTGCGTAGGCAGTTCAGCCTCGGTCTGGGTTGTGGTGTCGGTTGCAGTGCTGGTGGTTTCACTCATTGCTATTCCTTATCTTTGACTGGCCAGCAGGTGACCTGCTGCTATCACTCAGCGGTGCTCTGGCTCCCCTTCTATGTTACGACCCGGGCAGTTATTTCGGACAACCGGCCAATCTGCGGCCGTGATGTCGGCTTCCGCGAAGCGATCCGAACTGATTCATTGGCCAGCAACGTTTAGGCGTGCCAGCAGTAGCGCCTCGGCCAGCACCGCATTGCGGAAATCACCCAGATGGAGCGATTCGTTCGCGGAATGGGCGCGTGAATCGGGATCTTCGACGCCCGTAATCAGGATCTGCGCCTGCGGAAACAGCTCGGTCAGATCAGCGATGAATGGTATTGACCCTCCCATGCCCGCCTCGACGGGCTGTGTATTCCACGCTGTTCCAAGTGCCCAGAGCGCGGCTTGGGCAGCCGAGGCGTTTGTATCGGTGGCGAATGCGTTGCCTCGTTCGCCGGGTACAAAGGACACTTCAGCCCCGAAGGGAGCATGGTTGCCGATATGGGTGGCAATGGCTTCCATGGCTGCATCAGGATCCTGGCCAGGCGCCAGCCGCACACTGATTTTTGCGCGTGCAGAGGGCAAGAGAGTGTTGGAGCTCAATGCCACGCTCGGCACGTCCATGCCAATGACCGACAGCGCCGGCTTGTTCCAGAGCCGATCTGCGATGCTTCCTTTCCCAGCAAGCTGCACTGACTCCAGTACCGAACTGTCCCGACGGAAATCTTCCTCTGGATAGTCCACGGTCGCGGGCCCCGCGGAGACAAGTCCTTCGATGGCCACTTCACCGGCGTCGTCGTGGAACGTGGAAATGAGCCGGGCCATGAGCGTGGGCGCATCCAGCAAGGGTCCGCCGAACATGCCCGAGTGCACGGCGTGTTCCAGTGCCCGCAGTTCAATGACCCCGTCAACCAGCCCGCGCAGGCTTGTGGTGAGGGCAGGTACGCCTACCTTCCAGTTGGCTGAGTCGGCGACAATGATGATGTCCGCGCGGAGCAACTCCTGGTGTGTTTCCAGGAACGTGCGGAATGTCGGGGAACCTGCTTCTTCTTCCCCTTCGATAAAGAACGTCACTCCGACGCCGAAGTCCTCCCCCATTGTCGCCAGCAGCGCCTCCAAAGATGCGACATGAGCCATGATGCCGGCCTTATCATCGGCCGCTCCTCTGCCGAAGAGCCGCCCGTCCTTTTCGGTTGCGGCGAAGGGCTCAGTTTTCCAAAGCGCCACGTCACCCGGGGGCTGGACATCATGGTGCGCATACAAGAGGACGGTGGGCTTGCCGGGTGCCGCCGGCCGCCGCGCCACGACAGCGGGACCGCCTTCGGTCTCCCCGTTGGAAACGCTCAGGATCTGCACGTCACTCAAGCCCAGACCGCGTATCAGTTCGGCAACGGTTTCGGCGCTGGTTGCCAGTTCTGCCGGGTCGAATGCCTCCCAGGCGATGCCAGGTATGGCGACGAGTTCTTTCAAGGACGTAATGGTCTGGCCCATCCTGGCGTCGACTGCCTGTGCGAGGGTGTCTACGTCGACTGGCTGGGCGCGTGTTGCCGCCGGATGATGGCCGGAATCAGAAGGACTTGTCATACCGGCCACCCTACCCTCGGCCCCGGCACGGGCGGCAAGGACTGCAAGGTATTCTGTAGGGGTGTTTGGACGAAAAAAAGAGGCTCCCTCGCCCCAGGAAACCGTAGACCAGCAGGCCCAGGCCGTCCCTGAACGGGACCAGATGACGGGCAAAGGCGCGCCGACGCCCAAACGGAAGGCTCAGGAAGCCGCGCGCAAGCGTCCGCTCGTTCCGAACGACCGTAAGGCGGCACGGGCCGCCAGCCGGGATGCGCAGCGCGAAGAGCGGATCCGCATGCGCCAGGCCATGGACACCGGGGACGAGCGCCATCTGCCGTTCCGCGACAAGGGGCCGCAGAAGCGCTTCGTCCGCGACTTTGTTGACGCCCGTTGGGTCCTCGGCGAGTTCCTGATCGTGTTCGCACTGATCTTTGTTGTGCTCAGCTTCATCCGCGACCTGAACGTCCAGGCGATCATTCTGGTCGGTTTCTGGATTCTGCTTGCCTGCGTGGCGATTGATGCCTTCATCCTGGGACGCCAGCTCAAGAAGCGGTTGGTCGCTAAGTTCGGAGAGTCGGAACGCGGCGCCGTTTGGTACGGCGTGATGCGCGGACTGCAGTTGCGCCGGATGCGTCTGCCCAAGCCGCAGGTCAAGCGCGGCCAGTACCCCTCCTAAGCAACCCCAGTTAAACCATCGGGGGCCGGATCATGACGATCCGGCCCCCGATGGTTTAACCGCTCCAAAGTCAGACAGCGGCCGCCTTACGGCTGCGTGCCAGGTCGCGGTTGATGCGGGCGGCCCAGAACGGACCTTCATAAAGAAACGCGGTGTAGCCCTGGACCAGGCTGGCGCCGGCGTCCAGCCGCTCCTGCACATCTTCTGCCGTTTCGACTCCGCCGACGGCTACTAGCGTCAGCGAATCCCCGACGGCCGTACGCAGCCGTCGCAGCACTTCCAGGGAACGCTGCTTGAGCGGAGCGCCGGAAAGGCCGCCGGCGCCACAGGAGGCGACCTTGTCGGCGTCGGATTTCAAGCCCTCGCGCGAAATCGTGGTATTGGTGGCAATAATGCCGTCCAGTTTCAGCTCGAGAGCCAGGCGCGCCACGTCATCGATGTCTTCGTCGCTAAGATCGGGAGCGATCTTGACCAGCAGCGGCACATGCCTGCGTGCCACGGAATCAGCGGTCTCCCCTACCGCCTTCAGCAGCGGCCGCAAAGTATCAACGCTCTGCAGCAGCCGCAGCCCCGGGGTGTTGGGCGAACTGACGTTGACCACCAGATAATCGGCGTTGGGCGCGAGCAGACGGGTGCTCTTCAGATAATCCTCCACCGCGTCATCGAGTTCCACCGTCTTGGTTTTGCCGATATTGACGCCGATCACAGGACGGCTGGCGCCCAGGCGGTGCTGCAGCGACCGCTGTGCCGCGGAAATGCGCGGTCCAACTGCCGCTGCGCCGTCGTTGTTGAAGCCCATGCGGTTGATCACGGCCCGGTCCTCAACCAGCCGGAAGAGCCTCGGGCGAGGGTTGCCCGGCTGGGCCGAGCCTGTGATGGTGCCGACTTCAACGCAGCCGAAGCCCAGGTCGAACAGCGCTTCGATGCCGTGGCCTTCCTTATCAAAGCCCGCGGCCAGGCCGAAGGGCGACGGGAACGACAGGCCCAACGCCTGGGTCCGCAGCGAAGCATCGGGCGCGGTCAGGCGCCGCAGCAGGGAGCCGCCACCGGCCTTGTGGGCCAGACGGATCAGCCGGAAGCCGATGGTGTGGGCACGCTCGGGATCCATCCAGGAAAAGGCGGCACGAAAGAACAGGGGGTACAGGCGCATGATCCTAGTTTTACGGTAATTGCCCCGGCAACCAAACCAGCCGGGTGAAAGGCTTAGCATGAGTGCAAGAAGTGGAAGGAGCCGCATGCCAACGGTCTGGACCGAGGACATTCTCGGCGCGGGTTTTGAATCGGCGACTTTGGAGGTGCCGGCCGCTGACGGCGGCAGCCGGCGCGCAACGCTTGTCCGGCACTTGCCCGAGGCATCGGGCATACAGCCCGGTCCGCAGGCCGTGCTTTACCTGCACGGTTGGAGCGACTACTTCTTCAATGCCGAACTCGCCGCTTTCTGGCACCGGCAAGGCATTTCCTTCTACGCGCTGGACGTCCACAACCACGGGCGCAATCTGCGCACCGCTGAGCAGGAGGAGAACGACGACGGCGCTCCCGCCCCCGAAGATGCGGATCCCGGCGCCAGGACCATCGGCGCGGGCGACCTGGCCGGCTATGCCAGCGACCTTGCCGACTACGACGACGAAATAGCAGCCGCCATGGATGCGGTGCGGGAGGACACCGCGTCCCGGCTGGACCGGGAGCCTGGCGTGGTGAAGACCATCCTGATGGGCCATTCCACCGGCGGCCTGGTGGCAGCGTTGTGGACGGACCGCAATCCGGGCGCCGTGCATGCCCTGGTACTGAACAGCCCCTGGCTGGAAATGCACCGGAGTTCACTGGTACGCCGGGCTGCCGCCACCGTCATCGATCCGATTTCACGGATCAGGCCGGAAGCCGAAATCAGGCTCCCGGCCCGCGGTTTCTACTGGCGCAGCATCAGCAGCGAGGCGGAGGGCGAATGGGATCTGGACCCGAAGATGCGTCCGCAGTATGCATTTCCCGTCCGGGCCGGTTGGCTTAGCGCCATCTGGCAGGGACAGGCCGCCGTGGACAAGGGCCTCAGCATTGGCGTGCCCATCCTCGTGCTGACATCTGCCCGGAGCGTTTACGGCCCCTTATGGCATGAGGAAATGAAGTCCGCAGATGCCGTCCTTGATGTCGAGACGATGGCCGCCAGCGCCGTCAAGCTCGGTTCGAGCGTGACAGTCGAGCGGATCGATTCGGCCCTGCACGACGTTTTCCTCTCCAAATCCGAGGTCCGGGCAGACGCGTACCGCCGGCTTGAACGGTGGATCAAAGCCTACGTGCTGGGCAGCTAGCGCGCCGTCTGTCCCGCGGGCTTCGCCGCGTCCACTGCGCCACCGTAGCGGCGGTCCCGGCGGGCATAAATCTCGACAGCCTCCCAAAGCGTCCTCCGGTCCACGTCCGGCCACAGGGTGTCCATAAAGACCATTTCGGCGTAAGCGGATTGCCAGAGCATGAAATTGGAGAACCGCTGCTCGCCGGAAGTGCGCAGGAACAGATCCACATCGGGCAGGTCCGGTTCGTCCAAGTACCGCCCGATAGTCTTCTCCGAGACCGACGACGCCTTCAGCCGGCCGGCAGCAACGTCGGCCGCAATGGCTTTGGCTGCATCGGCGATTTCGGCGCGGCCACCATAGTTCACACACATGTTCAACGTGCAGGTACTGTTGCCGATTGTCTGCTGTTCGGCCACCTCGAGTTCGTTGACGACGGACTGCCAGAGCCGCGGCCGCCGGCCGGACCAGCGGATGCGGACGCCCCACTCGTCGAGCTGGTCCCGCTGGCGGCGCAGCACGTCTTTACTGAACCCCATCAGGAAACGGACTTCGTCCGGGGAGCGCTTCCAGTTCTCCGTCGAAAAAGCATAGACGCTGACGTACTTCACACCGATCTCGATGGCGCCCGCCAAGACGTCGAGCAGTGCTGCTTCACCCGCCCGGTGGCCTTCCGTGCGGGGCAGTCCCCGTTGGTTCGCCCAGCGGCCGTTTCCATCCATCACGATCGCCACGTGTTCGGGTACGAATGTTGCCGGGACCGCCGGCGGCGTGGCGCCCGACGGGTGCGGATCGGGCCTGCGCGGGGTTTTGGGACTCACACTCTCTCCACGTGTTTGAGGGATTTCAGGGATCGTTCCAGGTGCCATTGCAAATAGGCGGCGACCAGCCCAGCCGCCTCGTTCCTGGCCCCGGTAACGGAGCTGTCTGCCGCTGGCCAGTCGGCGCTTAGCAAAGCGGCCAGCAACGTCATCGTAGCCGGGGCGGGCGACGCCGAACCCGGAGGCCGGCAGCCATGGCACACCGCACCGCCCAGCGGCGCCGAAAAGGCACTGTGCGGTCCTGGCTCTCCGCAACGCGCGCAGTCAGTAAAACTCGGAGCCCAACCAGCCGTGGCGAGGGCCCGCAGCAAGTAAGAATCCAGGATCAGTTCGGGTGCATGGACGTTGCGGCTGAGCGCCGACAACGCCCCGATGACGAGCGCATAGTGCGCGGAGGTGGACTCGCCGTCGATATCGGTCAATTTCTCGGCAGTCTCGCAGATAACGGCTGCCGAAGTGTACTTTCGATAGTCGGCGGCAATGTCCCGGCCGTACGGTCCCAGCATCTGGGCCTGCGTCACGATGTCGAGATTCCGTCCCTTCACCAATTGCAGGTCCGTCACCATGAAAGGCTCCAGCATCGCACCGAATTTGCTGCTCGTGCGGCGCACCCCCTTGGCAACCGCCCGGACCTGGCCATGACGTTTGGTGAGGAGGATAATGATGCGGTCTGCCTCGCCGAGCTTGTGCGTACGCAGGATCACGCCTTCGTCCCGATAGGTGCGGGAGGCAAAGGATCTGTTGGACACGTAGCTATTGTCCCACCGGCGGACCCGGCTCCGCACAACAGCGCGGAGCCGGGTCGGCCCGGCGAACCTGTTGCATCATTCTCGGCTGGCGCGTGTCAGCTTGCGACGGCGGGGGAAGTAGCCGCGGCGTCGCGCACAGCGCGGTTCACCGCCGAGATCACGGCCTTCAGCGAAGCCATCGTAGTATTCGTGTCGATACCGACGCCCCACAGCACGCGTTCCCCCACGGCACATTCCACATAGGCCGCGGCCCGTGCATTGCCGCCTTCGGAGAGCGCATGTTCGGTGTAGTCCAGGACCCGCACGTCCACACCGTCCTGGCCGAAGATGTCCAGCAGGGCCGCGATCGGGCCGTTTCCTTCCCCGCTGCGGCGATGCTGCACGCCGTCGATGACCATCGTCGCCGTCAGGTGCGTCGAGCCGTCCTCGGCCGTGTCCGTCTTGACCGACCCGAGCGAGTACCGGCCCCAGACGCGCTCCGGTGTCGGCAGGTATTCGTCGTTGAAGATCTCCCACAGCTGCGCCCCGCTCACTTCGCCGCCGACAGTATCGGTGCGCCGCTGGATGACGCCGGAGAATTCGATCTGGGCACGCCGGGGCAGGTCCAGGCTGTGTTCGTTCTTGAGGAGGTACGCCACTCCGCCCTTACCCGACTGGGAGTTGACGCGGATGACTGCCTCGTAGCTGCGGCCCAGGTCCTTCGGATCAACCGGCAGGTAGGGAACGGCCCAGGGGATCTCGTCAACCGTCTTTTCGACGGCAGCGGCATCCTTCTCCATGGCTTCGAAGCCCTTCTTGATGGCGTCCTGGTGGGAGCCGGAGAACGCCGTGAAGACGAGGTCGCCGCCGTAGGGCGAACGTTCGGGCACCGGCAACTGATTGCAGTACTCCACCGTGCGGCGGATCTCGTCGATATTCGAGAAGTCGATCATCGGGTCGATGCCCTGGCTGAACAGGTTCAGGCCGAGTGTCACCAGATCCACGTTGCCGGTCCGCTCTCCGTTGCCGAACAGGCAGCCTTCGATGCGATCCGCACCGGCCAGGTAACCCAGTTCGGCGGCGGCCACGCCCGTCCCCCGGTCATTGTGCGGGTGCAGCGAAAGAATGACGTTTTCGCGGTTGTTCAGGTTCCGGGACATCCATTCGATGGAATCGGCGTAAACGTTGGGGGTGGCCATTTCGACAGTGGCCGGCAGATTCAGGATGACATTGCGGTCCGGCGACATTTCGAAAACATCGGTGACGGCGTTGCAGATCCGTGCCGCGAACTCGAGCTCGGTGCCCGTGTAGGACTCCGGCGAGTACTCGTAGGTCACCTCGGTGCCCTTCAGGCCCTCTTCGTACTTCCGGCACAGCCGTGCGCCCTGCAAAGCAATATCGACGATGCCGTCCATGTCCTGGTTGAAGACCACGCGGCGCTGCAAGACGGAAGTGGAGTTGTAGAGGTGGACGATGGCGCGGTCTGCGCCTTCCAGGGACTGGTACGTCCGCTCGATCAGGTGTTCGCGGGACTGGGTCAGCACCTGGATGGTCACGTCGTCCGGGATCCGGTCGCCCTCGATCAACTGGCGGACAAAGTCGAAGTCGAGCTGGGAGGCGGAGGGGAATCCTACTTCGATTTCCTTGTAACCCATGCGCACCAGCAGGTCAAACATCTTGTGCTTGCGTTCGGGGCTCATCGGGTCGATCAGGGCCTGGTTGCCATCGCGCAGGTCCACGGCGCACCAACGCGGGGCGGTGGTGATCAGCTTGTCCGGCCAGGTGCGGTCCGGCAGTTCAACGGTGATCTGGTCCTGGAAGGGAACGTACTTATGGATGGGCATTCCGGAGGGCTTCTGTGCGTTACGCATGTTCGTTGGCCTTTTCTTCAGAGTTCTTTTTGAGATTTTGGCCGGGCAACACGAACTCCGCAGCGAGGGTTCGGCCTGTCAAACAGAAGTTCGCGTGGCCTCGCCGCGGCAGCTAAGAAGAAGCAGATCTGCGCGCACAATTTCACATTAGCACGGTGCGTAGGATGAAGGGGAAACCGTGTCAGCGGTCCGTTACGAAAGGAAGTTTGCCTTGGTCCACTCCGGCATTGCCCTGACCCACGTTGATCCCGCGGTCCGTCCGCAGGACGACCTATTCCGGCACGTTAACGGGAAATGGCTCTCGGAGACAGTCATCCGGGCGGACCGGCCATTGGAAGGTTCGTTCACCGCCCTGCGGGACGCCTCGGAAGCCGCCGTGCGCGAGATTGTGGAAGAGTCCGCGGCCAGCCCTGATCCGCAGTCACCGGCCGGCAAGATCGGCCTGCTCTATTCCGGATTTATGGATACCGACACCATTGAGTCGAAGAAGTTCGCGCCGGTCCAACCGCAACTCGACGCTATAGACGCCGTCTCGGACCGGGACGGGCTGCTGGCACTACTGCCGGAATTCACCCGCAACGGCGCCGCCTTCCCGCTGGCATTCTTCGTTAACAACGACGCCGGTGATCCCACCCGCTATCTCGTCTACCTCTATCAGTCGGGATTGGGGCTGCCGGACGAGGCCTACTACCGCGACGCGGATTTTGCCGACATCCGTACCGCTTACCACGCCTACGCCGTCCGTTTGCTGCAACTGGCCGGGTTCGATGCCGGCGAAGCGGACGAGGCGATCTCGCTTGAGCACAAGCTGGCGGCCGGGCACATGGACAAGGTCTCCTGCCGGGATCCGCAAAAGACATACAACCCTCGCACCGTAGGCGAGCTCTCCGAATCCCTGCCTTGGATCCGGCCGTGGCTTGCCGGCCTGGGCGCGGAGGGCAAGGACGTGAGCGAGGTCGTGGTCTGCCAGCCGGATTTCGTGAAGACCCTTGGCAGCCTGCTCGAAGATGAGCCCCTGGAAGTCTGGAAATCCTGGTTCCGGCTGCAGGCACTGACCGCGGCGGCACCCTACCTGCACGCGGAAGCGGTAGACACCCACTTCAGTTTCTACGGCAAGACGCTGAGCGGCATTCCGGAACTGAAGGAGCGCTGGAGGCGGGGTGTGGCGTTTGTGGAAGGCGCTCTAGGAGAAGCCATCGGCCGCGAATACGTGGACCGGCATTTCCCACCAGCGCACAAGCAGCGGATGGAAGAACTGGTCGGGAATCTGATCGAGGCGTACCAGCAAAGCATCACCTCGCTGTCCTGGCTCAGTGCCGAGACGATTGAGCGCGCCCTGGAGAAGCTTGCGGCCTTCCGGACGAAAATTGGCTACCCGACCAAATGGATCGACTACTCCGGATTCGCGGCCGGCAAGGACGTGTGGCAGAACGTGCTGGAGGCGAATGCCTTCGAAGTCCGCCGCAACCTGGCCAAACTGGAAGGCCCGATCGACGCGGAAGAGTGGCATATGACACCACAGACGGTCAATGCATACTACATGCCGACGATGAACGAGATCGTGTTCCCGGCGGCCATCCTCCAGCCGCCGTTCTTCGATGCGGATGCAGACATGGCGGCCAACTACGGGGCAATCGGCGCCGTCATCGGCCACGAAATCGGCCACGGGTTCGACGACATGGGTTCGCAGTACGACGGTACTGGCGCGCTGCGCAACTGGTGGACTGACGGTGACCGGAAAGCTTTTGAGCAGCTCACTTCCCGTCTGGTGGACCAGTTCTCGGTCCTGAGCCCCGAAGAAGCCCCCGGCAGTACCGTCAACGGCGAACTGACACTGGGCGAAAACATCGGTGATCTCGGTGGTCTGATCATTGCCTTCAAGGCGTACCGGCTGAGCCTTAACGGGGAGCCGACGCCCGAGATTGACGGTCTCTCCGGTGACCAGAGGTTCTTCTATTCGTGGGCTGAATGCTGGCGCCAGAAGATCAGGCCGGAAGAATCAGTACGGCGGTTGACCATCGATCCGCATTCACCGAACGAATTCCGTTGCAACCAGATCGTGCGCAACATGGTGGAGTTCCATGACGCCTTCTCGGTCAGCGAGGGCGACGGGCTATGGCTGGCTCCATCGGAGCGGGTACGGATCTGGTAACCCCTGTGTCTCGTTAAATGCTGTGGGACCTGCCTTCCGGCAGGTCCCACAGCATTTAATATGCGTTGGTGCAATAGCCGCTTGCACCTACATCTAGAAACCGCCGGAGCCCTGACAGGTAACCTGGTCGGCAGTCTGTCCGGTGAAGTTGCCGCTCACTCCCCCGGTCGGATCCAGTTTTTCACCGGTGGTGAAGTCCTTCCCGACAGAAACGGTGACGCCGTAACGGGTCTCGGACGACAGGACGTTGGCCTTGGGCACGTTCAGCTCCTCCGCCAGGGCACGCGCTACGTCCTCGAAGCCGGCTGAATAGAAGATCTGGGTGGCTGGGCTGGTGCTCTCGGCCCCTGCCACGGTCTCAGCCGGAGCGCTAAGCAGATATCCCAGCAACTGCAGCTGTTCAACGACCTCCTCGCTGCGGCCTTCGGCGCCGGATCCATTGAGGACCTGCACAGGCTGCACCGATGGGTCGAACGAGAGCGTCTCTTCCGGTTCAGGCTCGGCCGTCTCCGACGGCTCTTCGGTCTCCTCTGGCGCCTCGGTGGGCGAAGCGGAAGGCTCGGGCTTGGAACCAGCGGTTACGTCGCCGTCGTTCCTCAGAATTTCGAACAGCTTCTGGCCTTCTACTTCGTCCATGACCAGGCGGTTCGGATTCGGCTCATACAGCGACGTAGGCAGCGAGACGAAAGCGACTTTGCCCAGGTCGACATTCTTGAGGCGGTCTGCCAGGGCCAGCAGCTTGGTGATTTCGGTCAGGCCTTCGTCGACCGTGAGGTTCCTTGCCACGGCGTCGGCGATGTTGTAGAGCCGGGGTACGTTCGTAAGTGTGCCCTCGGACATGATCTTACGGGCCATCGAGGCCAGAAAGCTCTGCTGTGCGCGAATGCGGCCGCGGTCTCCGCCGTCTCCGAACGCGTGGCGCGTCCGCAGGAACGCCAGCGCTTGCTCGCCCTGCACGGAACTAACGCCGGCGGGCAGCACCAGGTTGGAATAGGTGTCGTTGATCGGCTCATTGACGCAAACTTCGACGCCGCCGATGACTTCGGAGAGCTCCTTGACGGCGTTGAAGTCCGCCATCATGAAATGGTCTATTTCCATCCCGGTCAGCTCATTGACGGCCGCCACCGTGCAGCCGGGGCCGCCATAGCTCAAGGCGGTGTTCAGCTGGGCGAACTCTTGTGCGGGATACACCTGCCCGGTTTGGGGATCTTCGCAGGTGGGAATGTCGGTCAGCAAGTCCCGCGGCAGGCTGACCACGGTCACCCGCTCCCGGTCCGCGGAAAGGTTCATCAGCATCATGACATCGGAGTTGCCTTTGCCGTCCGACGAGGGATCCTTGCCGTAGGCGCCGCCCGTATTGTCGCGGGAATCGGTGCCGAGAATGAGGATCTGGACCGGGTCGGTGCTCAGATCCACCGGCAGGCCGGTTGCACCGGTGCCCAGGTTCAGCGGTTCGGCGGTAAGGCTTGCGCGCAGGCCCATGACCTTGACAACGACGACGCCGATTCCTGCGATCAAAGCGCAGGCCAGAACCACCGCAACGATTTTCAGCCAACCCATGCGCTTGGAGGAGCGCAGATGCCGGGCGGTATCGCGCCGTGGCTGGGGCGCTTGCCCCCCACGCACAGGCTGGCCCGGAGCACCGCCTTCTTGGAACAGTGGATCATCACTGGAACTGCCGCGACGACCCACGGATGTTCCCCCTCACTACGATTAAGTCAATAGATTTCTACATATTTTACGGGCAGACGTGGTGGAAAGTTCCCTGCGACTGCTAGAAGCCGAGCCGTACCAGCTGTTTCGGGTCCCGTTGCCAGTCCTTGGCGATTTTCACATGAAGATCAAGGTATACCCGAGTACCCAGCAGTGCCTCGATGCCACGCCGTGCCTTGGTGCCGACATCCCGCAGCCGTGCGCCGCCCTTGCCGATGATGATGGCTTTCTGGCTTGAACGTTCGACGAAAAGATTGACCCGGACGTCCAGCAACGGATTGTCCTCACTGCGCCCCTCGCGCGGAACGATCTCTTCCACCACCACGGCCAAAGAGTGCGGCAGCTCGTCCCGCACGCCCTCCAAAGCGGCCTCGCGGATCAGCTCGGCGACCATGACGGCCTCCGGCTCATCAGTCAACTCACCGCTCGGATACAGCGGAGGGGACAGCGGCATGCGCGAAATCAGCACATCGGTAACCGTGCCGACCTGAAAACCATCGGCTGCCGAGACGGGAACGACATCGGCAAAACCATCCGGAAAGACCTCGGCCCCCAGCGCGGTGACGGCCAGCAGCTGCTCCGCCAACGCAGCCCGGTCCACCAGATCGGTCTTGGTGACCAGCGCGATGACCGGTTTGTTCGCCAGCGCGGCCAGCTGGTTGGCGATGAAGCGGTCCCCGGGACCGATTTTTTCATTTGCGGGGAGGCAGAAGCCAATCGCATCTACCTCGGAGAGCGTGTCGGCAACCAGATCATTCAGACGCTGTCCCAGGAGCGTCCGCGGTCGGTGCAGGCCCGGGGTATCCACCAGCACCAGCTGGGCATCCTCGCGGTGTACGATACCGCGGATGGTGTGCCGGGTTGTCTGCGGCTTGGCCGAGGTGATGGCCACTTTCTGTCCGACCAATGCGTTGGTCAATGTCGACTTGCCGGCGTTCGGCCGCCCCACGAGCGAGACAAAACCGGCACGGTAGTTCTCCGGCCAGCCTTCGGTCGCCATGGCAACTACTTTGCCTTTGTTTGGACTCATCGTTCTGTCTCCGATTCCGCACCTGCGGGTGCCTGGCTGGCGGCAGCGGCGCCGTTGTCGGCAGCCGCTGAATTCTCTTGGTCTGTGGGCGGTTGGAACCATACAAGGACATGCGAGACGCGGTTCCGCCTGCCCTCAAGCCTTTCGGCATACAGGTGGAGACCATCGATCTCCACCTGGCTGCCGACGATGGGGACCCGTCCCAGGGTTTTGGCCAGCAAACCGCCGACCGTGTCGACTTCCTCGTCGTCCAGATCCAGATCGAAGAGTTCGCCGACGTCGTCAATGCTGGTGCGTGCGCTGATCAAGTATCGCCCGTCCGGCTGCGGCTCGATTTCGGGACTCTCGGAATCATACTCGTCGACAATTTCGCCGACGATTTCCTCAATCAAGTCTTCCAAAGTGACCAGACCGGCAGTGCCCCCGTATTCGTCGATGACGATGGCCACATGGGTGGACTCACGCTGCAGCTCCTTGAGCAGGTCGCTGACCGCCTTGGACTCCGGCACATACCGCACATCACGGGAAGCCTCATCAACCATGGTCGACGTCGCCGAGCCGGGCCTCGAATGTAGCCGGGCGGCTACGTCCTTCAAATAGAGGATACCGCGCACTTGATCCGCATTCTCGCCGATGACCGGAATGCGTGAATAGCCCGAACGCAAGAACAAGGACATCGCCTGCTGCAGCGTCGAACCGGAATCGATAGTGAGCATGTCGGTGCGCGGCACCATCACTGCGCGGACCTTTGTATCGCCGAGATCGAAGACCGAGTGGATGAGTTCCGCTTCCGCGTCTTCGATCATTTCCGCTTCGCTGGCACGGTCCACAAGGTCGCGGAACTCCTCCTCCGAGAAGAAGGCGGCATCTGCCCGCGGGGCGTTCGGCGCGATTGCGCTGCCCAGGCGCACCAGCCAGCCGGGTACCGGTCCGAGAATCCCGCACAGAAAGCGTATGGCGGGAGCCGTTGCCTTAACAACGGCAGGAGCGTGGAGGCGGCCAAACTGGCGGGGCGAAACACCCACCAGCACGAATCCCACCGCCGCCATGGTCACTGTGGCGAGCAGCCCCGCCAGCCAGATGTTGTCCAGCAGGTCGTGGAAAACCAGGGCGACCGCTACGGCGCCCGCCATTTCAAACCAGACGCGCCAGAACCGCAGGGCGTGGATGTGGGCTACCGGCGCTTGGAGCACCATAGCCAACGTCCGTACGCGCCCGTTGGCCAGAAGCTGTTCGGCTTCCTGCCGCGGTAGATAGGTAAACGCTGCCTCAGCGGCCGTAAGTACTGCCGCGAAGAGCGTGAAGGCCAGCGCCATGCCGGCCAGGGAACCAATGATCAACGCGTGGTCTCCGTGGGCGCTTCCTTGCCTAGGAACGCAGCCAGCAGTTGGCGTTGGAGGGAGAACATTTCCTGCTCCTCCTCCGGCTCGGCGTGGTCGTAGCCGAGCAGGTGAAGAAGGCCATGCGTGGCCAGCAGCAGCATCTCGTCGCCAATACTGTGGCCGGCCTTTTTGGCCTGCTCATCCGCGACTTGTGGGCAGATGACTATGTCGCCAAGGACCCCGGCGGGACTGGGCTGCGCCGCCGTGCCCGGCCGTAGCTCGTCCATGGGAAAGGACAGCACATCCGTGGGCCCCGGTTCGTCCATCCACTCAATGTGGAGCCGCTCCATGGCGTCCGTGTCGACCAGGATGATGGAGAGTTCGGCTTCCGGGTGCACATAAAGGCTTTCGAGCACAAAGCGGCCGAGGCGGGCCAAGCCGGCTTCGTCGGCGTCGTACTCTGTTTCGTTGTTGACTTCGATTGCCACGTGCTAGCTCTCCTGTTCCGTCCGCCGCCGCCGGGCTGTCGAGGGCTTGCGGCGCTCGTCGTCCCAGCGGCCGTAGGCGGTGACGATGTCGCTGACCAGCCGGTGCCGAACCACATCCGAGGCCTCCAGCATGGAGAAATTGACGTCATCCACGCCCTGCAGGATCTCGCTGACGATCTTGAGTCCGGAGCTCGTGCCGCCCGGAAGGTCGATCTGCGTGACATCTCCTGTTACTACCATTTTCGAGCCGAAGCCGAGCCGGGTCAGGAACATCTTCATCTGTTCCGGTGTGGTGTTCTGCGCTTCGTCCAGAATGATGAACGCGTCATTGAGGGTCCGTCCGCGCATGTAGGCCAAAGGGGCGACCTCAATGGTGCCCGCTGCCATCAAACGTGGAATGGAATCCGGATCCATCATGTCGTGCAGGGCATCGTAGAGCGGACGCAGGTAGGGGTCGATCTTGTCACTGAGCGTGCCGGGCAGGAAGCCAAGCCGCTCCCCTGCTTCAACGGCCGGACGCGTCAGGATGATCCTGTTGACTTCCTTGTGCTGCAGGGCCTGGACCGCTTTGGCCATGGCCAGATACGTCTTGCCCGTTCCGGCCGGGCCGATGCCGAAGACAACCGTGTTGTTGTCGATGGCGTCCACGTAGTTCTTCTGATTCAGCGTCTTCGGGCGGATGGTCCTTCCACGCGAGGAAAGAATGTTCAGCGTCAGCACTTCGGCGGGCCTGGCAACTGATTGCTCGCTGAGCATGCGCAGCAGCTGCGCGACGACCTCCGGCGAAACGCGCGTGTCATTCGCGGCCAGCGTGCGGATCTCCTCCAGCAGGCGTTCCGTACGGTCGACGGCGGCAGGCGGACCGGAGATGGAGAGTTCGTTGCCGCGTACATGCAGATTCACGTCGCTGAACTCGGATTCTATGAGCCGGAGCACCTCATCCTGGGCTCCGAGTGCCTTGACCATATGTTCCGACGATTCAAAGTGGATGGAACGGTTACTGGATCCGAGCGGATCCACATCCAGACGTGTTTCCGACATAAAGCGGCCGGCAGGCCTTCCATCTCCCCTTAGCTAGTAGGACTGTTGTGTGGGATTGCTGTACATCTCAATGCTACGGCAACGGCCGGATGTCGTTCCCGAAATCCATGCATGACCGGTAGATATCGATCCTGTCTCAATCGTGCATCAGTCCGGTTGAGAGACGGGCCAACCGCGCGTTTGGATGCGGTCAGTATGCCAAGCTGGTTTTTCAGGTACCGACAGGTGCGCCATCAGACTTCCAATCGCGTTCGGGACGCAGCCATGAGTTGAGGAGGAATCCGGTCATTTCCACAGAGCAGCACCACCGGCCGCACCACGCAGCCCCGCGCCGATTCCGCGCGTGGCTGGCAGTGTTGACCCTTGGCTCCATGGTCATGATTGGTTGTACGCCTTCCGGAAACGGACCCAACGGCCAGACTTCCATGCCGGCCGGCAGCGGCCAGCCGACTATCCAGAGCAGTCCCCTGGTGACCAGCGCCCCGGTTGAAACATTGCAAAGTACCGCTCTGTCCCCGGTCTACTGGCTGGGCACGAATGCCGACACCGTGTTCCTCTACCGCGAGTTCCGCGAAGCGGAGGACCTCGGTGATCCGATCACTAGTGCCGTCAGCGCGCTCACCAAGCTGCAGCCGCTGGACCCGGACTATTTCAATCCCTGGCAGCCAGCGTCCAAGGTCGGTGCCTCCATCACCAATGGATCCGTCATTACGCTGGACATCTCCTCCGACGCCTTTAAGTCCGATGTGGACGCTGGAATTGCGGAACGAGCTGTGCAGCAGTTGGTCTACACTGCCACCGCGGCAGCTGCTAATGCGGGTTTGAGTACGGCGGAAAACCCGCTCGACGTCGTCATCCTGGTTGACGGACACTCCGGCTACAAGGCATTCGGCCATGTGGAGCTCGGCGAGCCGATGTCCCGCGACGCTAAACTCAGTGCACCGATCTGGGTCATAGATCCGCAGCACGGGGCTGCCACTGAAGGACGGGTGGAAGTCTATGGGCGCGGTGTTGCCTTTGAGTCCCAGTTGTCCTGGCGCATTTCGCGGCTGGAGTCGGCGGAAGACACCGGTGAAGGAAACATCGTCGAAGAGGGTACGGTGCAGGTTGACTCAGCTGCGGGTGAAACCGGTGAGTTCCGGTTCAGCCAGGATCTGGATCCTGGAACATACCGGGTTACGGTCTTCCACCAGGACATGAGCGGCCGAACCGAAGAGCCTCAGAATGCGGACAGCAAGGTTTTCACGGTCAGGTAGGCGGGCGGACCACGTTCAGTTCCAGCGGCCCAGCCGCTCGCTGAGCAGCGCGACGGCGGCCGGCCCGGCAGTTGAGGATCTGAGCACATGCGGGGCCAGGATCACCGGCACCGCCCCCGCCTCACGCATCTGCTCAACCTCGCGGGGACTCATGCCGCCCTCGGGCCCAACGATCATGAGAATGCCCTGCTCCAGGTCTGCTTCCGATTCCAACCCACTTCTTTGAACCGCTTCAGCCAGCGACAGCCGGGCCTCCTCATGGAGGATCAGCGCCAACCGGCTCTCGCCGATACGCGCACAGAGCGATTTCAAGTCGACCAGCGGCGCCACGTCAGGAACGGTGGCGCGGCGCGCTTGCTTCGCGGCGGACCTGACCGTCGATTCCCACTTCGCCATCCCCTTGGCAGCCTTGGCGTCGCGCCAGCGGACAATGCTCCGTTCGGCCTGCCAGGGAACTACCTCGTCCACGCCCAATTCCGTGGCAGCTTCGATCGCAAGTTCGTCACGGTCGCCCTTGGCCAACGCCTGGACGAGCGTCAACCGGAAGGGTGCCGGCGGCTCCGGGGCAACGGTCTCGACGGAGACGGTGAGGCTCTCCGTCCCCGTCGAGACGACTGTTCCGGAAAGCCGCATGCCCCGCCCGTCCACGACGTCCACGCTCTCGCCGGGGCTCAGGCGTTTAACGGCCACAGCATGCCTGGCTTCGGCACCGGTCAGGACAAATTCCTCACCGGATGCCACTGCCGCCAGCGCTCCAGGTTCGGTGAAGAATACTGGATTAGTCACTATTAGAGATTGCCGAGCTTGTCCCGCAGGCGGGCAAACACGCCGCTGCCGCTGCCTGCAAGCTTGCCCTCGGTGAACTGCTCGTCGCGCGATGCTGCGAGCTGGCGCAGCAGTTCCTCCTGCTCGGAATCGAGTCTGGTTGGCGTTTCCACGTGCACATGGACCTTCAGATCGCCGCGGCCGTAGCCCCGCAGATGCGTCACGCCAAGCCCCTTGAGGGTGATGACCTCGCCGGCCTGGGTACCGGGCTTGATGTTCAGCGACTGCGTCCCGTCGAACGTGTCCATGTCCACATCGGTACCGAGGGCCGCAGCCGTCATGGGTACCGCCATCGTCACATGAAGGTCGTCGCCCTCGCGGATGAAGTTCTTGTCCGGGGCAACACGAATCTCAACGTAGAGGTCGCCCTGGGGGCCGCCTGCCGTCCCTGATTCGCCCTGCCCGGCCAGCTGGATCCGGGTGCCTGTTCCGACACCCGCGGGAATTTTGATGGTCAGCGAACGGCGGCTGCGGATGCGGCCCTCGCCATTACATTCGTTGCACGGGTCGGGAATGACCGTGCCGAAGCCCTGGCAGCTTCCGCAGGGAGCGGCGGTCATAACCTGCCCCAGAATGGAGCGCACGGCACGCTGTACCTGGCCCGAACCGCCGCAGATGTCGCAGGTCCTCGGACTGGTGCCGGGACGGCAGCAGCTGCCGTCGCAGGTGGGGCAAACGACGGCGGTGTCCACTTCGATCTTCTTGTTGACGCCGAACACGGCATCCTTGAGATCGATGCGGACATTGATCAATGCGTCCTGGCCGCGGCGCGTGCGCGAAGGCGGTCCAGCCGTGCCCTGCCCACCGAAGAAGGTTTCGAAAATGTCCTGGAAGGCGAACCCAGCACCCGAATAGCCGCCGCCGAAGCCGCTGTCCGTGCCGTTCTCATTGCCTGTGGTGTCATATACCCGCCGCTTCTGCGGATCCGACAGCACCTCGTAGGCATGGCTGACCTGCTTGAACTGTTCCGCAGCCTCCGGCCCGGTGTTCACATCAGGATGGAGCTTGCGGGCCAGTTTCCGATAGGCCTTCTTGATTTCCTCAGCAGTGGCATCGCGGCTGACACCGAGTACGTCGTAGTGGTTGCTCACCTTGTATTACTTCTCTTCCTGGGAATCGGTTGCGGACAGCGGCTCCCGCTGCCCATGTGCTGCTGGTTGGCCGGCTGCCTATCCGGCAAGAATGCGTGACAAATAGCGGGCTACGGCCCGCACGGCGGCCATAGTCGTCGGATAATCCATCCGGGTTGGACCGAGGATGCCCAGCTTGGCGGAGGAACCCGGACCATAGCCGGTTGCGACCACGGATGTTTCCGCCAGCGAGCCGTACGGGTTCTCATGCCCAATGCGTACGGAAATTCCGCGGGCGTCCTGCTGCATCTCCGACAGCAGGCGAAGCAGGACCACCTGTTCCTCGAGTGCTTCGAGAATGGGGCCGATACTCAATGGGAAATCCATCGTGGAACGGGCCAGGTTTGCTGTACCCGCCATGAGGATACGCTCTTCCTGTGTGGCTGCAGCAAGACTTTCCAAGGCCGCTGAAAGCGGTGGCACAATAGCCTCCGTGCCCGGCCTGGCATCTTTCAGACCATTCCGGAGCAGCCCGCCCACCGAGTCCAGGGGGTGCCCGGCCAATTCGGAGAGATAGGCCGACCGGAGATCGGATAACTCTTCATCCGTTACGGGATCCGGCAGGGAAATGACACGCTGCTCAACTTTCCCGTTATCAGCAATCAGGACGACGAGGACCTGTTGCGGTGCGAGCAGGACAAACTCAATGTGCCTGGTGCAGGCCCGTCCCAACCGCGGATACTGGATCACTGCTACCTGATTGGTCAGCTGCGATAACAACCTCACGGTGCGGTCCATGACATCGTCCAGGTCGCCCGCGCTTTCGAGCAGCGCTTGAATGGCACGGCGCTCAGCGGACGAGAGCGGCTTCACATCCGAAATCCGGTCCACGAAGAGCCGATAGCCCTTGTCCGTGGGAATACGGCCGGCGCTAGTGTGCGGAGCGACGATCAGGCCTTCTTCTTCCAGAGCAGCCATATCGTTGCGGATAGTGGCCGAGGAAACGCCTAAATGGTGGCGATCAACGAGTGCTTTGGACCCCACCGGTTCACGTGAATGCACGTAATCTTCCACGATAGCGCGCAGCACCTCAAGCCGACGGCCTTCGCTCACTGGGCACCTCCTGATTTCGTACGGCTGCAGTAGACATGCCGGTTAGCACTCAACACGTCCAAGTGCTAAGTCTAATACCTTTGGCACGTTGTTAGCATTGTCAGGTTGCCATGCACCTATCGGCGGCTCCGCTGATCGACTGCAGCTACCCGAAAGCTGCATGACCGAAGGACTACAACCAATGAGCAGCTACGGCTGGGGACCACAGGATCTATCCGCTCCGAAGCCGCGTCAGCTTCGCAAAGTCGGGGCCGACCCGGGACTGGTACTGGAGGATGTCGAAAGCGGCTGGGTAGGCGCGGTAGTGCGCGTGGAGAAGTCCGGCGGAGTCCATCTCGTGTCGCTGGAGGACAGGCGGGGCAAGAAACGTTCCTTTCCCTTGGGCTTCGGCTTTCTGCTGGAGGGTGAACCCGTGGAGGTTGTTCCTGCCATGGCTGCGGCCGCCGTCGTACGTCCGCAGCGGACGGCGTCGGGGTCCGTCCGGGTAGAAGGACTTCGCGCGCAGGTTGCCAAGGCCAGCCGGATCTGGGTCGAAGGCAAGCACGATGCGGAGCTCGTCGAGAAGGTGTGGGGCCACGATCTTCGGGTCGAAGGGATAGTCGTCGAGCCGCTCCACGGTGTCGATGACCTAGCTTCGGCGGTAACCGCGTTCAATCCGGGGCCGCAGCGAAAGCTGGGCATTCTGGTAGACCATCTGCTGCCCGACACCAAGGAGTGGCGTATTGCCCAGGCCGCCATGGCAGTTCCGTCTGCGCGCAACAACGTGCTGATTGTCGGCCACCCGTACGTGGACGTGTGGCAGGCCATTAAGCCGGCCGTCATCGGACTGGAAAAATGGCCGGTGGTTCCGCGCGGAACCGATTGGAAAACCGGAATCCTCGACGGCCTTGGGTGGCCCAACAAAACCCAGATCGACATCGCGGACGGGTGGAAGCGCCTGCTTGGCAGCGTTAACACCTACGCGGACTTGGAACCGTCCCTGCTGGGACGCGTTGAAGAAGTCATCGATTTCCTCACGGCCTGAGGAATGCGCATGGCGGCAACCCCATTCTGCGCCGGAAGATTGACCCCAGTCCGCTGTTTACCGATCATTGCGGCTAATCTTAGTTTCGTAGGTAAATAGCCATTAGAACGACAACGAATTCTCCTGAGGTAGGTCCTGTGTCAGACAACCCCGCGCGCAAGAAGCAACCGGATCGTCAACCGGCTCCGCGGACGCAGTATGAAAGCGCCTCTTCCTCAGCCCTGCCGCTGACACCGTCCGAAGACCGTCAGTGGGCCACTCTGGCTCATTTCGGCGGCATCCTGGGCTGCTTCCCTTCGCTGGTCATCTACCTGATCTTCAAGGACCGCGGGCCCTTCACCGCCCAGGAGTCGAAGGAAGCGCTGAACTTCACGCTTCCGCCAACCATCGTCGCTGTTATTGCCAACATCCTGATTCTGGTGCCTGTGATCAGCGGCTTCTTTGCCGTCATTGCAGCGGCAATCTGGGTCTTCCTCACGGTGTTCTCCGTGATGGCGGGTATCGCAGTCAACCGCGGCCGTCCCTACCGCTACTCGTTGAATCTGCGCCTGCTCCACTAGGCCGGCAGGCGGAGGCGCACCGGATGGGGCTAATCCAACCTGGGTCTGTCAGTCTTCCAGCAGGCGGCGGACCACGGCGTCGGCCAGCAGCCTGCCCTGCAGGGTCAGCCGAACGGTGCCGGCGAAAGCTGCGGGTCCGTCCACCAGCCCGTCTGCGATTAGACCGGCTACCGCTTTCCGTCCATTTGGACCCAGTTCCTGTGTCCGCAGACCGTCGATGATGCGGGTCTGGAGCATCACATGTTCCAGTTGGCGGGTGGCTGCGTCAAGGGTTTCCCGTCCCGCCGCTGGCGAGACTCCCGTTGACAGACGTTGGCCGTAGGCAGCCGGATGCTTCACGTTCCACCAGCGGACCCCGCCCATGTGGGAGTGGGCCCCGGGGCCGGCACCCCACCAGTCGTCGCCACGCCAGTAAGAGAGATTGTGCCGGCATCGGTCGGCTTCGGTGCGGGCCCAGTTGCTGACCTCGTACCAACCGTAGCCTGCAGCCGCCAACCGCCCCTCGGCGAGTTCATATTTGGTGGCGTGATCGTCGTCGTCAATTCCGGGTACTTCGCCGCGGCGGATCTGGGCGGCAAGCTTGGTGCCCTCCTCCACAATCAGGGCATAGGCCGAAATATGATCCGGTCCGCAGGCGATGGCAGCGTCCAGGCTGGCTTCCCAGTCGGCAACCGACTCCCCCGGGGTGCCATAGATCAGGTCCAGGCTGACGTGCAGCCCGGCTTCGCGCGCCCAGCGGACCGCCTGCGGAACGCGTTCCGGATTGTGGGTACGGTCAAGCACCTTGAGTACGTGGGGCACTGCGGACTGCATCCCGAACGAAACCCGGGTGAATCCCGCCGCAGCAAGGATCTGCAGCGACTCCGGCGTGACGGAGTCCGGATTGGCCTCCGTGGTGACTTCGGCCTCCGGTGCCAGGCCCCACAATTCAGTCGCCCGGCCCAGAATGGCCGCCAAGTCCGACGCCGGCAGCAAAGTAGGAGTACCACCGCCGAAAAAGACCGTCGACAGCGGGCGCCGGGGCAGCCCGGATGCGGGCAGCACCTTGGCCGCCAGCTCGAGTTCGGCGTTGAGGGTACCGGCGTATTCATCCTGCGACGCACCTGAGCCGAGCTCCTTGGCAGTGTACGTATTGAAGTCGCAGTACCCGCAACGCACCGAGCAGAATGGAATGTGGACGTAGAGACAGAAGTCCCTGTCCTGTGCGCCGGCAGCGGCCTGTGGCGGCAGCAAGCCATCGGCCGGTGCCGGGTCTCCCAGCGGCAGGACGCTAGGCACAGGTGACCGCCGTCGTCGTTGTCTTGATCACTTCGGTTTTACTTCTTGCTCTTGTCTTTCGATTCGTCCGAAGACAGCGCTGCGATGAAGGCCTCCTGGGGAACTTCCACCCGGCCGACCATCTTCATGCGCTTCTTGCCTTCCTTCTGCTTCTCCAGCAGCTTGCGCTTACGGCTGATGTCGCCGCCGTAACACTTGGCCAGCACGTCCTTGCGGATGGCACGGATATTCTCTCGGGCGATGATGCGCGAGCCGATGGCTGCCTGGATGGGCACCTCGAACTGCTGGCGAGGGATGAGCTCGCGCAGCTTGCCCGTCATCATGACGCCGTAGCTGTAGGCCTTGTCCTTGTGCGTGATGGCGCTGAACGCGTCCACCTGTTCGCCCTGCAGCAGGATGTCCACCTTGACCAGATCCGCGACTTGTTCGCCGTCGGCCTTCCAATCGAGGGAGGCATAGCCGCGGGTCTTGGACTTGAGCAGGTCGAAGAAGTCGAAGACGATTTCGGCCAACGGCAGCCGGTAGCGAAGCTCCACCCGGTCTTCCGAGAGGTAATCCATGCCCTTCATATCGCCGCGTCGGCCCTGGCAAAGCTCCATGATGGCGCCAACAAACTCGTTGGGAGCCAAAATGGTGGCCGAAACCATCGGCTCCCGGACCTCGGAGACTTTACCGTCCGGATATTCGCTCGGGTTGGTGACCGTAATGACCTTCTTGTCTTCGAGGGTCACCTCATAAACCACGTTGGGCGCGGTGGAGATCAGGTCCAGATTGAAGTCGCGCTCCAGGCGCTCACGCGTGATTTCCAGGTGGAGCAGGCCGAGGAAGCCCACGCGGAAGCCGAAGCCGAGAGCGGCCGAGGTTTCCGGTTCGTAAATCAGCGCCGCATCGTTGAGCTTGAGCTTGTCCAGTGCGTCGCGGAGCACAGGATAATCTGCTCCGTCGATCGGGTAGAGTCCGGAGAAGACCATAGGTTTCGGATCCGCATAGCCGCCGAGGGATTCCGGGGCCGGGTTGTTCAGGGTGGTGACCGTGTCGCCGACCTTGGACTGGCGCACGTCCTTCACGCCGGTGATCAGGTAGCCGACTTCGCCAACGCCAAGACCCTTGGACGGTACCGGTTCCGGAGAGCTGACACCGATTTCCAGCAGTTCGTGGCTGGCTCTGGTGGACATCATCTGGATGCGTTCGCGGGGCTTGAGTTCCCCGTCGACCACGCGGACGTAGGTCACCACGCCGCGGTAGGTGTCATAGACCGAGTCGAAAATCATGGCACGGGCGGGGGCATCGGGATTGCCGACAGGTGCGGGGAGGTCGCGGACAATTTTGTCCAGCAGGGCCTCAACGCCCATACCGGTCTTACCGGAGACCTTCAGCACATCCTCGGGATCGCCGCCGATCAGGTTGGCCAGCTCCAGGGCATACTTCTCAGGCTGTGCCGCGGGCAGGTCGATTTTGTTCAGCACCGGGATGATGGTCAGATCGTTCTCCATCGCCAGATACAGGTTCGCCAGCGTCTGGGCTTCAATGCCCTGCGCCGCGTCGACGAGCAGAACAGCGCCCTCGCAGGCAGCCAGGGACCGAGACACCTCATAGGTGAAGTCCACGTGCCCCGGTGTGTCGATCATGTTCAGCGCGTAGGTCTTGCCGTCGACTTCCCATGGCAGACGGACGGCCTGGGACTTGATGGTGATGCCGCGTTCGCGCTCGATGTCCATCCGGTCCAGGTACTGGGCCTTCATGTCCCGCTGCTCAACTACGCCGGTTAACTGCAGCATCCGGTCCGCCAGGGTGGACTTCCCGTGGTCGATGTGGGCGATGATGCAGAAGTTCCTGATGATCGCCGGATCTGTGGCGGCAGGCACCGGTGCGGTGCGGGCCATGGGTGACACAGCGGTTTCCTAACTCTCTAACGGGGCTTCGATGATGGCTCTTCGATAGATACCAAGTTAACAGTCTCCCATGAGATAGGCCCTGTTTCTTCCCGGCAGGTACGGATTCGCCCGGTAGTTTTGGTGCATGGCTTTCAACGTGAACACTATTAGCCGACTGCTCCGCGGTGCCGCAAAAGTCGTCCGAGCGGTCAAGCGCACGTCAACATCCAGGCCACCGGCTGCAGGGCGAGGGCGGGCCCCTTACAGCTGGCCGGGCCGCACCACGCAATATGGCCACGGAGAACTGAGCGCCCCTTACCCCGGCGACTTCCGCGGCAGGGCTTCCGTGACCTACTCCCCCAGCCCAGACGGCGAACCAGATCCTGGCGAAATTGTCTGGACCTGGGTTCCTTACGAAGAGGACCACAGCAAGGGCAAAGACCGGCCGGTGCTGCTGATAGGCCGTAACGGCCACTGGCTGCTGGCATTGATGATGACCAGCAAGGACCGGAACAACGGAACAAGCAGCCATGAGGACTACGTAGATATAGGGGATGGATCCTGGGACGCCCGGGGACGGCCCAGCGAGGTAAAACTAGACCGCGTACTGCAGTTGGATCCGCGGGATATCCGGCGCGAGGGGGCTGTCCTGGGCGAACGCGAGTTCTCCCAGGTGGCGACAGCGTTGAGACGGACGCACGGTTGGAATTAGTGTTCGGCGCGCCGCCTCCGCCGGGGACGCAGCCCCGGACGCTTTTCTGCTAACATTTATAGCTGTGTGTCCGCGCAGGTCGACGGGCACCTCAGGCCGGCTGCCATTACGGTATCCCCACGCCGCTCAGTCAATGGCCGGTCTGACTGCCCTCACCGACCAGTCCGCAACAAAGAGAGTTTATACGTGGCTAATATCAAGTCCCAGAAGAAGCGCATCCTGACCAACGAGAAGGCCCGCCAGCGCAATATCGCTGTCCGGTCCGAGCTGAAGACTGCCATCCGCGCAGTCGGCAGCGCCATTGAGTCCTCCGACAAGGACGGTGCAACCGCTGCTCTGGCTACCGCCAGCCGCAAGCTGGACAAGGCAGTCAGCAAGGGCGTTATTCACAAGAACAACGCTGCTAACCGCAAGTCCGCTATCTCCAAGAAGGTCAACGCCCTCTAGGAAGCAGCTTCAAAGCTCACCGGCAATATAGCCGATGACATGAAGGCCCCCGCCGATTCGGCGGGGGCCTTCAGCATTAACGGTAGGCAGTCAGTGGCCAACGCTCGCTGCGATGACGGTAACGGCACGCTCGACGGCATATTCGGGATCCCGGGCTGCGCCCTTCACCTGGGCATCTGTTTCCGCAAGCATTTGAATGCAGGCAGCCAGCGCAGCCGAATCCCAATTCCTGGCGTCCTTACGTGCTTGGTCGAACTGCCACGGGGCCAAGCCGGCGTCTTTAGCGCTGACTGATGCTCCCTTTACTTTGGCGATCTGCCGGAGTTTCATAGCCAGGACAGCGACTATCGGCACCGGATCCACGCCCGTGGCCAATGCATGACGGAGCGTGGACAGGGCAACAGCCCCCCTGCCCGAGACGGCGGCATCAGCCACCTTGAACCCCGTGGCTTCCACCCGGCCACCGTAGTACTTTTCGACCGTCTCTTCCGTGACCGTACCCTGAACGTCCGAGATCAGTTGAGCGCACGCCGCCGCAAGATCCGGGAGGGACGCACCGACGGCCGAGACCAGGGCTTGACCGGCCGCCGGATCAAGTCCGCGCCGGGCGGCTTTGAACTCCCGCCGGACAAAGTCCAGTTTGTCGGAGTCCTTCTTCATCGCCTGGCAGTCGACCACCGGTGCCCCGCTGGCCTTGATAGCGTCCAGTAATTTCTTGCCCCGGACGCCGCCCGAATGGTGCAGCACCAGGGTCACGTCCTCCGCCGGCGCCTGCAGATATACCAAGGCGTCGGCCAGAAATTCGTCGTTCATCTGCGCAACTCCGTCCACTTCAACGAGCTTTGACTCGCCGAAGAGGCTGGGGCTGGCAATCATAGTCAATTGGCCGGACGCATAGGATGCGGCTTCCAGCGTGGTGAGTTCGACGTCCGGGTGTATTCCCCGGGTCAGCGAACGAATACGGTCTCTGGCCCGGTGTGCCAGATATTCTTCCGGCCCACTGATGAGTACGACCGGAGCCGGTTCAACTTCGCGCCAGGAAACAGTTCGGCCGGCAGTCTTGCTGCCTGCGGCCGGACGGGCCGGGGGTGGATTCACAGGTCAGGTCCTCCTAGTATCAGAGTCAACATTGTCACGGGCAGCCGATTTTCCCAAGCCGGAATCCGCTCATTCCGCCGGGCGCACGGCCAGGCTGCCGTCGGCGAGATCGACGACGATGGTACCGATTTGATCCGTCCGGAAAACGGGTATCCGGAGCCGCTCCAGCGCCGAGAGAATCTCGGGCGCAGGATGGCCATAGTCATTGTCACTGCCGACGGAAATGACCGCCGCTCTCGGCTGCACCTGGTCCAGGATCGCTGTCCCACCGTTTCGGGCGCCATGATGGCTGATCTTGAGGATGTCCACGCTGCCCGGCTCAAGAGCCAAGCCCCGGAGCAGATCTGCCGCAGCCTCCTCTTCCAGATCGCCGGTCAGCAGTATCCGCAGAACCCCGCCGTCGGCGCCAGGGACTGTGACCAGCATGACAATACTCGAATCATTCTCCGAAGCACCGCTCCGTGCAGCCGTCGGCCAGAGAATTTGCCACGAAGCGCTGCCCGTCCTGCCGGACTGCCCAGCCTCGCCAAGCTCAGAATCCAATCCGTGTTCGGCCAGTGTGTCCTCGACCAGGTCGGGCAACTCCTTCTTCGAACTTCCTACGATTACCCGGGCCACCTTACGTCCGTCCAGCACGCCGTCCAGGCCACCGTAATGGTCCAGGTGCATATGCGTGAGAACCAAAAGCCCGACGCTCTCCACTCCGAGCGAATCCAGACATGAATCCATGGCGCCTGGTTCAGGACCGGCATCAATGATCATGGCCTGTCCTGTACCTGTGCGGATCACCAGCCCGTCTCCTTGGCCGACGTTGCAGACCACAGCATCCCAGCGGTCCGGCAGCGGGGCCGCGCCCGTGCTGGAGACCAGCCAGCCCAACAACCCACCGACGACGGCGGCCGAGCAAAACGCAGCCCCCACCCGCTGTTTCCCGGTCCATCGCGCTACCGCAAGCCGCCTGGTTACCCTCCCCGGGCTGGCCTCCTGGTCCGTGTCTACACGGGTCCCGTGGTTTGCGGACGCAGGCAGTTCAGGGGTGTACCGCCGGTCGGAGCCACGGCCGTGGCCGGTCGCCTGCTCGACCCTGAACCACAGAGAGGAAATACCGTCCCGACCCTGCGCAGCCAGCCACAAAAGGGCGAGAAGACCGACGGCGGAAGCGGCGGCCAGGACCGCTCCGGCCGGTCCGCCAAGCCACGGAAGAGTGGCCAGTGGCAGTCCGGAGAAGGTCCGGGCGATCTGCGCGACCCAGAGGGTGAGAAAGCCGGTCGCGTGGACGAGCCAGCCGCCGGGTAGTGGCGCCCATGGGAGCAGCGCGAGGGAAACCATGCCGCCGATGGTGACGAAGGGAACCACCGGGGCCGCGAGGATGTTGGCCGGTATTGAGAACATGGCCAATTCCGGTTGGAGCTGGACAAGGACGGGTGTGCAGAACAGCTGGGCAGCCAGCGGAATCGCCATCGCATCGGCGAGCAGCTTCGGCATGAAGTATTGCAGCCATCGCGAGCATGTGCTGCCGAGCAGCACCAGCCCCAAGGTAGCCAGCACCGAGAGAATGAAACTGTATTCGCCGGCCAGCCATGGATTCGCCAGCAGGAGGACGATGACGGCCAGAGCGAGAAAGGACAGCGAGGCCCGACGCCGGCCAGACACCAGTGCAGCCACGCCTATCGCTCCCATGACGGCGGCTCGCAGGACGCTCGGCTCTGGTCGCACCAGCAGCACAAATCCGGCCAGCGCAACGATGCCCAGTGCTGAACTGAGCCAGCGGGGTGCTCTGCAGGCTGTCGCCAGCAGGTAGACGAATCCAAGCAGGTAACTGCAGTTTGCTCCACTGACCGCCATGAGATGCGTCAGGCCGGTACGGCGCATGGCCTCCTCCAAATCGTCGGTCTGCTGTTCTCTGTCGCCGAACACCATTCCTGGCAGCAGTCCGCGCGCATCCGGCGGCAGACTCCGGGTGTGTTCGACGAATAAGCTCCGGAGCGTGTTGACCGCCTCAGCAGCCGCCGGCGTCGATGTCACAGCGGGGGCCGTTGAGGCACTCAGCATGGCAGTTTCCGACGACCCTGGTTCCATCGGTGCCAGGGTTCCAGCGGCGTGCAAACGATCCCCGTAGCGGACTGTCTGCCATGTCTGGTTACCGATGACAAGCACCGGAGTTGCAGCCTCGAATTTCCGTCCCCCATGGGATGCCTCGGTGATTTCGGCGGTGACGAGATACCGTGGACCGGAGCCGAACATCGACGGCTTCGTCGAGCGCGAGGCGTCCGAGAGGGCCGTTAGTTCGGCTGTGACGTACGCTCCGGCCTCGATGGCGGGCCCAATCGGCCCGCTGACCCGTTCCGTTTGTTTGACGCCGATGACCAGTGCCAGCAACCCGGCAATGCATACCAGCAGGAACAGTGTGCCACTGACCGCCGGCAGAGACTTCCGCCGACGTCGGCGTAGCCCGGCCAGCAGGAGAACTGTCACCGTGCCCAAGCCCACGCCTGCGCAGGTCAAGGCCACGGCGGCCGGTAGCCGCAGCAAAATAAGCGACACCAGCCAGCAGGTTGCCGCCGCAGCGGCTAATCTTAGATCGAGCCGGACCGCGCTGGGGCCGTTTTCTCCAACTCCCGGTCGCAGTCCTTTAGCCGCGGCGGCACCACTTGCAGCCTCTCCCCGGAACAACCACGCTTTCAAGCTTCGTTTTCGTGTGGGGCCTGCGTCGCTGGTGGCCTCCTTGACCGTTTCGCCAGCCATTTCGCGTGCGGCCCGCGCATAGTGCTGCCAGGGCGGTGCCGGGCTCATACGGTGACCAAGTCCACGAGGCTTGCGAGCATGACTTCGCCGATGCCCGGCACTGCATCCAGGTCTTCGGGCCGGCCGAAGCTTCCATGCTGCTCGCGGAAGTCGATGATCCGTTGAGCCAGAACGGGCCCGACCCGGGGCAGCGTCTCAAGTTCTTCCAGCGAGGCGGTGTTGAGATTGATCTTGGCTGCGGGCTGGTCTTCTGCTCCAACGGCACCGCCCTCGGGACCCCCTGCGGTCCCGTTGCTGCCGGAGGCGGACTGGTGCTCGGGGGAGGAAACGAAGACCTGTTGACCATCCGTGAGCGGCGCAGCCAGGTTCAGGGATGCCAGTTCGGCGTCCTCGCTGGCACCTCCCGCGGCTTCCAGTGCTTCAAATACCCGCGCCGACGCCGGTAGGCGGACAATCCCCGGACGCCCGACGGCGCCAGCGACATGGACAATGATCTGCGCTGCGTTCCCTGGATCGGCCGCCGCCCCTGCAGAATCAGCTTCCTCGTTTGCCGCGGCCGAGGGCAATGGCTCGGCGGCCTGCTCCGCGCCCTGCCCTTCTCCACTCGGTCCGGCCACCGGTGCGGAACTCGTGACGGGTAGAGAGAGCAGTACATCGCTCTCTTCTCTGTGCGTATCTGCCGTCAGGAGCAGCACCAAAGCGTAGCCGAAGGCCAGGCCTGCAGCAATCAGCGCTGCGCCAAGTGCCACCCGCAGACGCGGGCGCCGGGCAGATATTTTGAGGCCGTGGCTGGCTTCTGTGGCGGCTGTTCCCCAGCGGTGGCGGCCCATGGGACTACGCTATGGAGGAAATCACCGGCCGGGCAGGACGCTCCTGCACCTTGTGGACAGGAGCGTCCCGGCCCACACTGTGGAGATCAGGACACCGGCTCGGGCATGGCGGGTCCTATGACGACGGCAAGGACACCCAGTCCGGCATGCGCGGCCAGCACCGACGGTACTGCGGTGACCAGGATTTCATCACCGACATGGGGACTGAGCTCTTCGGCCAGCGACCTGGCCTCTGCCTCATTGCCAAAATAATGGACAGCCAGTTGTGGTGAATACTCGAGTTCCTCGATTCGCCGGACCACCAGCTGCTGCATCCGGACCAGCGCCTTGGAAGCGGTCCGGATTTTTTCCACCTCCGCGATGGCACCGTCGCGGATGGTGAGAATGGGTTTGATGGCCAGCAGCGACCCGAAGAACCCGGCGGCCGGATTGATCCGCCCGCCCCGGCGCAGCTGGTCCAGACTGGGAACATAGAAGAGGACGTCGGCCGCTGCCGCCGCTTCCCGGGCCCGTTCCGCCACCGCGGATACCTCCGCACCGTCCTGCGCCGCCAGCACCGCGGCGACAACGGCAAAGCCCTCCGCCATCGCCACCGACCGGGTGTCGACGATCTCCACCGGGATATCGACCTCTGCCGCAGCCAGCGCCGCGGCTTCCACGGTACCGGACAGGGATCCCGAGAGGTGGATGGAGACAATAGCGTCGAAGCCCTGCCGCTGCAGTTCCTCGTAGGTCCGGGTGAAGAGGCCTGGCGACGGCCTGGAGGTCTTGACTTCCTTGCCTTCAGCCAGCCCGATGGTCAGCACGGCGGGGACATCGTCCACGCCCTCGCCATAGATCTGGCCGGAAATCATCACCGGCATCGGGACGATCCGCAGCCAGTCCGCGGTTTCCGGTTCGGCTGCCCACTCCACCGGCAGCGAGGCTGCCGAATCCGTCACGACGGCGACGCGGGGCCCTCCGGACGCCTCGTCCGGCTTGCGGCCAGCCTGGTGCAGCAGTTGCCGTGACCGCTGCACCAGCTCCTCAAGCCATGACATTGTCAGCCGTCCTTAGGCCGGGACGATATTGACCAGTTTGGGTGCCCGGACGATGACCGTGCGGACGCTGCGTCCGTCGAGCGTTTTGACCACCTGTTCCGATGCCAAGGCCTTGGCCTTGAGCTCCTCTTCGCTGATGTCAGGGGCAACTTCCAGCCGGTCCCGGACTTTGCCCTGGACCTGGACGACGGCGGTAACCGTGGCCTGGACCAGCAGCTGCTCGTCGACCGCCGGCCAGCTGGCTGCTGCAACCGAGGGCTCGTGCCCGAGCGCTGCCCAGAGGTCCTCTGCCGTGTACGGAGCGAAGAGGCTCAGCACAATGGCAACCGCTTCCGTAGCTTCCCGGACGGCGGGATCGGCGCCGCCGACACCGCTGTCGATCGCCTTGCGGGTGGCATTGACCAGCTCCATGAGGCGGGCGATGACCACATTGAACTTATGGTTGTCCAGCAGTTCGGCGGCGTCGGCGATGGTCCGGTGGGTCACCGAGCGCAGCGCGCGGTCGCCGTCGGCCGGATCGGCGCCGACGGGGGAAGTCACGTCCTGGCCCAACCGCCAAGCACGGGCCAGGAATTTAGCCGAACCCGACGGGGAAACGTCGGCCCAGTCGACGTCGTCCTCCGGCGGTGAGGCGAAAATCATGGTCAGGCGGATGGCGTCGACACCGAACTTATCGAGCTGTTCGCCGAGGTCCACACCGTTGCCCAGAGACTTGCTCATGGCCTTGCCGCCGTTGAGGACCTGGCCCTGGTTCAGCAGGGAGCTGAACGGCTCGTCAAAGTCCACCAGCCCGAGATCCTTGAGCACCTTGGTGAAGAACCGGCTGTACAGCAGGTGCAGGATGGCGTGCTCGACGCCGCCCACGTACTGTCCGACCGGCAGCCACTTGTTGACCGCTTCGACGTCGAAGGGCCCTTCGGTGTAGTCCGGCGACGCGAAGCGAAGGTAGTACCAGGAGGAATCCACGAAGGTATCCATGGTGTCCGTATCCCGGGTGGCGGCGCGTCCGCAGTTCGGGCAGTCAACATTGACCCAGTCCGCGGCGGCGGCCAGGGGCGATGTGCCCTTGGGTGAGAGTGCTTCGCCGCGCAGGTCTTCGGGCAGCCGCACCGGAAGCTGGTTGTCCGGAACCGGAACTTCGCCGCATTCGGCGCAGTGGATGATGGGGATGGGCGCGCCCCAGAAGCGCTGGCGGCTGAGCAGCCAATCGCGGAGCCGGTAGTTGACCGTCTTCTCGCCGGTGCCCGCCGCCTCGACAATGTCGATGGCCTTGGCAATGCCCTCTTCCTTGGACAGGCCGTTAAGCTCGCCCGAGTTGATCAGGCTGCCTTCGCCCGTGGTGGCGGTCCCGCTGACCGCGGGATCTTCCTCACCGGTGTCCAGAACCGCCCGCACGGGCAGGTCGAAGGTCTTGGCGAAGTCCAGGTCGCGCTGGTCATGTGCGGGAACAGCCATGATCGCACCGGTGCCGTAGTCCGCCAGCACGTAGTCGGCCGCCCAGACCGGCAGTTTCTCGCCGTTCAAGGGGTTGATGGCATAACGGCCGAGGAAGACGCCGGTCTTCTCCCGGTCGGTGGACTGGCGTTCGATATCGGAGAGAGCCTTGACCTTTTCGCGGTAGTCCATCAGCGCATCGTGCTGTTCGGGCGTGACAAGGTCCAGGGCCAGATGGGCATCCGCGGCAACGACGAAGAACGTCGCGCCGTGCAACGTGTCCGGGCGGGTCGTGAAGACGGTGACGTCCTTGGCATCCCGGCCGTCCGCGGGCTCGATCTTGAAGTTGACGTGGGCACCTTCGGACCGGCCGATCCAGTTGCGCTGCATGGCCAGCACACGCTCAGGCCAATGGCCCTTCAGCTCGTCCATGTCATCCAGCAGCCGGTCGGCGTACTCCGTGATCTTGAAGTACCACTGGTTCAGGCTCTTCTTGGTGACCGGCGTACCGCATCGTTCACAGGCACCGTTGACAACCTGTTCGTTGGCCAGCACCGTCAGGTCCTTCGGGCACCAGTTGACCGGCGAGTTCTTCCGGTAGGCCAATCCGCGCTCGTAGAACCGCAGGAACAGCCACTGCGTCCAGCGGTAGTAGTCCGCGTCGGAAGTGTGCAGCCGCCGGGACCAGTCGGCGCTGATGGCGTAGCGCTTGAAGGAGGCCGCCTGTGTCTCGATGTTGGCGTACGTCCATTCGGAGGGGTGCGCGTTGCGCTTGATAGCCGCATTTTCCGCCGGCAGGCCGAAGGAATCCCAGCCGATCGGGTGCAGGACGTCGTAGCCCTTCAGCCGCAGGTAGCGCGCGACGACGTCGCCCATGGCGAACGCCTCGGCGTGGCCCATGTGAAGGTCACCCGAGGGATAGGGGAACATATCCAGCACGTAACGGCGTTCCTTCGAGCCGTCGTCAACGGCCTTGAAGACGCCGAGCTCTTCCCAGACGGCAGGCCATTTGGCCTCCATGGCGGAAAAACTGTACTCGTTCGGTTCGGTACCAGACTGCGTACTCACGTTGACTTGTCCTCGTCCTCTTGGTTGCTACGGCGCACTCCCGGTGGTTGCCGCTTAGACACACAAAAGCCCCTCGACACGGGAGGGGCGGCCGCACGTTACGGAAGTGTTCCGTAGGTGCGGCTAGCTAAGCAGAAGTGCGGACATGGAATTACTTTACCGCAGATCAGCCGGAGGCTTCCCTTGGCACCGCCCGGCCGGATCAGGTTCAGCGCACGTCCTCATCCACCCAGTCAAAAGTGCGGGTTACCGCCTTCTTCCATAACCGCAGCTGCCGGTCCCGCTCGGAGGAGTCCAGCTGCGGTTTCCAGCGGCGGTCCTCGGCCCAGTTCGACCGCAGTTCGGCAAGGTCCTGCCAGAACCCTGTGGCCAGCCCGGCTGCGTAGGCCGCGCCCAATGCCGTGGTTTCGGCGACCTTGGGCCGGATGACCGGGACACCGAGAATGTCTGCCTGGAACTGCATCAACGCATCGTTGGCTACCATCCCGCCGTCGACCTTCAATTCCGCAAGCGGAACGGCCGCATCCGCGTTGACCGCTTCCAGTACCTCACGGGTCTGGAACGCGGTGGCCTCCAGGGCGGCCCTGGCGATGTGTGCCTTCGTGACGAACCGCGTCAGCCCCACCAGGGCCCCGCGCGCATCGGCACGCCAGTAGGGAGCAAAGAGACCGGAAAATGCCGGCACGAAGTACGCGCCGCCGCTGTCGGGTACGGAGGAGGCCAGCTCCTCAACTTCCGCGGCCGAACCGATGATGCCCAGGTTGTCCCGCAGCCACTGAACCAGGGACCCAGCAACAGCTATCGAGCCTTCAAGGGCGTAACACGGCGCGCCGTCGCCAATCTTGTAGGCCACTGTGGTCAGCAGGCCGTTTGCGGATTCGACGATATCGCTGCCGGTATTGACGATGACAAAACAGCCGGTGCCGTAAGTGTTCTTGGCATCCCCGGCGTCGAAAGCTGCCTGCCCGAAAGTCGCCGCCTGCTGGTCGCCAAGAATCCCCGCAACGGGGACGTGCCGCAGCAGCTGGGAGCCATGGACCGTTCCGTACACCTCGGCCGAAGACTTGATTTCCGGGAGCAGAGAAGCCGGCACACCGAACGCTTCGAGGATGGACTGGTCCCAGGCAAGCGTCTTCAAGTCCATGAACAGCGTCCGGGAGGCGTTCGTGACGTCCGTGACGTGGACTCCGCCGTCCGTTCCTCCCGTCAGGTTCCACAGCACCCAACTGTCGGTGGTGCCGAAAAGGAGGTCGCCGGCGTCGGCCTTGGTCCGGGCGCCCTCCACATTGTCCAGAATCCATTTCAGCTTCGTTCCGGCGAAGTACGGCGAAAGCGGCAGCCCGGTAGCTGCTTTGAACCGGTCGGCGCCGCCGTCAGCGGCCAAGGCGTCGCAGATGGGCTGGGTGCGCACATCCTGCCACACGATGGCGTTGTAAACCGGTTTGCCGGTGTTCCGGTCCCACACCACGGTCGTTTCGCGCTGGTTGGTGATGCCAACGGCGGCAATATTGTGGCGGGTCAGATTGGCACGGGCCAGCGCGTTGCCGATGACCTCGCGGACGTTGTCCCAGATTTCCACGGCATCATGTTCCACCCAGCCTGGCTGTGGAAAAATCTGCCGGTGTTCCTTCTGGCCGGTCGAAACCATTTGTCCGGCCCGGTCGAAAATGATGGCCCGTGAGGACGTGGTCCCCTGGTCGATCGCCAGAATGTAGTCGGACAAAGCGGGACCTCTTCCCTCGGACAGGACGCGGTGCCGGGAGGGCAGCACCGATTGGGCTCGAACCTAGCCCTGCTGCTGGTGGAGGTCAATTCCTACCAGGCCGATGCGTCTCTTTTACGGCCGTGGTTGGCCGCCGATGCCGGCATTGCTCGGTAGAGTCTTGTATATGGGAACGGCAGATAAAACGGCGCTGAACAACGGCGTCCTGATGGACCAGCTGGGCTTCGGCCTGTACAAAGTTCCGCCGCAGGACGCCGCCGGATTGTGCTATCAAGCATTGGAATCCGGCTACCGGCATTTCGACACTGCCGCCCTGTACGCCAATGAGGCCGGAGTCGGTGAGGCACTCCGCCGGTTCCTTGCCGAGGAACCGGAATTCAGCCGCGACGACATTTTCGTCACCAGCAAACTATGGAATGACAGCCACGGCTACGACGCGGCAATGCGTGCCTTCGACGCATCGCTGGCCATGCTTGGGCTCGACTACCTCGACCTGTATCTGATCCATTGGCCGCAGCCGGAACGGGCACTGTATGTGGAAACTTACCGCGCCCTGGAACGCCTCTACCATGAGGGACGTGTTCGGGCCATTGGCGTTTCCAACTTCCAACCGGCCCATCTTGAAGAATTGTTGAAAAACTGCGACGTGGTGCCGGCGGTCAATCAGATCGAATTGCATCCGTGGCTCCAGCAGGAGCAGCTGCGGGAGTTGCACGCTGCCCACGGAATCCGGACAGTCGCCTGGAGCCCGCTGGGGCGGGGGAAAGTGCTGTCGGACCCGGTGGTCGCGGAACTGGCTCAGGAGCTGGGCAGGACTCCGGCCCAGATAGTGCTGCGTTGGCACCTGCAGCTGGGCAATGTGGCCATCCCGAAGGCTAGCTCACAGCAGCGGATCCAGGAGAACTTCAGGGTATGGGACTTCTCGCTCGAGCCCGCAGCCATGCAGCGGCTCCGCGGACTCGAGCGGAACGGCCGCATCGGCTCCCACCCAGACAAGGTGAACTAGACCGTGCCTGCCACCAAAGACCGTGCCGTCCGCCGTGCCCTCGATCTCGACTCGGGCGAAGTAGCCTACTGGGAGTACCCGGCCCAGACCCCGAATGGTAAATCCGACATTCTGGTCGTGCACGGCTTCCGTGGCGACCACCATGGCCTGGAACTGGTCGCCCAGTCGCTCCCCGGGCAGCGGATCATCTCCCCCGATCTGCCCGGCTTCGGCGCCTCCGCACCATTCTCGGGGCGCCTGCACAGCGTGGAAAGCTACGCGCACTTCGTGGCGGACTTTGCAGCTGCGCTGGAGCTGGGGCCGGACACCGTCATTCTCGGCCATTCGTTCGGCTCGATTATTGTCAGCCATCTGCTGGCGGGGCAACCGGGTTCGTTCCGGGCAGCCGTGCTGATCAATCCGATCAGCGAACCGGCCCTCAAGGGCCCGAAGGCGGTGGCTTCACGGCTCGCGGAGTTCTACTATTTCCTCGCGGCGAAGCTGCCCGAAAAGCCAGGAATGCGCCTGCTTCAGCACCCGGTGATTGTCCGGGTTATGAGCATCATGATGGCCAAGACCAGGGACCGGCAGCTGCGCCGGTACATCCATGGACAGCACGATGCCTACTTCAGCGCCTTCGCCAACCGGGACGTGGTCCTCGAGGCGTTCCGGGCCTCCATTTCCCACGACGTCCTTGAGGTCGCGCCGCGGCTGGAGCTGCCGGTGCTCCTGATCGCCGGCCGGAAGGACGATCTGGGCTCCGTGGACAGCCAGCAGCAGCTGGCGGCGCAGCTGCCGGACAGCCACTTGGAAATGATCGACGGCGTGGGCCACCTCATCCACTACGAGGCGCCTGATGTTGCGGCCGCCATGATCAGCGAGTTCCTCGAGGGGCTGGAGCGGTGAAGCTTGTCATCGACGCCCGTTATACCCGCACCGACCAGCTGGACGGCATCAGCCGCTACGGCTCCAATCTGATCTCGGCTGCCTCCAAACTGACCGAGGTGCTGATGCTCATCAACGACGAACGGCAGCTGCAGTTCCTGCCCGCCGATGTCCCGTGGGTCAAGATCAACAGTCCCCTCTCCCCTGCCGAGCTCCTCGTGGCGCGCCGGATTAATAAACTGGGCGCCGACGTCGTTTTTTGTCCCATGCAGACCATGGGCAGCTTCGGCAGGCGCTACGGCCTGATTCTGACCATCCACGACCTGATCTATTACCGGCACCCCAGGCCGCCGGGATTTTTGCCGCTGCCGGTCAGGCTGCTGTGGCGCGCTTACCACAAGGCCTACTGGCCGCAGCGCCTGCTGCTCAACCGCGCCGACGCCGTTGCGACCATCAGCCGGACCACCCGGTCGCTGCTGCAGCAGACCCGGCTCACCCGGCGCGATGTCCGGATCGTATCCAATGCCGCCCAGCCGCTGGGATCACCGCGGGATCCGTCGGCGGCCGTGGGCAAGGACCTGCTCTACATGGGTTCCTACATGCCCTACAAGAACGTGGAGACACTCATCGATGCGATGGCGCTGCTTCCCGGCTACCGGCTGCATCTGCTCAGCCCCATCCAAGGGCCGAGGCGCGAAGAGCTGGCGGGCCGTGCGGCGGATGCAGCACAGCTGGTGTTCCACAACGGGATTTCCGACGGCGATTACCTGCGCCTCCTGCACCAGGCCTCGGCGCTGGTCACGCTGTCCAGGGACGAAGGCTACGGGTTGCCGCTGATCGAGGCCATGGCCGCGGGGACACCCGTCATCGCCAGCGACATTCCCATCTTCCGGGAGGTCGCCGAAAACGTGGCGCTGCATGTGGATCCGGACGATCCTGAAGCCTTCGCCGCCGCCGTCCGGGAACTGGAGGATCCGGAACGGCGTCGTCGTGCATCGGCCGAGGGGGTGCTCCGCGCCGCGGAGTATGACTGGGACAGCTCGGCAGCGCAGCTGATCGCGGCGGCCGAAGAGGTGCTGGCCAGGCGCCGGGCCCGTTAGAGCAGATCCAGGCCGTCGCAGCGGACCTGGACTGGTTCCGCCAACCGCTTGGCGGAGACGGCCGCCTTTCTGGCCCGGAGGGCTCCGGTCACGGTATTCCCCTGCTGGTAGCTGAAGAACAACAGCAGACGGTGGTGTCCGGCCGGGGCACCGTAATTCTCCAGCTCTGTGGGTCCCACCGTACGGACGTCGCCGGGGAGTTCCAGCCCGGACATAAACGTCTCGATTCCGGCGGTCGAACCGGTAATGGCGGCGATCCTGAGCGCGGGAGGCAGCTGCAGTTCACGGCGCAACGCGAGCTCCCGTGAAGCGGCCCCGGCTGGGTCCCAACGCACCAGCTGCCCGACGACCGCGTCATGGTCGGCCGTGATCACCACTGTCCCGCCCTCCGCTGCCGGACGGACCAGCGATGCGGCCGTGAACCAGCGGCGCAGGGCATCTTCGGGAGCGCGCAGGGACTCACGGCTCAGCAGCGAGTTCCCGTCGAGCAGCAGAGCCGCCGCATATCCGCCGGCGACCGCCGGCTCCGCCCCGGGCGTCGCTACTACCACCGCTTTGCTGGCCTTGACCGTGGCCTTCACATGGTCACCCGCTGAAGAGATGACTGTGGCCCCGGGAAAGGCACGGCCAAGCTCCTCTGCTGTTCGCGAGGCCCCGATGACCAGTGCCCGCAGTCTGCCCGAACCGCAAACGCCACAGCGCCAGTGGGCGGCGAGCCGGCCGCACCACCGGCAGGTCAGCGCTGTTCCGTGACCGGCTTGTCCCAGCGGTCCCTGGCATTCCGTGCAGCGGGCCGGTGTGCGGCAGTCCTGGCAGGCCATGGCCGGCGAGAAGCCTGTACGCGCGACCTGCACCAGGACAGGCCCGTGTTCAAGTCCTTCCCTGGCTGCCCGCCACGCCGCCTGTGGAAGCCTGGCATGGCGGAGCAGCGGATCGCGTTCCTGCTGGAACGTATCGGCGGTGTTGACTACCCGGGGCGTGAGGGCACGCAACGCCGGCCGGTCAGCCTGCAGCGGCTGGGCCCAGCCGGTTTCAACAAGCCGCTGGCTCTCCGTGCTGCGGGCAATCCCGGCCAGCAAGGCGGCGCAGCCGGTTTGCTCCGCGCGCAGCAGCAGGACCTCGCGCGTGTGCTGGTAGGGGGCGCGTTGTTCGACGTACAGATCATCGCCGTCGTCCCAGATCGCAACCAGGCCCAGCTCACGGACGGGGGCGTAGGCTGCGGACCGGGTGCCGATCGCGACCTTGACGGTACCGTGCAGCAGCTTCAGGTAGTTCCGGTAGCGCGGGGTCGGACCGTCATCGGCGCTCAGCCGCACGAACGCCTCGGCGCCGATCGTCGCCTCGAGCGCCTCGCCCAGCAGGTCAAGATCCTTGGCATCGGGGACCACCACCAGTGCACCGCGTCCGCTGGTCAGCGTCGCCGCCACGGCCGCTGCCAGCTGGCGAGTCCATGATGCCGGCCCGTAGGACTTATGGCTCGAAAGTACCGCCCGGGGCGACTCTCCGGCGGCCAGATGGGCCAGAAACGCCGCAGCACTGCGGTAGCCGGCAAAGCATAACGCCGGGTCCGCAGCATCCGCTGGCGTACTGACGGCGCCGGCTTCCAGACCCGGCTCGTCCGCCTGCTCCTGCTCCTCCCCCGGCGGCGCCCCGGGCAGGAGCCGGCCCGCTGCCGCGAACTCCTTGTCTACTTTGGCCACCCGCGGTGGGATAGCAGCGCGGATGACGTCGCTGAGCGTGCCGGCGTACCGCCTGGCCAGCGCTCCCGCCAGCTCCAGCAGCTCCGGGGTCAGGACAGGCTGGGCGGAAACCACCTTCGCCAGCGGGCTGAGCCGGACGCCCTCGGCGGCTTCGGACTTGCGCCCGGTGATGTAGCCGCTGATCTCCTGCCCGCCGAAACGGGCTTTGATGCGTGCCCCCGGGACAGCCTCCGCGGCGGCCTCTTGCGGAACAAGATAGTCGAAGACGCGGTCCAGATGCGGCACCGCGGACTCGATCAGTACCTCGGCCACCGGGTTCTCGCCGGCCGGTACCGTCGCGCCGCGAGGTTTGGCAGGCGAGGCGAATCCCTGCAGCAGCGACAGCTGGACGGCCTCGTCCCGTGGGGTTGATCCGTCTGTCACGCTGGAATCAGGCGTTGAAGTAACTGCGCAGCGCCTCGGCCCGGTCCGTGCGTTCCCAGGTGAAGTCTTCCTGCTCGCGGCCGAAATGCCCGTGCGCCGCAGTCTGCAGGTAAATGGGACGCTTGAGCTGCAGGTCGTTGATGATGCCCAGCGGCCGCAGGTCGAAGACTTCCTGGACGGCGTCGGCGATGCGCAGCGGATCCACGGTCTCGGTGCCGAACGTCTCCACATAAATCCCGACCGGCCGTGCCATTCCAATGGCGTAGGCGATCTGGATTTCGGCCCGGCGGGCCAGGCCGGCAGCCACGACGTTCTTGGCCACCCAGCGCATGGCGTAGGCTGCCGAGCGGTCCACCTTGGACGGATCCTTGCCGCTGAACGCGCCGCCGCCATGGCGGGCCATTCCACCGTAGGTGTCCACAATGATCTTGCGTCCGGTCAGTCCGGCATCCCCCACCGGGCCGCCGATGACGAACTCTCCGCCCGGATTCAGAATATGGCGGACGTCGGAAACGTCCAGGTTCGAGTTCGCCAGCACCGGTTCAATGACGTACTTGGACAGGTCCGCCCGCAGGTGGTCGAGATCCACGCCGGCTTCGTGCTGGCTCGAGATAACCACGGTGTCAACGGAAACCGGCTTATCGCCGTCGTACCCTACGGTGACCTGCGTCTTGCCGTCAGGCCGCAGGTACGGCAGCGTGGCGTCCTTGCGGACTTCCGTCAGCTTCTCGGAAAGCCGGTGCGCCAACCAGATCGGTGCCGGCATGAACACCTCGGTCTCGTCGCTGGCATAGCCGAACATGATGCCCTGGTCGCCGGCGCCCTGGGCGTCATAGTCGTCCTGCTGCGTACCCTCGCGGCCTTCCAGTGAATTGAACACGCCGGACGCGATGTCCGTCGACTGTTGGCCGATGGACACGGAGACACCGCAGCGGGCGCCGTCGAAGCCCTTGTCGGAAGAGTTGTAGCCGATGTTCAGGATGGTCTCGCGGACGATCTGCGGGATCTCAACGTAGCCCTGGGTCGTCACTTCGCCGGCCACGTGGACCAACCCCGTTGTGGCGAGTGTCTCCACGGCGACACGCGAGTCCGGATCTTCGCGGAGCAGCGCATCGAGAATGGCGTCCGAGATCTGGTCGCAGATCTTGTCCGGGTGCCCTTCCGTGACGGACTCGGAGGTAAAAAGCCGCAGGGGGGAAGCAGAAGAAGTCACAGACATACCTTACTTGGTCTTAAGCCGCAGCTGCCGCGCCTGTCAACAGGCGCGGGGGCGGAATGGTCAGGAGACGAGCTCCGCGGCGACCCGTTCGATGATGGTCCGAGCCACGGTGTCCTTGCTGCCGGTCGCCACCTGCGGGTCAGCGCCGGAATTATCAAGAATGCTGATGGCGGTCTGGTCCTGGCCGAACACCAGATCCCGGCCCACCTGGTTCAGCACCAGCAGGTCGCAGCCCTTGCGGGCCAGCTTCTGGCGTGCATAGCCCAACACGTCGCTGCTGCTGTCCCCGGTTTCAGCGGCAAAGCCGACGATCAGTGCCGGACCCGTTCCGCTGTCGCGCCGGACCTGCACAATTTCCTGCAGGATGTCCGGGTTGCGCACCAGGGTGATGACCGGATCCGCGGCGTCGTCGCGCTTCTTGATCTTGGTTTCGGCTGCCTCCGCGGGACGGAAGTCAGCAACGGCGGCAGCCATAATAACGACGTCGGCACGCGCCGACGCTTCAAGCGTCGCCGTCCGCAACTGCAGGGCAGTCTCCACCCGCGTAGTCTTGACGCCCTCAGGCGGGGCAACATCCATGTGGGCAGCGACAAGCTCGACCTCGGCGCCGGCAGCTGCCGCGGCCCGTGCCAACGCTACGCCTTGCTTTCCCGACGAGCGGTTGCCCAGGAAGCGTACCGGATCCAGCGGTTCGCGGGTTCCGCCGGAGGTGATGACCACACGCTTGCCCAGCAGCATGGTGGTGCCTGCGGCCGGCCGGCTTTCGTCGAGCTGCGCAAGGGCGAAGTCGAAGATTTCCTCCGGCTCCGGCAACCGGCCCGGTCCGGTGTCCTTGCCGGTCAGCCTGCCGACGGCCGGATCCATGACGAGGGTTCCGCGGCCGCGCAAGGTGGCGATATTTGTCTGCGTTGCCGGATGCTGCCACATTTCGGTGTGCATGGCCGGCACGAAAACTACCGGTCCCCGGGCCATCAGCAGCGTATTGGTGAGCAGGTCATCGGCAAGGCCAGCGGCGGCACGGGCAAGAACGTCCGCGGTGGCAGGAGCCACCACCACCAGGTCAGCATCCTGGCCCAGCCGCACATGGTTCACGGTGTCCACCGCGTCGAAGACGGTGGTAGACACCGGCTGGCCGGAGAGTGCTTCCCAGGTCGCGCGTCCGACGAACTTCTCGGCGGCCTCGGTCGGAACCACGGTGACCTGGTGTCCGGCTTCCTTAAACAGCCGGAGCAGGGATGCGGACTTGTAGGCGGCGATCCCGCCGCCTACGCCTAAAATGATCCGCATTCCTGCTCCGTTACCGTGTTAAGTTGTTGGCTGTTGCTACTCTGCAGCCGGTTCGATCGGCTTGGAAACCAGCAGGCCCTCGTTGATCTCGCGCAGGGCGATGGACAGCGGCTTCTCGTTCAGCTTGGTGTCCACCAGCGGGCCAACATACTCGAACAGGCCCTCATGCAGCTGCGAGTAGTAAGCGTTGATCTGGCGGGCGCGCTTTGCGCCGTAGATCACCAGGGCATACTTCGAGTCCGTCGTCTCCAGCAGGGAGTCGATCGGCGGATTAATGATGCCTTCGAGGTTAGTCGACACTTATTCTCCAAAAATTCTGTAGGTATCTGCTTCGCTGACGGTCACGGTCTAACGTGGGTTCGGCACAAGCCCCATCAGCGAAACAAGCTCTTCTGCCGCCCGCCGGACATCGTCATTTACGACGGTGTGGTCAAATTCGGATTCGGCAGCAAGTTCCAGTTTAGCGGTTTCCAGCCGCTGCTGCTGTTCCTCCGGCGTTTCTGTGCCGCGGCCCACCAGACGGCGGACCATTTCGTCCCAGCTGGGCGGCGCCAGGAAGACGAAATTCGCCTCGGGCATGCTGTCCTTCACCTGGCGGGCGCCCTGCAAGTCAATCTCCAGGAGGACCGATTTCCCCTCCGCCATCGCCTGCTCCACGGTATGCCGGATGGTTCCGTAGCGGTTGCGCCCGTGGACCACAGCCCATTCGAGCATGGCGCCATCGGCCACCAGCCGGTCGAACTCCTCGGCGGATACGAAATAATAGTGGACCCCGTCTACCTCGCCGGGGCGCGGTGCCCGCGTGGTTGCGGATACCGACAGCCAGACCTGCGGGTAATGGTCGCGGATGAAGGTGGAGACGGTTCCCTTGCCGACGGCGGTGGGACCGGCCAGGACGGTGAGGCGGGGTTTATCAGACATGCTTTCCATCTGTTGCAGGATCTATTGTGATTCCAGAAGTTCGATCAGGGCCTTGCGCTGGTGCACGCCCAGACCCCGGACCCGCCGGGTGGGGGCGATTCCGATGCTTTCCATTATGGCCGCGGCGCGGACCTTGCCGATGCCCGGCAGCGCCTCGAGCAATTCGACAACCCGAAGCCTGCCGATCGATTCAACGTTCTTCGCCGTATCGATGACCTCGGCCACGCTGACCCGGCCGTCTTTGAGCCTGGCCTTGATCTCGGCACGCTCGGCTCTGGCCGCGGTGGCCTTGTTTCGGGCTGCAGTGCGTTCAGTGTCCGACAGCGGTTTCAGGCTCACAGGCTTCTCCACATCGTATCGCTGGCCGCAGCCGCGGCTAGGAAGTAATCAGCTTGCACTGAACCTATCCGCTAGCGCCCGGGAAAATCAATCCTCCCCGGAGCCCGATCCCTGTAGAGCTCAGTCCGCCAGCATTTCCAGCGTGCTCTCGACCGCCGAACGCAGGCCCTGCGGGTCCGGTCCGGCCCTGAGGATTTCCCGGCTCGAAGTCGCCAGCACATTGCCGTAGGCCCGGCCGAAGGTGCGGCGCAGGTCCGCGCCGGTGGCACCCTGGGCACCGAGACCGGGCGCCAGGACCGGTCCGTTGAGCGCGGCCAGATCCAGGCCCAGCTGCGCAGGCGCGTCGGCAACCGTGGCACCCACTACGAGGCCGACGGACCCCAGCGTGCCGTCGCGGTCCGCGGCCGCATTGTCAGCTGACGCGGCCTCCACAATCCGGCGGGCAACGGAATCCGCGCCGCCGGCATGCTGGACGCTGGCACCTTCGGGATTCGACGTCAGGGCCAGCACGAACACGCCGCGCCCCGTCCCGGCAGCCAGATCAAGGGCCGGCCGCAACGACTCGTAGCCCAGGTACGGGCTCAGCGTCACGGCGTCCGCGGCAAGCGGCGAGCCGTCCGCAAGCCAAGCGTGGGCGTACGCGGCCATGGTCGAGCCGATATCGCCGCGTTTAGCGTCGGCAATAGTCAGCACCTCGGCCGCCGCTGCGGCGGCGAGAAGCTTCTCAAGGGCCGCAAGGCCGCGCGAACCGTGGCGCTCGAAGAGCGCCACCTGCGGCTTGAGCGCGGCAACGCCCTCCCCCACCGCCTCCAGCACGGTGAGGGAAAAGCGTTCCAGCCCATCGGCGTCGTCGTTCAATCCCCAGGATTCCAGCAAGGCCGGATGCGGATCGATGCCCACGCACAGCTGTCCGTGTTTCTGCATGGCGGACCGCAGCCGCGTCCCGAAGGACGCGGCAGATCCGGCAGCGGCGGCGTCAGGCATCGACGGCGGCCTTCAGCTTCAGGGCGTGCTCCTGCAGGCTGGTGACGTCCCACTCGTACTGGCGCATGGCTTCGATGGCCTGGATCGCCGCGCCGAATTCGGACACGGTGGTGATGACCGGGGTGCCTACGGAGGTTGCGGCGGCGCGGATCTCGTAGCCGTCGCCGCGTGCCTGTCCGCCCGAGGGGGTGTTCAGGATCAGGCCGATGGCACCTTCGGTAATCAGATCCACAATGGTGCCTTCGCCGTCGGGGCCGCGGCCTTCGGCGACCTTGCGCACGGTGGTGGACTGGATGCCGTTGCGCCGCAGCACTTCGGCGGTACCTCCCGTGGAGAGGATTTCGAAGCCCAGATCTACCAGCAGCTTCACCGGCATGATGATGGAACGCTTGTCCCGGTTGGCCACGGAAACGAACACCTTGCCGGACGTGGGCAGGGCACTGTTGGCGGCGGCCTGGGACTTGGCGAAGGCAGTGTCGAAGTACTTGTCGATACCCATCACTTCGCCCGTGGAACGCATTTCCGGGCCGAGCAGCGAGTCCACAACCGTGCCCTCGGGAGTGCGGAAGCGGTTGAAGGGCAGCACGGCTTCCTTCACGGCCACCGGTGCATCCAGCGGCAGGGTGGAGCCGTCCCCCGTCTCCGGCAGCATCTTGTAAGCGGTGCGCAGCTGGTGGATAGTCACGCCGGTGCCGATCAGCGCGGCGGCCTTGGCCAGCTGGACGCCGGTGGCCTTGGACACGAACGGCACGGTGCGGGAGGCACGCGGATTTGCCTCGATGACATACAGCACGTCCGAGGCGAGGGCGAACTGGATGTTGATCAGGCCGCGCACGCCGACACCCTGGGCGATCGCGAAGGTAGCCTCGCGGACCCGTTCGATAACGGAGGTGCCGAGCGTGATCGGCGGCAGCACGCAGGCCGAGTCGCCGGAGTGGATGCCGGCTTCCTCGATGTGCTCCATGATTCCGCCCAGGTACATGTCCTTGCCGTCGTACAGCGCGTCGACGTCGATCTCAATGGCGTCTTCGAGGAAACGGTCTACCAGGACCGGGTGGTCCGGGGTAATTTCCGTGGCGTTGGCGATGTAGCGCGAGAGGTTGGGCTCGTCGTAGACAATCTCCATGCCGCGGCCGCCCAATACGTAGGACGGGCGGACCAGCACCGGATAGCCGATTTCGTCGGCGATCTTCTTGGCTTCCTCGAAGGAGACTGCGGTCCCGTTCTTCGGGGCTACCAGACCGGCCGCGTCGAGCACCCGCTGGAAGGCACCGCGGTGCTCGGCCAGGTCGATCGCTTCGGGCGACGTGCCCAGGATGGGGATGCCCGCATCGGCCAGCGCCTGCGCCAGCTTGAGCGGCGTCTGGCCGCCGAGCTGGACGAAGACGCCCATTACACCGCCGGTGCGCTCTTCGGCCGCAATGACCTCCAGCACGTCTTCGAGCGTCAGCGGCTCGAAGTAGAGACGGTTGGAGATGTCGTAGTCCGTGGAGACCGTTTCCGGGTTGCAGTTGATCATGACCGTCTCGTAGCCGGCGTTGCGCAGAGCCATGGTCGCATGCACGCAGCTGTAGTCGAACTCGATGCCCTGGCCGATCCGGTTCGGGCCCGAGCCGAGGATGATCACGGACGGCTTGGCGTGCAGCTCGACCTCGTCCTCCTCGTCGTAGGAGGAGTAGTGGTACGGCGTGTAGGCGGCAAATTCCGCTGCGCAGGTGTCCACGGTCTTGAACACCGGGCGGATGCCCAGGGCGTGCCGCACGCCGCGCACTACCGCCTCGGCGGTGTTGGTCAGCTTGCCGATCTGCTCGTCCGAGAAGCCGTGCCGCTTGGCGAGGCGCAGGATCTCCTCGGTCAGGGCCGGCGCGTTGCGGATCTCGGCGGCGATCTCGTTGATCAGCTGCAGCTGGTCCAGGAACCACGGGTCGATGCCGGTGGCTTCGTACAGCTGTTCCACGGTGGCGCCGCCCAGCAGGGCGCGCTGGACCTGCGACAGCCGCTCGGTCGTGCCGGTTTTGGCCTTTTCCAGCAGTTCCGGAACCTCGAAGTCATTGACCGGATCGAAGGTCAGCTGCGCGTCCTTCTGCTCCAGGGAACGCAGAGCCTTCTGCAGCGCTTCGGTGAAGTTCCGGCCCAACGCCATGGCCTCGCCGACGGACTTCATGGTGGTGGTCAGCGTCGGATCGGCCGCGGGGAACTTCTCGAAGGCAAAACGCGGGACCTTGACCACAACGTAGTCCAGCGTCGGCTCGAACGAAGCCGGCGTCTTCTGGGTGATGTCGTTGGGAATTTCGTCCAGCGTGTAGCCCAGGGAGAGCTTGGTGGCGATCTTGGCGATCGCGAAGCCGGTTGCCTTCGACGCCAGCGCCGAGGAGCGCGAAACGCGCGGGTTCATCTCGATAACGACGACGCGGCCGGTATCCGGCTCGATCGCGAACTGGATGTTGCAGCCGCCGGTATCGACGCCGACCTCGCGGATCACGGCAATCGAGATGTCGCGCAGCCGCTGGTATTCGCGGTCCGTCAGAGTCAACGCGGGGGCCACGGTGATGGAGTCCCCGGTGTGCACGCCGACCGGATCGAAGTTCTCGATGGAGCAGACGACAACCACGTTGTCGTTCTTGTCCCGCATCATCTCGAGCTCGTATTCCTTCCAGCCCAGGATGCTCTCTTCGAGCAGGACCTCGCTGGTGGGGCTGTACTGGATGCCGGCACCGGCAATGCGGCGCAGGTCCTCCGCGTTGTAGGCCATGCCGGAACCGAGACCACCCATGGTGAAGGACGGCCGGACCACCATCGGATAGCCCAGCTCATCGGCTGCCTTGAAGGCTTCGTCCATGGAGTGCACGATGATGGACTTGGCTGACTCGGCGCCGCAGCGTTCGACGACGCCCTTGAACTTTTCGCGGTCCTCGCCGAGTTCGATGGCTTCGATGTTGGCACCGATGAGTTCGACGTTGTACTTGTCCAGGACGCCGTTCTTGTCCAGCGCGATGGCCGTGTTCAGCGCGGTCTGGCCGCCCAGGGTCGGCAGCACGGCATCCGGGCGCTCCTTGGCGATGATCTTCTCCACAACCTCGGGAGTGATCGGCTCGACGTAGGTGGCGTCGGCGAACTCGGGGTCCGTCATGATCGTGGCCGGGTTGGAGTTCACCAGGATGACCCGCAGGCCTTCCTCCTTGAGTACCCGCAGGGCCTGCGTGCCGGAGTAGTCGAATTCGGCGGCCTGTCCGATGACAATGGGGCCGGAGCCGATAACCAGGACGCTTTTGAGGTCTGTTCTCTTAGGCATTAGTTTTCTTCCTTGGCGTCGCTGGCGACGGCGACAGTCGTATCGGTGTCTGCAATGGTTGCTTTGGAGACGTCGGCAGCATCCGTAGTGCCGGGATTCTTCTTTTCGTCCGCCATCAGATCAATGAAGCGGTCGAAGAGGTAGGCCGAGTCGTGCGGGCCGGCCGCGGCTTCGGGGTGGTACTGGACCGAGAAGGCAGGGATGTCCAGGCAGGCCAGGCCCTCGACGACGTCGTCGTTCAGGCTGACGTGGCTGACCTCGACCCGGCCGAAACGCTCTTCCGGCGCCCGGGTGACCCCATCGGTGGGAGCGTCGACGGCGAAACCGTGGTTCTGGGAGGTGATCTCCACTTTTCCGGTGCGGCGGTCCATTACCGGCTGGTTGATGCCGCGGTGGCCGTAGCGCAGTTTGTAGGTGCCGAAGCCCAGGGCCCGGCCCAGTATCTGGTTGCCGAAGCAGATGCCGAAAAACGGCATACGGGCGTCCAGGACATCCCGCAGCATGCCCACCTGGGTGTCAGCGGTGGCAGGGTCGCCGGGGCCATTGGACATGAACACGCCGTCGGGATCCACTGCCTGGATGTCTGCCAAGGTCGCGGTGGCGGGCAGCACGTGGACCCGGACGCCGCGTTCGGCGAAACGCTGCGGAGTCATGGATTTGATGCCCAGGTCCAGTGCGGCGATGCTGAAGCGCGGTTCGCCCTCCCAGCCGTGGTCTGCCGGCTCAACCACATAGGCAGCGTCGATGCTGACCTCCTCGGCCAGCCGGGCACCTTCCATCGGAGCCTGTCCGTTGACCTCGGCCAGCAGTTCCGGCATGGGCCGGGCGGCTTCCTGGCCGGAGAAGATTCCGGCCTTCATGGCGCCGCGTTCGCGCAGGTGCCGCGTGATGGCCCGGGTGTCGACGCCCTGGATGCCGACGATGCCCTGTTCGATCAGTTCCTCGTCCAGACTGCGCTCGGAGCGCCAGTTGGACGGCCTGCGGGCGGCGTCGCGGACAATGTAGCCGGCAACCCAGATCCTGCGGGACTCCGCGTCCTCGCGGTTGACGCCGGTGTTCCCGATGTGCGGAGCGGTCTGCACCACCAGCTGGCGGGCGTAGGACGGGTCCGTGATGGTTTCCTGGTAACCGGTCATGCCGGTGGCGAAAACCGCCTCTCCCAACGCTGTACCCTGGGCACCGTAGCTGCGTCCACGGAAGGTGCGGCCGTCTTCAAGAACCAGCAGAGCTGCATTCGAGGAAGTTGTTTGATGATCTGTCACTGTAGTTCCTAGTCTTCGTCAGGTGCAGCAGTAGGTAGGTAAGAGTTCAGGTGGGCCAGGAGCGGCTTTTTCTCCTCGGCGTGGCGGTTGCGGAACGCGGTGTCCACGTCCTTGCCGCCCAGGTTCCAGGTGATCACGGCCAGTCCGTCTTTCTCCACGAACTTCCCGATCATCCCGCTTTCGGACCGTACGGCCCTGATGCTTCCGGCCGGAATGTAGACATCCGTGGCACCGCGTCGTTCGAACAGCAGTCCGTGGTCGTAGAGGCGCAGCAGGGCGCCGGAGCGGATTCCCAGGCCATGGACCGCGAGGCGGTCCAGCCAGTCCCCCGCCGTCGTGGTCACGACGTACTGCCCGTCATACGCCGCGCAAGGATTATCGACGTCGTCCGGAATTTCGGGCAGCGGGGCGATGTCCTGCTGCCGCTTGAGCCTGCTGCGCCAGCCAACAAAAACCAGCGCCAGCAGGACGATGATCAGGCTCAGTGTGAGGAGCCCGGGGCCAAGGTATTCCACTGACGCTACTCCCCCTCTGCGGTCCGCGGGGTGTTGAGGCTCCCGTCCAGAACGGTGGGGTGGCCCTGGTAAAAGGTCGCCACCACGCGGCCCGGCAGCTCCCGGCCGGCGAACGGCGAGTTGCGTCCCATGGTCGCCATCTTGTTCGGCTCAACCGTCCAGCGTGCCGCCGGGTCGATCAGCGTGATGTTGGCTGCAGAGCCGGCTTCCAGCGGCTGGCCCTGGTCCTGCAGCCGGCCGATCCGTGCCGGCACCAGGGAGGTAATCCGGGCGAAGTCGTCCCAGCCGATCAGGCCCGACTCGATCATGGTGTGCTGGACCACGGACAGCGCGGTCTCAAGACCGGTCATGCCCATCGCGGCCTGCGCCCACTCGCATTCCTTGGCCTCGCTGGGATGCGGGGCGTGGTCGGTGCCGATGATGTCGATGGTCCCGTCGGCCAGTCCCGCCCGCAAGGCCTGCACGTCTTCATCGGTGCGCAGCGGCGGGTTCACCTTGTAGACCGGGTCGTAGCTGCGGACCAGTTCGTCCGTGAGCCACAGGTGGTGCGGGGTGACCTCGGCCGTAACCTTGATGCCGCGCTGCTTCGCCCAACGGATGATCTCGACGGAACCGGCGGTGGAGACGTGGCAGACGTGCAGCCGGGAGTCCACGTGCTGGGCCAGGAGCACATCGCGGGCAATGATGCTTTCCTCGGCGACGGCGGGCCAGCCGGTCATGCCGAGCACGGCAGAGACATCGCCCTCGTTCATCTGGGCCCCGTCCGTCAGCCGGGGTTCCTGGGCGTGCTGGGCGATAACGCCGTCGAACGCCTTGACGTATTCCAGCGCCCGGCGCATCAGTACCGGATCGTGGACACAGATGCCGTCGTCGGAGAAGACCCGGACGCGGGCGCGCGAATCGGCCATCGCCCCGAGTTCGGCCAGCCGTTCACCGGCCAGTCCGATGGTCACGGCTCCGACCGGACGGACATCTGTCCAGCCGGCCTTGCGGCCCAGGGTGTAGACCTGCTCGACGACGCCGGCAGTGTCCGCTACGGGCGAGCTGTTCGCCATCGCGTGGACGGCGGTGAAACCACCAAGGGCCGCGGCGCGACTGCCGGTCTCCACGGTCTCGGCGTCCTCACGTCCGGGTTCGCGCAGGTGGGTGTGCAGGTCCACCATGCCCGGCACAGCCACGAGGCCTTCGGCGTCGATCACGGTGGCACCGGCGGCGCTGAGCCCGGTGCCGGTTTCGGTGATGACCCCGTTGCGGATCAGCAGGTCGGTCGCGGCTCCGCTGCCGATTGCGGCTCCCTTGACCAGAAAGGCCGTAGCTTCATGTGGTGCTGTAGCGGTCATCGCTGGGCCTCCTGGATAGTTGCGGGTGCGGTGTGGGTCTCGCCGGAGAGGAGCAGATAGAGGGTGGCCATGCGTACTGAGACGCCGTTGCGAACCTGCTGCAGGACCGTGGAGCGGGGCGAGTCCGCTGCGGCTGCGGATATTTCCAGTCCGCGGTTCATCGGACCCGGGTGCATGATGATCGTGCCCTTGAGTCCGTGGGAATCCAGCGCTTTGAGCCGGCTGTCGTCGAATCCCCAGCGCCGCGAGTATTCCCGGGTGGACGGGAAGAACGCGGCGTTCATGCGTTCGCCCTGAAGCCGCAGCATCATGACGGCGTCCGGGCCGGTTGCCAGGGTCTCGTCCAGGTCGTAGCTGACGGTGCAGGGCCACTTCGCGACGCCTACTGGAAGCAACGTGGGCGGAGCGACCATCGTGACATCGGCCCCCAGGGTGCGCAGCAGCCAGAGGTTGGACCGCGCCACCCGGGAGTGCAGCACATCGCCGACGATGGCCACCTTCATGCCGGACAAATCCGTGCCGAGGGAGGCCGTTCCGTTGATGCGCGCCCAGTTGCGGCGCATAGTGAACGCGTCCAGCAGCGCCTGGGTGGGATGTTCGTGCGTGCCGTCGCCCGCGTTGACCACGGCAGAGTCGATCCAGCCCGATGCCGCCAGCCTTGCCGGTGCGCCGGAGGCCCAGTGCCGGATAACGACGGCGTCGGCCCCCATCGCTTCGAGCGTCTGCGCGGTGTCCTTGAGCGACTCGCCCTTGGACACGGAGGAGCCCTTGGCGGCGAAGTTGATCACGTCCGCCGACAGCCGTTTGGCGGCCGCCTCGAAGGAGATCCGCGTACGCGTCGAGTCCTCGAAGAAGAGGTTGACTACGGTACGGCCGCGCAGGACGGGAAGTTTCTTGACCTCGCGGTCGGACACGGCGGCCATTTCTTCGGCGGTATCCAGAATCCGTACGGCGTCGTCCTTGCCGAGGTCTTCGGTCGAGAGCAAATGCCTCATGCGGTGCGGTCCTCGATCACTACTTCGTTGACAGGCCGGCCGTCCACGGTGTCCGTCTCGGCCAGATGCACCCGCACCTTTTCGGCCGAAGACGTCGGCAGGTTTTTACCCACGTGGTCCGCGCGGATGGGCAGTTCGCGGTGGCCGCGGTCCACCAGGACCGCGAGGCGGACGATGCGAGGGCGGCCCAGGTCGACGAGCGCGTCGAGGGCGGCGCGGATGGTCCGGCCCGAATAGAGCACATCGTCGACGAGCACCACGACTTTATCGTCGATGCCGGTAGCGGGAAGCTGGGTGGGCAGCGGAGCCCTGGTCGGCTGGCGCTTGAGATCATCACGGAACATTGTGACGTCCAGCTGGCCGGCAATGTCCTCGGCTTTCACACCGGGATCGGTGGCCGCAATCTTGGCGGCAAGGCGTCGGGCCAGCGGATAACCGCGGCGCGGAATGCCCAGCAGAACAAGATCCTTGGATCCCTTGTTCGCCTCGAGAATCTCATGGGCTATACGAGTGAGGGCGCGGTCGATGTCCGCTTCGGCAAGAACTACACGGGCTGCTTGCGGCGATGGCGCCGCGGCTGACGTGCTCATATTGTTGCCTCCTCCTTCCCCGCCTCACAGGACGGATTTAAAGGCTGGTTGCGTAGTCAAAACTATCACAGGGCCGGGGGCGGACAGCCCAAAAACACCCGAAGGTGGCCCCCATCACGGGGACCACCTTCGAAGCTGGATCAGGACTGCCGGCAGCTGCCGCCGATCACGCCAGCAGGGTCGGCTTCAGTTGCTGCAGCCGACCGAGAAGACCGTTAACGAACGACGGCGATTCATCCGTTGAGAGCGTCTTGGCCAGTTCGACTGCCTCGCTGACTGCCACCCCGTCCGGAATATCATCGTTGTACAGCAGCTCCCAGGCGCCCACCCGCAGGATAATGCGGTCCACGCTGGGCATCCGTTCCAGCGCCCAGCCTTGGGAGTAGGTGGTCAGGAACTCGTCGATCTGGCCCTGCATGGCTACGACACCCTCCACGATGTCCACCGTGTAAGGGTTGATGACCTGATCCGTTTTTTCGCGGCGGTCGCGAAGCGCGTCGAACGCCGAAACGGAGCGCTGCTCCGCTTCAAACAGAACATCGACGGCGCGGCGGCGGGCTTTGCCACGTGCGGAAGTGGGTGCACTCACTAGTCGTTAACACGTCCCAGGTAATCGCCGCTGCGGGTATCGACCTTGACCCGGGTGCCGGTTTCCAAGAACAGCGGAACCTGGATCTGGTAACCGGTTTCGACTGTCGCCGGCTTGGTGCCGCCGGTGGAGCGGTCGCCCTGCAGGCCCGGCTCGGTGTAGGTGATTTCCATGGTCACGGAGGCCGGCAATTCGATGTACAGCGGCGTGCCGTCGTGCATCGCAATGTTGACCTTGATGTTTTCCAGCAGGAAGTTCTCGTCATCGCCGACAACGGGGCCCGGCACGGTGACCTGGTCATAATCCTGCACGTCCATGAAGACGAAGTCGTCGCCGTCCTTGTACAGGTAGGTGTAGTCGCGGCGGTCAACCGTAGCGGTCTCGATCTTCAGGCCTGCGTTGAAGGTCTTGTCCTGGATCTTGCCGCTGACAACATTCTTGATCTTGGTGCGAACGAAGGCGCCGCCCTTGCCCGGCTTGACGTGCTGGAACTCGATGACGTTCCACAGCTGGCCGTCCAGCTTCAGCACGGTGCCGTTCTTAATGTCGTTGGTTGTCGCCACAGTTTCTCTTTCGTCGATTCAACTTGTGTGTGGAAAGTTCATCGGTAATTCTACCTGCTGAGCGCAGACCAACTATTCGGCGATCTCCTGGTACGCGGCGAAGAGCAGCGAAGTGTCGGGAACATCGAGGATTGCCGGCTTTTCCAGAGCGTCCAGGACAACGAACCGCAGCAGGTCTCCGCGGGCCTTCTTGTCCCGCTTCATTCCGTCCAGCAGCGCCGCCCAGCGGTCACGGCGGTAAGTGACCGGCAGCTCCAGGGACTGGAGGATCCGCTTGTGCCGGTCCGCTGTTTCATCGTCCAGGCGGCCTACCATCCGCGAGAGCTCGGCGGCGAACGTCAGCCCAACAGAAACCGCTGCCCCGTGACGCCAACTGTAGCGCTCTGCGAGTTCGATGGCATGGCCCAGGGTGTGGCCGTAATTGAGGAACTCCCGGCGGCCGGCTTCCTTCAGGTCACTGGAGACTATCTCCGCCTTGACAGCGATTGAGCGCTCCACCAGCTCCCGCACCACAGCCGATTCGGGGTCTGCGACGGCCTCCGGCGCTGCCTCGATGAGGTCAAGAATGGCGGCGTCAGCGATGAAACCACATTTGACCACTTCCGCCATGCCGGTGAGCAGCTCGTTCTTGGGCAGGGTAGCCAAGGCGTCCAGGTCAGCGAGCACTGCCGCCGGCGGATGGAACGCGCCGACCAAGTTCTTGCCTTCGGACGTGTTGATGCCGGTCTTCCCGCCGACCGCGGCGTCAACCATGCCAAGCAGGCTCGTGGGGATGTGGACCACCCTCACGCCACGCAGCCAGGTAGCGGCAACAAATCCGCCCACGTCGGTGACCGCGCCGCCGCCCACCGTGACGATGGCGTCGGAGCGGGTGAAATCGTTCTGCCCCAGCACCTGCCAGCAGAAGGAAGCGACCTGAATGTGCTTGCCCTCTTCGGCGTCGGGAATTTCCGCGGTCAACGCGGTGAATCCGGCCGCGTCCAGATCCTGGCGCACCGCATCGCCGGTGGCACGAAGCGCGCGCGGATGGATGACCAGCACCCGGCGCACACGCTCGCCCAGAATGCCGGGCAGCCGATCCAGCAGGCCATTGCCCACAACGACGTCGTAGTTTTCGTTCGGGGAGCTGCCGGTGACCTTAATAACCTTTGGCTCGCTGATCGGGTTCGTCAACTGTTTTGCCTTTCGTTGAGCAGTGTGGAAAGTTCTTCGACCAGCTCTGCTTGTGATTTGTTCCGCGTGGTCAGGACCAGGTCCGCCAGCTTCAGATACGTTGGCCGGCGGCGTTCGGCCATCTCGGTCCAACGGGCCGCGGCGTCCCCCGCCAGCAGCGGGCGGCCGGTGTCCCGGCGGATCCGCGGAAGCACTGTCTCCAGGTCGGCATCCAGAAACACCACACGGCAGTTGGCCAGCAACTGCTGGGTGCCGGTGTCGAGTATCGCTCCCCCGCCCAGCGAAATCACGCAGGGATCGCCCGCAGCGGTGAGCAGCGCAGCAACTTCACGCGCCTCGATTTCACGGAAGCCGCGTTCACCTTGGGCACTGAAGATCGAAGGAATGCTGCCGTGTTTGGCCACGATTTTCTTGTCGCTGTCGACAAACTGAAGACCATGACGGGCTGCAAACAACTGGCCCACCGTGGATTTGCCTGATGCCATCGGGCCGATCAGCACCAGATGGCGGTCTAACGCCATAGCCATGGAGTCGGGCACTAGCTGCCGATCGAATCCAGCGATTCCGGAATAGCCTCAATGAAGCTGCGCATGTTACGTGCCGTCTCTGCTACCGAATCGCCGCCGAACTTCTCCGTAACCGCCTGCGCAAGCACCAATGCGACCATGGCCTCGGCGACTACGCCTGCTGCCGGAACGGCGCATACGTCGGACCGCTGGTGATGGGCCTTGGCGTCTTCTCCGGTGCTGACATCGATGGTCTTCAGGGCGCGGGGGACGGTGGCAATGGGTTTCATGGCAGCGCGCACACGGAGTGTATCGCCGATGCTCATGCCGCCCTCGATACCGCCGGCGCGGTTGGTCGAACGCACGATGGTGCCGCTGGAGTCGCGGACGATCTCGTCATGGGCAGCCGAACCCCGGCGGCCGGCGGTCTGGAAGCCGTCACCGACTTCAACGCCCTTGATCGCCTGAATGCCCATCAGCGCCGCGGCGAGCCGGGCGTCGAGGCGGCGGTCCCAATGCACATAGCTGCCCAGCCCCGGCGGCAGGCCGTAGGCCAGGACCTCGACAACCCCACCCAGGGTCTCGCCCTCCTTGTGGGCGGCGTCAACCTCCTGGACCATGGCCAGCGAAGTCTCGGCGTCGAAGCAGCGCAGCGGATCTTCGTCCAGCGCAATCACATCGGAGGGAAGCGGTACCGGACTTTCCTCGGGAACGGCAACCCGTGCAATCGACACCGTGTGGCTGACCAGCTCGATGCCCAGGGCCTTCAGGAAATTGGCGGCCACGGTGCCAAGGGCTACCCGGGCAGCGGTCTCGCGGGCGCTGGCGCGTTCCAGGACAGGACGGGCTTCATCGAACCCGTATTTCTGCATGCCGGTGAAATCCGCGTGGCCGGGACGCGGACGCGTCAGCGGCGCGTTGCGGGCCAGTTCGGCCAGCTCCACGGGGTCAACCGGATCCGCAGACATGATCTTTTCCCACTTGGGCCACTCGGTGTTGCCCACCTGGATGGCCACCGGGCCGCCCTGGGTACGTCCATGCCGGACGCCACCGGTGATGGTGACGGCGTCTTGCTCAAACTTCATGCGTGCGCCGCGGCCGTAGCCGAGCCGGCGTCGAGCCAGGGCCGCCTGGATGTCGGAGCTCTTGAGCTCCACTCCGGCAGGGACGCCTTCAATAATTCCAACCAGGGCCGGACCATGGGATTCACCGGCAGTTAACCAACGCAGCATGGAAACAATACTGCCATGACCACGGCACCGCTTTAACGCCGGGGCGCGCCCACAGCGTCACACATCACATTTATGACTTGCTCCGGTTCGGCCAGCTCCATACCCGTGAACAGGCGTACCTGCTCGACAGCCTGGTAGATCAGCATCTCCAACCCGGGCACGATTGCGCCTCCACGCTCATTCCAGACAGAGGCGATCCGGCTGGGCCACGGATCGTAAGTGACGTCCAGCAGCACCTGGGAGTCCAGCCGTGCTCCCGAGGCATCCAGCGCTTCCGCGATGGGATCGGCTGCGTTCGGGGGCAAGGTGGAAACCACCACTCGCGCCGAAGCCAACTCGGCCACCACGTCATCCCAGCTCGCCACCCGGCACTCCAACCCTGCGTTGCGTGCCACGGCCAGGATCGGACCGGCCTTATTCGGGTCGCGCAGGCAGACGCTCAGGCTGTTCACCTGGAGTCCCGCAAGGGCGGCAGCCGCGGCCGCGGCGGTGCCGCCACCGCCGAGGATGACCGCGTGGCCGCCCGGGGTAGCGCCGGCATGGCGCAGCGCCTCAATGATGCCGCCCACGTCGGTGTTCTGCCCGACCAACCGAACGGTTCCGTCCGGCTGCCGACGCACCACCACGGTATTGAGAACACCCAGGGAGCGGACGAGTTCGCTTGTCTCGTCCATCAGCGGCACCATGGCTGCCTTGAGCGGCATCGTGACGGACAGCCCGGCCCAGCAGCTGCTCTCCCGCACAGCTGCCATGAATCCCGGCAGCTGCGCCGGGGTCAGGTCGATGGCCTCATAGGCACAGTCGAAGCCAAGCAGCCGGTACGCGGCCCCGTGCAACAGCGGGGACCGCGAATGACTGATCGGATGGCCCAGGACCGCGGCCCTCCGGGCAGCCGCCGGCTCAGCCACGGCGGATGACCGCGGGTCGGAATTTCTTAGCTGCAACGACCTTCCTCCTGCTCGCTGCACCAGTTCAGATATTCCTTGGTGTAGGCGTTGTGCTCGGCCAGCGTCTCGGAGAACTTGGTCTCCCCGGTATCCAGATTCACCGTTACCCAGTAGTAGTAGGGCACGTCATCCGGATTGGCCGCGGCATCGATGGCCGGGCCGCCTGGAGAGTTGATCGGCCCCACAGGCAGGCCCTTATGGGCGTAGGTGTTGTACGGGTTGGACTTGTCCGCCTTTTCTTCAGGCGTGATGTCATAGCCCTTGCGACCCAGCCCATAGGTAACCGTGGCGTCCGACTGGATCAGACCGTTCGTCTCCGTGTTGTCCGGCTGCAGCCGGTTCTCGATGGAACCGGCAACCGCGCCGTAATCGGCCTCGCCTGCCTCGGCCTCGATAATGCTGGCAACGGTCAGCACACGGAACTGTTGGTCGACGTCGGTAATTCCATCCGCTTCCAGACGCTCGATCGTATTCCCGATCATTTCGCGCAGGATTTCCTCTGCGGTGATATCCAGCGGGAACCGGTATTCAGCCGGGAAGAGATAGCCCTCCAGGTTCCGTGCCTGCTCGGGCAGGCCCAGTGCCTGCGGATCCTCGGCCAGTTTGGCGAATTCGGCAACAGGGATCCCCGTCCCCTCCGACAGTGCCTTGAACACTTCTTCCTGCCGCCAGGTCCGGTTGATGGCTGCGTAATGCACGCCCTCGTTGCTTTCCTCGAGCAAGACAGACGCCGCTGCCGCAGCCGGCATGCGGTACTTCAGTGGGTATTGTCCCGGCTGGATCTCCCGGCCCTCGGCCTGGTTCGAAACCTCATCGACGAACGTATCGGTGGAGGCAATAATGTCCTGCTCCACCAGAGAGGCGGCGATGGCAAGAGGACCGGCGCCCTGTTCAACCGTGAACGTGACCTGGCCTTCACCGGGACCTTCATAGTCCTTCAGCTCGTTCATGCCCAGCAGGTTCTGCAGGAACAAGACGACGCCGATCAAGCCTGCTGCGAAGACGCCGAAGACCACCAGCATGATGATGTTGCGCCTGCGCCGACGCTGCCGCTTGATCTTGTTGCGGCGGCTGCGCTTGATTACCGGCGTCTCGTCGTAGAAGACGTCACGATCATTGTCATGCTCATGGGCCAGGTGATCGGCCTCATCGGCCAACTCGTCAACGGGCTGTTGTTCCGGATACGGAGGATGCTCCGGATAAGTATTGCTCACCGTCTGCTCTCACCATCGCTGTCATGTACGTGTGGAATTTTCGTCTCCTCTTCCAATGCCGCCGCTCCCCTGCGGACTGAATCCGGAACGGCCACAGGACTCCCCACGTCCCGTCCAAGAGCGCGTTGCATGTCCAGCGCCTGCTGGAGTATTTCGACTGCTGCAACCTGATCAACAACTTTACGATGTTCACGGCTGCTCATGCCAGCGCTGTGAAGAGTACGATGCGCCGATACTGTAGTCAAACGTTCGTCGATCAGATTCACTGGAACCGCGAGGCCGGCATCGGCCAGTGCCTGTGCCAGCAGGTCCGCGTACTCCCGCGCCATCCTCGTGGAGGCAGATTCTCCACCCTTCATGGTACGGGGGAGGCCGACAAAGACCTGCACTGCGGAACGCTCCGTGGCCTCCCTGACCAGCACGCGGATGTCGCTGTTCTTCTTGGCATCACGCTTCAAAGTGCGGATCGGCGTCGCCAGGATGCCGCCCGGATCGGAGCCGGCCAGACCGACCCGGGCCAGCCCGACATCGACCCCGAGTTTTGTTCCGGCTGGCGCCGCTGCATTGGACACTTGCGGTCCTTAGCCCCGGTTAGCCACGGCATTGACGACGGCGGTGATCGCCTCATCAATTTTCGTCACGTCCGTGCCGCCGCCCTGGGCGACATCGTCCTTGCCACCGCCGCCGCCGCCGAGCACGCCGGCAGCCGTCTTGACCAGCGCACCGGCCTTGACGCCCGCGGCACGGGCTGCTTCGTTGGTCGCCACGAGAATCAGCGGGCGTCCATTGGCCACTCCCGTCATGGCGACGGCAGCCGGGTCAGAACCGAGCCGTGCGCGCAGGTCCAGAGCGAGGGACCGCAAGTCATCCGCTCCGCCAAGCTCCCCGGCATTGTGCGCCAGCAGACGCACGCCGGCGATATCCTTGGCCTTTTCCACCAAGGAGGCAGCCGAGGCAGCCAACTGTTCCTTGCGCAGCCGGTCCAGTTCCTTCTCGGCAGCCTTGAGCTTGGCCAGTGTGGCAGCGATACGGTCCGGCAGTTGCGGACCCGGCACCTTGAGCATTTCCGAAAGTTCGGTGACCAGGGCGCGTTCTGCAGCCAGGTGGCGGAAGGCCTCCATGCCCACGAAGGCCTCCACACGGCGGTTGCCGGAGCCCACCGACTGCTCGCCGAGCAGCGTCAGGCTGCCGATCTCCGCGGTGGCGTCCACATGGGTGCCGCCGCACAGCTCACGCGACCACGCGCCGTCGATCTCCACGACGCGGACCTTGTCCCCGTAGGCTTCGCCGAACAGTGCGGTTGCGCCGAGCGCCTTGGCATCGGCCAGGCTCATGACCTTCGTCTCAACCTGGTAATTGTTACGGATGGCCAGGTTGGAGACTTCCTCGATTTCCGATTTGGCCGCGGCACTGATGCCTTCGCCCCAGGAGAAGTCGAAGCGCAGGTAGCCTGCCTTGTTGAAGGAGCCTCGCTGCAGCGCCTCCGGGCCGAGGATCTGGTGCAGGGCGGCGTGGACGATGTGCGTGCCGGTGTGGGCCTGCTCGCCTGCCTGCCTGCGCTGCTGGTCCACCGCGGCCAGCACCTTCGCATCCGCGGGGATCTCGCCCTCGCGGACAATGGCCTTGTGGACGCTGAGTCCTTTGACCGGGCGCTGGACATCGAGGACCTCAACCACAAAACCGTCGCCGGTGATGAGTCCGACGTCGGCGGCCTGGCCGCCCGCTTCGGCGTAGAACGGCGTCTCGTTCAGGACCAGTTCGATTTCCTCGCCCTGGCCGGCGAAGCCGACGGTGGCTCCGCCGCTGACGATGCCGCGCACAACGGACTCGGTGGCCAACTCTTCGTAGCCGGTGAACACCGTCTCGCCGGCGGCCAGCATCTCGTTGAAGACACGGACATCTGCATGGCCGAGCTTCTTGCCCCGGGCGTCGGCCTGGGCACGCTCGCGCTGCTCGGTCATCAGGCTGCGGAAGCCTGCCTCGTCGACCTTCAGCCCGGCTTCCTCGGCCATTTCGAGCGTCAGATCGATCGGGAATCCGTAGGTGTCGTGCAGGCTGAAAGCGTCTTCGCCCGAGAGCGGCTTGCCGGCGGCCTTCGACTCCTTGACTGCTTCTTCCAGGCGTGCTGTGCCGGAGGCGATGGTACGCAGGAAGGCCTTCTCCTCGGCGTAGGCGATGCGGCTGATCCGCTCGAAGTCGGTGTCGACAACGGGGTACGTCCCCTTCATCGCGTCCCGGGACACCGGCAGCAGCTCCGGCAGGCAGGCCTGTTCGACGCCCAGCAGGCGCATGGCGCGGACGGCGCGGCGGATCAGGCGGCGCAGCACGTAGCCGCGGCCCTCGTTGGAGGGGGTCACGCCGTCGGAAATCAGCATCAGGGCCGAACGGATATGGTCGGCCACCACGCGGAGCCGCACGTCGTCGGTGTGATGCGGGTCCTCGTCGGTCTCGGCGCTGGTGTATTCCTTGCCCGAGAGCTCGGCGGCCTTGTCCAGGACGGGACGGACCTGGTCCGTCTCGTACATGTTCTCCACGCCCTGGAGGATCATCGCGAGGCGTTCCATGCCCAGGCCGGTGTCGATGTTCTTCTTGGGCAGCTCGCCGAGGATCTCGAAGTCTTCCTTGCCGATGCCTTCGCCGCGCTGGTACTGCATGAAGACCAGGTTCCAGATCTCGATGTAGCGCGTCTCGTCTGCAATGGGGCCGCCCTCGATCCCGTATTCGGGGCCGCGGTCGTAGAAGATTTCAGAGCAGGGGCCGGCGGGGCCTGGCTGGCCGGTGGACCAGTAGTTGTCCTTCTTGCCGGACTTCTGGATCCGCTCGACCGGCACGCCGATCTTGTCGCGCCAGATCTGCAGCGCCTCGTCATCCTCCTGGTACACGGTGATCCAGAGCCGCTCAGCGGGCAGGCCGTAACCGCCGTCCTCCACGGGGGAGGTCAGCAGTTCCCAGGCCATCGTGATGGCGCCTTCCTTGAAGTAGTCGCCGAAGGAAAAGTTGCCGCACATCTGGAAGAACGTACCGTGCCGGACCGTCTTGCCGACCTCTTCGATATCGGCGGTGCGGATGCACTTCTGCACGCTCGTGGCGCGGTTGAACGGCGGCGTTTCCCGGGCAGTCAGGTACGGAATGAACGGCACCATGCCCGCGACGGTGAACAGCAGCGAGGGGTCCGGCGATACCAGCGACGCCGACGGCACCACGGTATGTCCCTTTTTCTCGAAGAAGTCGAGCCAGCGGCGAACGATCTCATGGGACTTCATGGTGCCTAAATACCCTTCCGGTGAAACAAAAATACGGCGCCGGTTCCCGAATGCGGGAACGCGCCTAGGAAAATCTAGCGGTTGTTGACGTGATCTGCGGAATCGATCCCCAAGGCGGCGCGCAGATCCGCTTCACGTTCGGTCATGCCAGTGCGGAATGTGTGGGTGAAATCCGCAACACTGTCCGCCAGGGACGCGACCGCGCGGTTCAGCCCCTCCGGACCGAAGGTCTGCTTGGTCGCGGAGATCTTGCGGACCGCCAGGACGCCGATGGCGATTCCGGCGCCCATCCAAATAAGCCGTTTCATCTGTTTCCTCCCTCAGCCTTAGCGGCTGCGACGGCCTTTGCCCTCGGTAGTTCTGCCGGACTGGCCGCGCGAGTTGAATGCGGTGCGGACGCCGTAGGAGAAGGCTGCCACCTTGATCAGCGGCGAGCCGATCGTCGCGGCGAGAAGCGAGGACAGCGCGGAGACATTGGCCGAGGCGTCCGAAACGTTGGACGAGATGCCGTCCACCTTCCGCAGCTGCTCGTTGGTGGTGGTCACCGTGGTGGTCACTTCATCGATCAGCGGCGTGGTGCCGTCGCTGATCGAGCGGATGGCTACCCGAAGTTCGTCAAAGACTTTCCCCAGCTTCCATACCGGTATGGCCAGCAGGGCCACCAGCACCGCGAAAACGCCCGCAGCGATGAGACCGGCGATATCTCCACCTGACATGGGAGGGAACTCCTTTGTTTGGCATATGTCCAAACCCGCCCGCGGGCGGATCCGGCTAACGACGACGGCGCCTGGCACTCGTTGCTTTCGGCGCACCTGTAAGTACATTACCTACTGAACAGCCCGCGGCGCGTGCCACGGGCTGTTCAGTGAGGTTTCCGCCCAAGAGCGGTATGCAGTTTTACGCTGCCCAACTTCCAGGGAGGATTAGCTCCCGGAAAGGTTTAGCGTGCGTAGTATTCAACCACCAGCTGCTCTTCGCAGGTTACGGGAACCTCGGAACGCTTGGGGCGGCGGACCAGGCGGGCCTGGAGCTTCTCCAACGTAACGTCAAGGTAGGCCGGAACGTTCGGCAGAACGTCGCGGTGTGCGCCGGCTGCTGCAACCTGGAACGGCGGCATCTTCTCGGAGCGCTCGTGGACGTGCACCAGCTGGCCTTCGGAAACGCGGAAGGACGGACGGTCCACGCGCTTGCCGTCAACCATGATGTGGCGGTGCACAACCAGCTGGCGGGCCTGGGCGATGGTGCGGGCGAAGCCTGCACGCAGGACCAGGGCGTCAAGACGCATTTCCAGCAGCTCGATCAGGTTTTCACCGGTCAGACCGGCGGTGTTGCGGGCCTCTTCGAAGACACGGGTCATCTGTGCTTCGCGGATGCCGTACTGGGCACGCAGACGCTGCTTTTCACGCAGACGTACGGCGTAGTCGCTGTCCTGCTTGCGACGGGCACGGCCGTGCTGGCCGGGACCGTACGGACGGCGCTCCATGTACTTTTCGGCCTTGGGGGTCAGGGCAATACCAAGGGCACGCGAAATGCGGACCTTGCGGCGGGCTCGTGTGTTGTTAGCCACGATGTCCTTCCAATTCATGCGGTGAGGTGATGTTGCTGGCCTCCGTGTGTGGAGAGCGTTGGTCAACCGCTGCCTTCAGCTACAGTCCGGCTTGCTCCCATGCACGCGTGCACCCCCGCGAACACACGGATTTCCACTAAGAAACCGTGCACGTACAGGAGTGGATTGCGGCACCGAAGAGTCGGCTTGCCAGTCAGCGCACAATTCTAGCACCTATCCGGGTTCGGATTAGAGTTATCGGATGCGAGCCATTCTTCAACGGGTCAGCCGGGCCAGCGTCAGCGTGGACGGACAGGTAGTCGGAGCCATCGACGGTCCCGGCCTGCTGGTGCTCGCCGGCGCCACCCACACCGACACTCCCGCCGACGCCGGGGTGCTGGCCGAGAAGATGTGGCGGCTTCGGATTCTCGACGGCGAAAAATCCTGTGCCGACGTCAACGCGCCGCTGTTGGTGGTCAGCCAGTTCACGTTGTACGCCGACACCCGCCGGGGCCGCCGGCCATCCTGGTCGGCTGCGGCGCCCGGGGACGTCAGCGAGCCGCTGCTTGAGAGCCTGGTCGAGCAGTTGCGCGGACTCGGCGCCACGGTGGAAACGGGAATCTTTGGCGCGATGATGGAAGTGTCGCTGGTCAACGACGGACCCTTCACCATCAGCCTGGACACCGCGGACTTTGCCAAGCCGCGCCGCGGCTGAACTGCGTACGGAAGCCGGCATCCGGCGTCGTTATTCGCCGCGGATGATTTTGCGCAGCCGTTCCAACCGTGCCGAAATCTCACGTTCGACGCCGTTGCCGGTGGGCTCGTAGTAATTCCGGCCGACCAGATCGTCCGGCGGATACTGCTGCTTGGCAATGCCGTGCGGGGCATCGTGTGAATAGATGTAGCCCTTGCCGTGGCCCAACTGCTGCGCGCCGCGGTAGTGCGCGTCCCGTAGGTGGGCCGGAACGCCCTGCCCGCGGCCGGCGCGGACATCGGCGACGGCGGCGTTGATCGCATCGTGCGCGGCGTTGGATTTCGGCGCGGTGGCGATGTGGACCACGGCCTGTGCCAGCACCAGCCGGGCTTCGGGCATGCCGATCAGCTGCACCGCCTGCGCGGCCGCCACTGCAGTCTGCAGCGCCGACGGATCCGCCATCCCCACGTCCTCGGAGGCGGAGATCACGATCCGGCGGGCGACAAACCGCGGGTCCTCCCCCGCCTCAAGCATGCGCGCCATGTAGTGCAGCGCGGCGTCCACATCTGAGCCGCGCATCGACTTGATGAAGGCGCTGGCAATGTCATAGTGCTGGTCGCCGGCACGGTCATAGCGCAGCGCAGCGCGGTCCATGGCCCGCTCCGCGTGCGAGAGTTCCACGCGGACGGGGCCTTCCTCGCCGGGGTTTTCCGCCTCGCCCCAGGCCACGCCGGCAGCCGCCTCCAGTGCCGTCAGGCCGCGGCGCGCGTCTCCGGCGGCCAGCCTGACCAGGTGTTCCAGCGCCTCATCGGTGACCTCTACCCGGCCTGCCAGGCCGCGCTCGTCCGTTACGGCCCGCTGGAGCAACCCCTCGATGTCCTCGGTGGTCAGCGGCTTGAGCGTCAGCAGCAGCGACCGGGACAGCAGCGGCGAGACAACGGAGAAGGACGGATTTTCAGTGGTGGCGGCAACCAGCACCACCCAGCGGTTCTCGACCCCGGGCAGCAGCGCGTCCTGCTGGGCCTTGTTGAAGCGGTGGATCTCGTCCAGGAACAGCACGGTGGTGGTCCGGTGCAGGTCCCGGGCCGTCAGCGCCTCATCCATCACCCGGCGCACATCCTTGACACCGGCGGTGATGGCGGAAAGTTCGACGAATTTCCGGCCGGGCCCCCTGGCAATGACATGCGCCAGCGTGGTCTTGCCGGTACCCGGAGGCCCCCAGAGCATCAGCGACGAAGGGCCCGCAGGGCCGGTTGCCTGTCCGCCGGCGGCCAGCAGCCGCAGCGGCGAGCCCGGCTGGAGCAGATGTTGCTGGCCCACCACCTCGTCCACGGTCCGGGGACGCATCCGCACCGCAAGCGGGCTGCGGGGCCGCTCGATGCTGCCGGCACCCCGTCCGGAACTGCCGCCGGGACCGGCTTCTTCGTCCCGATCGTCTTCCGTGTCGCTGCCGGCACTGAACAAATCACTCACACTGCCTAGGCTATCGCTTATGGCACGGACCAAGACCATCTACCTGCCGCCCGGCCGCCTCCGGGCCTGGGCGGACAGATTTGCCGCGGAACACGGCGACCCGCTCTGTGAGGTCAACAGTCCCAAGCCGGGTTCCGGCGTCGTTCTTTCGTGTCCTGACGGCTTTGCTGTCCGGCTCCGCCTGCCGTGGGAGCAGCTGACCCCGGCGCTGGCCGTGGACGCGTGGCCCGAGCAACTTGCCGCCGCTGCGGCGAGTATCGGAACCTGCGGGCTGATCCTGCTGCGGCGCGGCGGCTACAGCGTCGGCACGTCCGTGCAGGGTCAGCTGACCTGGTCCAAATCCGGCACCCGGTACGTACAATCGCGCACTGCCGCCGGAGGCTGGTCGCAGCAGCGTTACGCGCGCAGGCGCTCCAATCAGGCAGACGCGCTGGTGCTGACCGCGGCCGAGTACGCGGCCGGCCACTTGCCCGCAGCGAAACCGTCGTGCCTGGCCACCGGGGGCGACAAGGACATGCTCCGCCAACTGCTGGCCGATGCCCGGCTGGCCGGTCTCGCGGCGCTGCCAGCGGCGCATCTCGAACTGAATGCCGACCCGCGGCAGCGGCAGCTCGCCGAGGTCGCACGGGAGTTGGCGGGCATCAAGGCCGTGATCACGTGGCCGACTCCGGGCCACAACAGCGAAACAGCCGGTTAACGGACTGCGCCGCCCGGACTGACCCCTCGGGGCCGGCCGGACGGCGCAGTCGTTACGCAGGTCAGCTTTGGACGCTGTCCTTTTCAGACTGCTTGGCAGCTTCCTTCTGCCCGTCCTTCTGGCCGTCCTTGGAGGCGTCCTTCGGCTTGGGCTTGAAGTCGATGCCGGCTTCCTTGCGCTGCTGCGGGGTGATCGGCGCGGGCGCATCGGTCAACGGGTCGTGGCCGCCGCCGGTCTTCGGGAAGGCGATGACGTCGCGGATGGAATCCGAGCCGGTGAGCAGCTGGACAACCCGGTCCCAGCCGAAGGCGATGCCGCCGTGCGGGGGCGCGCCGTACTTGAAGCCCTCAAGCAGGAAGCCGAACTTGCTCTGGGCCTGCTCCTGATCGATCCCCATCACGGCCAGGACGCGCTCCTGCACGTCCCGCTGGTGGATACGGATGGAACCGCCGCCGAGTTCGTTGCCGTTGCAGACAATGTCGTAGGCGTAGGACAAGGCGTTTGCCGGGTCCTCATCGAACGTGTCCATGAACTCGGGCTTCGGCGAGGTGAAGGCGTGGTGCACCGCGGTCCAGGCACCGGCGCCGACGGCCACGTCGCCCGATTCGACTGCTGCGGCGGCGGGTTCGAACAGCGGCGCGTCCACGATCCACACGAAGGCCCAGTCGCCGTCGTTAATCAATCCGGTGCGGTGGCCGATCTCCACGCGGGCTGCACCCAGCAGCGCACGCGCCGAGGACTTGTCGCCAGCGGCGAAGAAGACACAGTCGCCGGGCTTGGCACCCACGGCATCCGCGAGGCCGGCGCGTTCGGTGTCGGTGAGGTTCTTGGCCACCGGACCGCTCAGCGTGCCGTCTTCCTGGATCAGGACGTAGGCCAGACCCTTGGCGCCTCGCTGCTTGGCCCATTCCTGCCACGCGTCCAGCGTCCGGCGCGCCTGGGAGGCGCCGCCGGGCATGACCACGGCGCCGACGTACGGGGCCTGGAACACGCGGAACGTGGTGTCCTTGAAGAACTCCGTCAGCTCGGTCAGCTCCAGGCCGAACCGCAGGTCAGGCTTGTCGGAACCGTATTTCGCCATCGCGTCGGCGTAGGTCATGCGGCGGATCGGGGTGGGAATCTCGACGTCGATCAGCTGCCACAGCGCCTTCACGATGCTCTCGCCCAGCGCGATGATGTCATCCTGCTCGACGAAGCTGGCCTCGATGTCCAGCTGGGTGAATTCCGGCTGGCGGTCGGCGCGGAAGTCTTCGTCCCGGTAGCAGCGGGCAATCTGGTAGTACTTTTCGAACCCGCCCACCTGCAGCAGCTGCTTGAACAACTGCGGCGACTGCGGCAGGGCGTACCAGGAGCCCGGATCCAGGCGCGCCGGCACCAGGAAGTCACGGGCGCCTTCCGGGGTGGAACGGGTCAGCGTCGGGGTCTCGATCTCCACGAAACCGTCCTGGTGCAGCAGCTCGCGCGCCACCCGGTTGGCCTCCGAGCGCAGCCGCATGGCGGCGGCGGGGCCGGGACGGCGCAGGTCCAGGTAACGGTGCTTCAGGCGTGCTTCCTCGCCGACCTCGACGTGCTCGTCGATCTGGAACGGCAGCGGATCCGAAGTACTGAGTACGACGACGGAATCGGCTATGACTTCGATCTCACCGGTAGCAAGGGCCGGGTTTTCGTTACCCTCGGGCCGCTTCTCGACCGTGCCCTTGATCTGCAGCACGTATTCGTTGCGCAGGGCGTGGAAGACGTCCTCTTCGCGCACCACAACCTGGGCAATGCCGGAGGCATCACGCAGATCCAGGAATGCCACGCCGCCGTGATCACGCCGGCGGGCCACCCAGCCGGCGAGGGTTACGGTCTGTCCAATGTGCTCAGCCCTCAGCGAGCCGAGGTCATGTGTGCGCAGCACAGCATTCCTTTCAGTAAAACTTCACCGGCGCTATCGCGGAGGCTTCCGCCCCGGGCCGGCTGTGATGTGACTAGAGTGTTCTTTAATTGGGTCTTGAACGAGTTTACCGTTGATCGGGCTTGGGTCCCGACACCGGACCCGCGGCCGCAGGATCGACCCGGAGCGCCGATGCCTGGCGGAATCAGGAACAGACGGAGGCAAACTTTGAGCAGCGAATCAGCCCTCGAACGCAGGCTGGGCGGTGTTGACGCCACAACGGTGGGCATCGGTTCCATGGTGGGCGCTGGGGTGTTTGTGGTCTTCTCCCCCGCGGCCGCGATAGCCGGCAACTGGCTGCCGCTCGCGCTGGCGATCGCCGGTGTTGTTGCTTACTGCAACGCGATGGCCTCGGCCCAGCTGGCCGTGGTCCATCCCACCAGCGGAGGAACCTACATCTACGGGCGCCGCCAGCTCGGCGAATGGCCGGGTTTCCTCGCCGGCTGGGGCTTCATCACCGGGAAGGTAGCCTCCTGTGCCGCCATGGCGCTGGCCTTCGGCCTTTACGCCGCCCCGGAATTTGCGACGGCGGCCGCGGTAGCCGCCGTCGTACTGCTCACCGGCGTGAACCTGCTGGGGATCACCCGCACGGCCTGGGCCACGCGCTGGATCGTGTCCATTGTGGTGGCCATTCTGGTCTTTGTGATCGTGGTGGCCTTCGACGCCGAGCCCATCGGCCAGAACATGCCGGTTGACGGTGCTTCGCCGTACGGGATCCTGCAGGCCGCGGGACTGTTTTTCTTTGCCTTCGCCGGTTATGCGCGCATTGCCACCATGGGCGAGGAGATCCGCGACCCGAAGAAGCTGATCCCGCGCGCCATCCTCGCGGCCCTGGTGATCACGCTGGCCCTCTACGCGGTGCTGGGCCTGGCGCTGCTGGACTTCATGGGTGCGGGCTTGCTGGCCGCCACACCCGCCCCGTTGCTGGCGGTAGGCGAAGCAGTCGGCGGCGGCGTGGGCACCACCGCCGTAACGATTGCGGCAACGCTGGCCTGTCTGGGCGCACTGCTCGCGCTGATTGCCGGCGTCAGCCGCACCATGTTCGCCATGGCCAGGGAGGGGGATCTGCCGCGCGCCTTTGCCTCGGTCTGGGAGCGCTTCAAGGTTCCCTACCTCGCTGATTTGGCCGTCGCCGTCGTCGTTATTTTCCTGCTGCTCACCCAGGATGTCCTGGCCGTGGTGGGCTTCTCCAGCTTCGGCGTGCTGATCTATTACGCGGTCACAAACGCGGCAGCACTGACCCTCACGGAGCGGCCGTGGCAGGCGCCCAAGGCCCTGAACTGGCTGGGACTGGCCGGCTGCCTGGTCCTGGCGTTCACCCTGCCGCTGTCCTCGGTGCTGACCATGACGGCGGTGCTGGCTGTGGGGCTGCTGGGCCGCGCCGTGCTCAAACCCGGCAGGCGGCGCAGGCCCCACGCCTAGCCGGCAGGCCCACGCCTCGCCGGCGGGCCCGCAGCCGCTACGGGGCGGAAGTGATCTGCGGGATCAGGTCCTCTGCCGGCGGCGTCCAGGTCTTGGGATCGGCCGCAACCTGTTCGCCGGAGCGGATGTCTTTGACCTCGTGGTTGAGGTTGCCGTCTTCGTCGGTGCTGAACCAGACAAAGGGGATTCCCCGGCGGTCCGCGTACTTGATCTGCTTGCCGAATTTCTCGGCCTTGGCCGCAACTTCCACACTGATGCCGCGTCCGCGCAACTGCGCCGCAATATCCTGCGCCTGCGACCAGCTGCCGTCGTCGGCCAGCGTGACCAGCACGGCGGTGGGCACGTGCCGGGAGGCCGAGGCGAACTCCTGGCTCAGGATCCGCATCACCAGCCGGGTCACGCCGATGGACAGGCCCACGCCGGGGAACTTGCGGTTTCCCTTGGCGGCAAGGGCATCGTACCGGCCGCCGGAGCAGATCGAGCCGAGCTGTTCGTGTCCGACCAGGACCGTTTCGTAGACGGTTCCGGTGTAGTAATCGAGCCCTCGGGCGATGCTCAGGTCCGCCAGGACGCGTCCCGGTGCGCGGTGCGAAGCTTCGCCGATGACCTGTTCGAGCTCGGCCAGGCCCTCGTCCAGCAGGTCGTTGCTCACGCCGAGGGCACGCACCTCCTGCGCGAAGGAGGTGTCCTCGCTGCGGATGGAGGCCAGCTTCAGCGCGGCCTCGGCCTGCTCCGCGGTGGCGCCGAGCTCTTGCTGCAGCAGCTCGGCGACCTTCTGGGGGCCGACCTTCTCAAGCTTGTCGATGCTGCGCAGGACACCGGCGGTATCCTCCAGCCCGATCCCCCGGTAGAAGCCCTCCGCCAGCTTGCGGTTGTTCACCCGCAGCTTGAATTCCGGAATGGGCAGCGCGCCCAGGGCTTCCACGATGACCAGAGCCAGTTCCACGTCGTAACGGAACGGCAGCTCACCGTCACCCACGACGTCGATATCGGCCTGGGTAAATTCGCGCGCGCGGCCCTCCTGCGGGCGTTCCCCGCGCCAGACTTTCTGGATCTGGTAACGGCGGAACGGGAAGGCGAGGTGTCCGGCGTTCTCGACGACGTACCGGGCAAACGGCACGGTCAGGTCGAAGTGGAGCGCCAGCTTGTCCTCCGCCTTGGCGCCCTCTTCGTCCGCCTGGAGCCGGTGCAGACCGTAGACCTCTTTGTCGATGTCGCCCTTGCGCAGCAGCTGCTCCACCGTCTCCACCGCACGGGTTTCAATGGAGGAGAACCCGTGCAGCTCAAAGGTCCGCCGCAGGCTGTCCAGCACATGCTGCTCCACGAGCCTCTCCTGCGGAAGCCATTCCGGGAAACCTGACAGGGAGGCCTTACGTGCCATGCGGGGATATCTCCTAAATTGTGGGTCGAAAGACTCATGGGGGCTGACTACTCAGGATAACGGGCCCTTTGGCCCGCGAATGCCTAAACTGGCTGCCGGACCATTTTAAGGGCAGGCAGCAGTCCCGGCCCAAAGAACTGACCATCCCATCCGCCGAGGTGGGACCTGAGGGGAAGGAAGGGCCCGGTGGCCGCCAAGAGTCAGGACCGCGAAACAAAGCGTCGCATTGCGCAGATGGAGGCCAAACGCGCCCTGCGCGCAGATCAAATCAAGCGGCGCAAGCGCGACAACGTTATCGGCGGCGTGGTGATCGCCGTCCTGGTCATCCTGGGTGTCCTGCTCCAGCTGACGGTATTCGGCACGAACCCCACGGCGCGCGAGGTTGACCAGGTACGCGAGGGTATCGAAGAGCCGATACCCGGCGACTCCGCCTCCCCTGATCCCGCCGGCGCACAAACGAACCCGGCCCATATCCCTTCCGCGGACCTGGCGCGCGGCCAGGTGCTCACCGGCACTCTGTCCACCAGTGCCGGCGACATCGACGTGGAGCTCGACGGCGAGGCTGCGCCGCAGGCCGTTTCGGTGTTCAAGTCCCTGGCCGGCGAGGGCTTTTTCGCAGGCAAGACGTGCCACCGCCTCACTACTGCCGCTTCCATGGGCGTGCTCCAGTGCGGCTCTGTGGACGGCCAAGGCGGCGGCGACCCGGAGTTCCAGTGGGGTCCGGTCGAAAATTCGCCGGAATCCGGCCTGTATCCTGCCGGTACCATTGCCGTCGCCCGCGGCCAGAGCACATTCAGCAACGGCAGCCAGTTCTTCATTGCCTACAAAGACAGCACGATTCCGCAAGATACCGGTGGCTACACGATTATGGGTAAGGTAACCACAGGCCTCGACGTGATCCAGGAGATTGCCGACGGCGGCGTCAAAGAAGCCGGGAGCCAGGACGGACAACCTAAAATACCAGTAACGATTGATGCGTTTACTCTAGATTGATCTAGTGAAGTACCTGGTGCGCGCACCTGCGGTGGGTGCACCGAACAACGAGTGAAAGAGTTTTAGCGGTGACAGACAGTCAGAAATCCGACGAAACAGTTGACGGCACGGCCTCCGAAACGCCCAAGCCGCCGACCCCGGCCAGCATGAAACCGTCCGCACGGCCACGCCCGACGCCGGCAGCAATGGCACCGAAGCACGCTGCGGCCTCCACCGTACAGACCGTTGTCGCCGCTCCGCCGGTGCACAGCACACCGCTTTCCGAAGCTGCCAAATGGGGCCGCGTTGCCGAGGACGGGCACGTTTTCCTGATTCTCGACGGCGAAGAACACCCCGTCGGGCAGTATCCGGACGCCCCGGCCGACGAGGCGCTGGCCTACTTTGTGCGCAAATATGACGACGCCGCCGCGCAGGCAGCGCTCCTGGAGCAGCGGGTGGAGGCAAAGGCGCCTTCCACCGACATGCACAAGACCCTTGAGCACCTGCGGGCACAGGTCGCGGAGCGCCACATGGTCGGGGACATTCCGGCTCTGGAGGCACGGCTCGACAGCCTCGATACCGCGATCGCAGCGCTGCAGCGCAGTGAAAAGGACGCGCAGGAAGCGCAGCGCTCCGCCGAACTGGCTGCACGTGAGGCCATCGTTGCCGAAGCGGAGTCAATCGCAGGCAAGGACCCTGCCACGGTGCAGTGGAAGACCAGCAGTGCACGGATGAATGAGCTGTTCGAAAGCTGGAAGAGCGCGCAGAAGAACGGCATCCGGCTGGGCCGCGGCACCGAGGATGCGTTGTGGAAACGCTTCCGGTCCGCACGCACCGTCTTTGACCGCCACCGCCGTGCCTACTTCAGCCAACTGGACAACGACAATGCTGCGGCCAAGGCGGCCAAGGAAGCATTGATCGCGCGTGCCGAGGAGCTCTCGAACTCCACCGACTGGGGCCCGACCGCCGGCGAGTACCGCCATCTGATGGACGAATGGAAGGCTTCCAAGCGTGCCAGCCGCAAGGACGACGACGCGCTCTGGGCTCGTTTCCGTGCCGCCCAGGACAAATTCTTTGCCGCACGCCAAGCAGCCAACCAAGCCATCGATCAGGAGTATGCCGCCAATCTGGTGGTCAAGGAAGCTCTCGTAGCCGAGGCCCAGGCACTGCTCCCGATTACCGATCTCGGCGCCGCCAAAAAGGCTCTCCAGTCCATCAGGGACCGCTGGGAAGAAGCCGGCAAGGTCCCGCGCGGGGACATGCAGCGGATCGACGGAGGCCTGCGCAAGGTCGAAGACGCTGTCAAGGCAGCCGAAGACGATCAGTGGCGGCGCAGCAACCCGGAGACCAAGGCGCGCACCAACAGTGCGTTGAACCAGCTGGAGACGGCCATTGCCGGACTCGAAGAGGACCTGTCCAAGGCTGAACGCCAAGGCGATGAGCGGAAGATCGCCGCCGCCCGCGAGGCTCTCGAGGCCCGTCGGCAGTGGCTGGATACCTTGCAGAAATCGGCACAGGACTTCTCCTGAACAATCCAGCCGAATAACTGACCGGGCCGCATAAAGCACCCGATCTACACATCGTCTGAGGGCGGATCCGCTTTTCCACAGAGAGGTTCCGCCCTCTCTCGTTGGTCGGCAGGCTTTGACAAGCTGGCATCATGACCACGGGAGAGCACCGGCAGCAGCCATCGACTACCATTCCCGCCCCCGTCCCCCAGGCAGGCGGCCTGCACTATGCCGGGCGACCGTTCAGCCTGGCCGAGCTACAGGCCATGGCAATCGATGGCCTGGTGGTCAACGTTTACGGTCCTGCCTACGTCAGCACCGGCGAACCCGTAACCTCCGTCCACCGTGCGTTGGCTGCACATGCCGCCCTGCCGCAGCCCATCCGGCACAAGGTGGTGCTCGGGAGGCTGACGGCAGCTTGGGTCTATGGCTGCTCGCCGCCGGGCAATAAGATCACCGTCCTGCTCGACCACCGCTACCGGGCCACCTCACAGGGGAGGCACCGAAGCATCCATCTGCACGAAGTGGCGCTGGGGCCGCTGGACACGTTAAATATCTCGGGCGTCCAGATCACTTCTCCCCTGAGGACGGCGCTGGACATCGCGGTCTATGCCCGCGACGAAGACGCGGTCCGGATCCTGCTCGCCTTGTCCTCCGACCCCAGGCTGAAGTGCCCCCTGGGCTACATCCGGCAGGCCCTGCAGATCCGCGAGAGGATGCCGGGCAAGAACGTGGCCCTCCGGCGTCTGGCAGCTGCACTGGACTTGCGCAAGCAGCAAGCCAGAGGAACCGCTTAGATACGGCGCCGGGCGTCCGTCGTGCGGTACACGTCGAACACTCCGTCGATACGGCGGACCGCGCTGAGGACATGGCTCAGATACTTCGGATCCCCCATCTCGAAAGAGAACCGCGAGATCGCCAGACGGTCGCTGGAGGTGTGTACCGTGGCGGAGAGGATGTTTACGTGGTTCTCGGCCAGCACGCGCGTCACATCGGAGAGCAGGCTCTTGCGGTCCAGCGCCTCGACCTGGATCTCGACGAGGAAAACGCTGGACTTGGTCGGCGCCCACTCAACTTCCACGATCCGCCCGGGCTGGTCCCTCAGGTCGGAAACGTTCCGGCAGTCGGAGCGGTGGACGGACACGCCGGATCCCCGCGTCACAAACCCGATAATCGGATCCGGCGGCACCGGCGTACAGCAGCGCGCCAGCTTCACCCAGACATCGCCCACGCCGACCACGGTCACACCGGAGTCCGAGGTTTTCGGGCGTTTGGGGGCGGTGGAGATCGGAGCTTCCATCTCTTCGGCCGCCTCTGTGCCGCCAAGCAACGCCACCAGGTGTTCGATGACGTTCTGGGCAGAAGAATGGCCGTCCCCGACCGCAGCGTAGAGCGCGGCGATGTCCTGATGGTGCATTTCCTGCGCCACAGCCATCAGGGCGTCATGCGTCATCATCTTCTGCAGCGGCAGGTTCTGCTTCCGCATGGCCTTGGTGAGCTGGTCCTTGCCCTTTTCGATCGCCTCTTCGCGGCGTTCCTTGGTGAACCACTGCCTGATCTTGTTGCGGGCCCGAGGACTCTTGACGAAGCCCTGCCAGTCCTGGCTCGGCCCCGCCCCTTCGGCCTTCGAGGTGAAGATTTCAACCCAGTCGCCATGGTTGAGCTCGCTGTTCAACGGGACAAGCTTCCCGTTGACACGTGCACCGATGGTGCGGTGGCCTACTTCGGTATGGACCGCGTAGGCGAAGTCCACCGGCGTTGATCCCGCCGGCAACGCCATGACCTCGCCCTTGGGCGTGAAGACAAACACCTCGCGGGCGTTGATTTCGAAGCGCAGCGAATCGAGGAACTCTGCCGGATCGGAGGTTTCCTGTTGCCAGTCCACCAGGCTCCGAAGCCAGCCCATGTCGCCGCCGTCGGCCGCTGTGCCGGAGTTTTTCGCCGCGTCCTTATATTTCCAGTGCGCGGCCACGCCATATTCGGCCCGGCGGTGCATCTCGTAGGTCCGGATCTGGATCTCCACCGGCTTGCCGCCCGGACCGATCACTGTGGTGTGCAGCGACTGGTACATATTGAACTTCGGCATGGCGATGTAGTCTTTGAACCGCCCGGGCAGCGGGTTCCACCGCGCATGAAGCGCGCCGAGCGTGGCGTAACAATCGCGCACGCTGTCCACCAGGACACGGATCCCCATCAGGTCGTGGATGTCGTCGAAATCCTTACCTCGAACGATCATCTTCTGGTAGATGGAGTAGTAGTGCTTCGGGCGCCCGGTGATCGTCGCCTTGATCTTCACCGCACGCAGATCGTCGCCGATCTTGGTTCGGAGCATGGTCAGGTACTTCTCGCGCTCCGGCGTGCGCTCCCCCACCATGCGCACGATCTCCTCGTACACCTTGGGGTGCAGCGCCGCGAAGGACAGGTCCTCGAGCTCCCATTTGATGGTGTTCATGCCCAGCCGGTGCGCCAGCGGGGCGAAAATTTCCAGCGTCTCGCGGGCCTTCTTGGCAGAGGACTCCGGCGACACGAAACGCCAGGTCCGGGCATTGTGCAGACGGTCCGCAAGCTTGATGACCAGGACGCGGATGTCCTTGGCCATTGCCACAACCATTTTCCGCACGGTCTCCGACTGCGCGGCGTCGCCGAACTGGACTTTGTCCAGTTTGGTCACGCCGTCGACCAGCATGGCGACCTCGGCTCCGAACTCTGCACGTAGCTGGTCAAGGGTGTATTCGGTATCCTCGACCGTGTCATGCAGCAGTGCGGCGGCAAGGGTCGTCCCGGTCATGCCCAGTTCGGCCAGGATGGTGGCGACGGCTACCGGGTGCGTGATGTAGGGGTCGCCGCTCTTGCGCTTCTGGCCCCGATGGCTGCGCTCGGCAACTACGAACGCCCGGTGGATCAGGTCGAAGTCCTCGCGCGGGTTGTTTGCCCGCACCGTGCGCAGCAATGGTTCGAGGATCGGCGAGTAGCCGGCGGAGCCGCGTCCGGTCAGCCGTGCCAACCGGGACATGGTGCGTTCGCGCCGTCCCGGGAACGAATTCCGGACCGGTGCCTGGTCCGGAACGGCCTGTTGTGGCGAGGGCACAACAACAGGACCGGGCCCCGGCTTTACCGCCGAATTGGGACCCTGGTCCGTAGGCCTGCCGTTCTCTGCCAATCCTGCCCCGCTTTCCTGCCGGCAACGAGGGAGGAGTGCTCCAGCCCGCGTTGTACCTGACAACAGATACATCATCCGATCGTTCTAGTCTATGCCCCACAAGACACGGCTTTCACACGTATGCAGAGCAGAAAGGCCGGTTGCCACCGATGAGTGGCAACCGGCCTTTATCAAGGGCCTGCTATACGGTAACCTCGTCGCTTTCCGACGACTCATGACGCCGGCGGGCTTCAACCCGCTTGGCCTGCTTCACCAAGGCCGGCTCCTTCGCGCGCAGCCACGCATACATCGGGGCCGCAATGAAGACCGTTGTCACGGTGCCGATGATGATGCCGATAAAGAGGGACAGAGACAGGTCCCGGAGCGTGCCCGCACCGAGCAGCATCGCCCCGATAAAGAGAATCGACGCGACCGGCAGGACGCCCACTACGGACGTATTGATCGACCTGACCAAAGTCTGGTTGACGGCAAGGTTGACCTCCTCCGAGAACGTCCGTTTGGTGGACTTGTCAATGTTCTCGGTATTCTCCCGGACCTTGTCGAAGACCACCACCGTGTCATACAGCGAGTAACTCAGGACCGTCAGGAAGCCGATGATGGCCGACGGAGTCACTTCGAAGTCGCTCAGAGAATAGAGGCCGGCAGTCACGATCAGGACCACCGTCATACCGGACAAGGCGGCTACGGACATCTTCCAAGTACGGAAGTATATAGCCATCATCACCGCTGCCAGGGCGACAAATACCACCAGTCCCCAGATTGCCTGACGGGTCACGTCCTGACCCCACGTGGGTCCTACGAAGGTTGACGTCACCTGGTCCGGTTCTACCTCGTACGCCTCGATCAAGGCGTCGCGGACGGCCAGTGTCTGGTCATCGGAGAGCTGTTCCGTCTGGATCCGCATCGTGTTGGGCGCAATGTTCGTTACCTGCGGTACCAGTCCCGGCTCAACCGAGGTGACGGCCTCTTCGCCCCGGGAGATATCGGTGTTTTCCGTTGCCGAGACCGTAAATTCGGAACCGCCCCGGAAGTCGATGCCGAGGTTGAAACCGCCCTTGACGACCGGCACGATGATTGAAATCAGGATAGCTACCGCCGCGATCAGGAACCACAGCTTGTACTTCTGCACAAAGGGGTAGGAGCGCTTGCCGGTGTATAGGTCATTACCGAATGTTGCCAAGCTGGGCATTAGTTGCTCTCCTTATCCGAGCCACGTCCCGGGACAGAAGCCGAGCGTTCCTTCTCAGCTGCGGCCCTCCGTTCGGCAATCGTCTGGCGTCTGCTCGCTTCTGCCGCGGCTTTGGCATTCTTCGTCCGGACCTTCGGCTGGGCCTCGCCCGGCTGGCGGATCCTGCCGGCACCGCGGTACAGCGGAACGGCTCCCAGCAGCTTCGGATCCAGCCCGGAGAACCTGTGGCCTTCACCGAAGAATTTCGTACGCGCCAGCAGCTGCATGACCGGGTGCGTGAAGAGGTAAACGACCGCGAGGTCGGCTAGTGCTGTCAGGCCCAAGGTGAATGCGAAACCGCGGACGTTGCCGACGGCGACGAAGTAGAGCACGACGGCGGCAAGCAGGTTGACCGCCTTCGAAGCCAGCACGGTCCGTTGTGCCCGCTTCCAGCCATTGTCGACGGCGGACACCAGGCCGCGTCCGTCGCGAAGCTCATCGCGGATACGTTCGAAGTAGACGATGAATGAGTCTGCCGTCTGGCCAATGGCAACAATCAGACCCGCAACACCTGCGAGGGAAAGCCGGTAGTTCTCGGTCCACCCAAGCAACGCAATCGCCAGATAAGTCAAGAACCCTGCCACAACCAGTGAGGCGATGGTGACAAACCCGAGCATGCGGTACTGGAACAGCGAGTAGACGGCAACCAGGGCCAGACCAATCAAGCCGGCGATGATGCCCATGCGCAGCTGTTCGTCACCCAGGGTTGCGGAAATCTGCATTTCGCTCTGGATCTCGAAGCTGATCGGCAGGGCACCGTACTTGAGTTGCTCGGACAGCGCGCGGGCGGACTCTTCCGTGAAGTTACCCGTAATCTGCGGTTTGCCATCGGGAATCACAGCATTGGTTGTCGGAGCCGAAATGACGGTGCCATCGAGGACAATGGCGAACTGGTTCTGTACACCGGTCATTCCGAAGAGGCGTTCGGTAACCTTCTTGAAGGTCTGCGTGCCCTCTTCATTGAATTCGATGTTGACGGCCCACTGGTTCAGCGACTGACCCTGAGTACCGCGGACCTGCCCAAAGCTGGCGGTCGCGATATTGGTACCGGGTACCTCGACCGGGCCGAGAATGTACTTCATCCCGGTATCAGGCTCACACGCCACCATGGGCTGATCCGCCGGCGCACGCTCTTCGGTAGCAGCAGCAACGGCCGCCGGATCCGTGCAGTCCAAGGCCTCGAACTTCTGATACAGCTCCGGCGTAATCCAGTTCAGATCGCTGGCGTCCGTCGGCTCAGCCGTTGGCTCCGGCAGTTCCTCTTCCGGTGTGCGGCTTTCTTCCGGAACTGCTGCTCCTTGGCTTCCGGCGAGGACGGGCCGGAACTCCATCGCGGCGGAGGCCTGGATGAGCTCCCTGGTCTTTGCATCGGGGACACCGGGCAGGCTGACTACAACGTTGCGGCCCGACTGGGTGCTGATTTCGGCCTCGGCGACGCCGGAGCCGTCGACACGCTGGCGGATAATTTCCACGGCTTGTGTCAGTTGCTCGGCAGAAATTTGATCACCGCCGCCTTGGACCTGCGGAGCCAGAATCATCTGCGTTCCGCCCTCAAGGTCCAGCGCCAGCTTCGGCGCCCAGGTGGCTTGGCTGGACATGACCCCGCCGGCGAGAGCGGCGGTGAGGACGGCAAATAGGACACCTAGCCAGACCAAGGTCCGTTTGGCTGCGGTGGTGTGACCGGATCGTGCCATTGATGATCTTTCTCTCATCAGCTTTGGCCGGCGGTGCTAGTGCACCTGTGTGACAACCAGGCAGGGCTCTGCCCTACCCGGTGCCGCGTCGACAAAGCCGTTATCGGCCTACTTGTTGTCTTTGTTGTTTTCTTCGTTGAGACGGTTCAACGGGTCCTCCGCCGGCTCCGAAGCGGGAGCGGTGCCGCTGTTCTCGCCCGTCAACGCCGAGGCATCGTCCGGTACAGCAGGACTTTCGGTGTCGACTACTTCGTTGACAGCCTGCGTATGGACGGTGGCCGTATTGCCCGGCGACAGCTCAATGACAACCTTGTTCTCGTCGCGGTCCACGGAGACAACGGTGCCGTACAGACCGAACGCGGTCATAACCTGGGCGCCCGGATGCATTTTTTCCTGCAGCGCTTCAGCCTTTTCCCGCATCTGGGCCTGGGCCTTCTTCTGCTTGCGGAACATCATGAAGATGAGCAGGCCGAAGATCACGAACAACGCGATGGTCATGAAATCGATGCCACCGCCCTGCGGCTGCGCGTTGCTGGCGGTCAAGACGTTTTCGAACACAGAGTTGTTCCGTTCCTTGTTCTGGGTTGAGCCCGAGGTGGCCGGGCCCAGCGGTCTACGCCGGCATCACCGCGGCCTGAACGGCCCCAGGATGTGCCCGGCATCTCCACTATTCTACGCGTCGTGGCAAACCGGCGCGCATCTTCAGTTGTCGGAGAAATCTGTTTCGTCTTCGGCCAGTACGGTAAACAGGTCAGCACCCGTCCGGACCGCCGATTCCGGCATCTCGATCCCCAGATGAGCCCAGGCGGCCGCAGTGGCTACGCGCCCTCTCGGAGTGCGGCCCAGCAGCCCTTCACGGACCAGATACGGTTCCGCCACCGTTTCAACGGTCTCGGTCTCCTCCCCCACGGCGATCGCCAACGTGGACAGCCCAACAGGTCCGCCCCCAAATTTGGTGATCAACGCGCTGAGCACCGAGCGGTCGAGACGGTCCAGCCCGCGGGCATCCACTTCATACATGTCCAGCGCCGCGGCCGCCGTCCGGGCATCGATTTCCTCCACGCCGTGGACCAGCGCCCAGTCCCGGACGCGGCGCAACAACCTGTTGGCAATACGCGGCGTTCCACGGGAGCGACCGGCAATTTCCGCGAAACCGGCAGAATTGATCTTCAGATCGAGCAGCATGGCAGAGCGGCGAAGCACCAGTTCGAGCTCCTGGGTTGAATAGAACTCCAGATGCCCGGTAAATCCGAAGCGGTCGCGCAGCGGCCCGGGCAGCAGGCCCGCCCTCGTGGTAGCGCCGACCAAAGTGAAGGGCGGCAGGTCCAGCGGAATCGCCGTCGCCCCAGCTCCCTTGCCGACTATGATGTCCACCCGGAAATCCTCCATGGCCATATAGAGCATTTCTTCGGCGGGACGGGACATGCGGTGGATTTCGTCCAGAAACAGAATCTCACCCTCTGTCAGCGAAGACAGAATGGCAGCCAGGTCGCCGGCATGCTGGATGGCTGGTCCCGAGCTGATGCGCAGCGGCGCATTCATCTCGGCCGCAATAATCATGGCCAACGTGGTTTTTCCGAGACCGGGCGGGCCCGAGAGCAGAACGTGGTCCGCAGTCCGCTCCCGGATCCGGGAAGCTTCGAGCACCAGGGAGAGCTGCTGGCGAACCCGGGCCTGGCCCACAAAATCGGAGAGGTTCTTCGGGCGCAGCGCGGATTCAATGGCCCGCTCCTCCGCTTCCCCCGCCGCCGAAACCAGGGATTCGCGGTCTGCGTCGGAAGCCATTATCTGGCCCCCGCGGCAGTCCGCCGCGCACTGCCGCTGCGCGCACCGTCCTGGCCCAGGCTGCGCAGCGTCAGCCGGAGCATGTTCGCCACATCACCCGCTGCCGCCGCTTCCGGATGCTCTGCGGCGGTGTTGTCCAGGGCCGCTCCGGCGTCCTTTTCGGTCCAGCCGAGGCCCTTGAGCGCTTCAAGTACCTGGTCTTCCCAGGCCTGCGCGGCGGGAGCGGAAGCCTCGCCAAGGGGCACGAGTTTGCCGGCAAGTTCAAGCACCATCCTGCTGGCAAGCTTTGGACCGATGCCGGGAACCTTGCTGAACGTTTTGGTGTCCCCTTCGGCAGCGGCAATCCGCAGGATTTCAGGACTGTGGACCGACAGAGCAGCCAGTCCCAGCCGGGGACCGACACCGCTGACGGAAATAAGTGTCTCGAAAACTTCCCGCTGGGAGGCGTCCTCGAAGGCATAAAGCGTCATGGAATCTTCGCGCACGATCATCGTCGTGGACAGTTCCGCCTCGCGGCCGATGTGCAGGGTTGCCAGGGTCTGCGGGGTGGCCTGGACCAGCATCCCGAACCCATTGACATCAACGACGGCGGAATTCAGGCCAACATAGCTGACGATTCCCCGCAACGAACTAATCATGTACCCGCTCCAAAACAGCTTCCAGGGGAAATCGGAGCCACTTGCCGGCATCCGTTCTTCCGAACATACGTACGAACAGCCTACGACGACGAGCCGCTGATCGCAGCACCGCCACGCCTCGTGGTGGTCAGCGGACCTTGCGGCGCGCCTTCGCCTCAGCCTCTGCCCACAATCGCTGGGCGGCAGTCTGCCCGGAGCCGGACTGGCCCCTCGAGCCAGCCACCGGAGCCGTGCTTCCACGCCACGCATGAGTAATGGCCAGAGCCAGGGCATCGGCGGCATCGGCCGGCGTCGGCGGCCTGTCCAGCCGCAAAATCCTCGTGACCATTTTCGTCACGGCGGTCTTGTCCGCCTGGCCATTCCCGGTTACCGCGGCCTTCACCTCCGTAGGAGTGTGCAGTGCGACGGTGATTCCGCGACGGGCAGCTGCGGCAATAACGACGCCGGAGGCCTGGGCCGTGCCCATCACGGTACTGACATTGAGCTGGCTGAATACACGCTCGACGGCGAGTACGTCAGGCGAGTACCTGTCGAGCCACTCATCGATCGAGTTGGAAATGGCGAGGAGCCTCTGCTCAAGGGCGGTGTCCGCCCGCGTGCCTACCACCGTGACGCCGACCAGGGTCGCCCGTCGATTGGGCTCAATGTCCACCACGCCGAAACCGCACCTGGTCAGGCCCGGGTCTACTCCCAGCACCCGCAACGTCACAGCAGCACTACGCGTCTTCGGATTCCAGCGTTGCCATGACCTCTTCGGAGATGTCGGCGTTTGAATAGACGTTCTGCACGTCGTCGAGGTCCTCGAGAGCATCCACAAGCTTCATGAATTTGCGCGCCGCGTCCGCTTCCAGCTCGACCTCCATTGAAGGCACAAACTCGACCTCGTCGGTCTCGTATTCGATGCCGGCTTCCTCCAGACCGGCGACCACTGCACGCAGGTCGGTCGGATCGGAATGGATTTCGAAGTTGTCGCCGGACTCCTTGACCTCTTCGGCGCCTGCGTCCAGCACCGCCATCAGGACGTCGTCCTCGGTCAGATCGTTCTTGGGCAGAGCGACAACACCCTTGCGTGCGAACATGTACGCCACCGATCCCGGATCGGCGATGGTTCCGCCGTTGCGAGTGATGGCCAGGCGCACCTCCGAGGCGGCGCGGTTCTTGTTGTCGGTCAGGCACTCAATGAGCACTGCCGATCCCTGCGGACCCCGCGCTTCGTAGATGATTTCGGTGTAGTCGACTACTTCGCCGGTCAGGCCTGCTCCGCGCTTGATGGCGCGGTCAATGTTGTCGTTCGGCACGGACGTCTTCTTGGCCTTCTGCACGGCCAGTTCCAAGCCGGGGTTTCCAGCCATATCGGCTCCGCCAGCGCGGGCGGCAACTTCAATGTTCTTGATCAGCTTCGCGAAAGACTTCGCACGGCGGGCGTCGATGACCGCTTTCTTATGCTTAGTGGTCGCCCATTTAGAGTGTCCCGACATGCTTACGCTTCTCCTCTAACGATTCGGATAAAAAGTTCGTGGATGCGGCGCTCCCCCGTAACCTCCGGGTGGAAGGATGTCGCCAGCAAATGCCGCGAACGCACTGCGACAATTCTAGCCGTCCCGTGCAATGTATCCGTATGGGAGGCTTCCTGCGGCTCAACCTGGGCCAGGATCTCCACGCCTTCCCCCACTCGTTCCACCCACGGCGCGCGAATGAATACGGCATGGACCGGCGCGGGCTCGGCGCCGGGCCCGGTCGCGCTGAATTCGAGTCCGCTGAAGCGCAGATCCGTTTCAAAAGACTCGCGCTGGCGGCCGAAGGCGTTCCGGCGCACCGTAATATCGAGCCCGCCCAGGGTTTGCTGGGGATTGCCCTTTAGATCAGTGGAGGGATCGGCAATCTCATCGGCAAGCATGATCATTCCTGCGCACGATCCGTATACCGGCATGCCGTCGGCAATCCGCTTCTGCAAGGGGACGGCGAGTTCGAAGATGCGCGTGAGTTTGTCGATGGTCGTGGATTCACCGCCGGGAATCACCAGACCATCCACCGCATCGAGTTCGGCCGGGCGGCGGACCGGGACCGCGGAGGCGCCGCTGTGTTCCAGAGCCGCGATGTGTTCGCGGACATCTCCCTGCAGGGCAAGTACACCAATGTTGACCAACGGCTGATTCCTCGGGTTTCTCATCAGGGGCCGGAACTTGAGCGGCCGCTGCAAAAACAGTAACGCCAACCCTTGGTCCAGCGCTAAATAGGCCGGCGCACAATCGTCCCCGAAAGGTCATAGGCCTCTTGTATAGTTTCTACTCATGCGACACCTCCTTGCGACCCTTGCCGGAAAGGCCGTTAAGACGGTGGCGAAACTGCGCGGAGGTGGTTCCGCCCTCCCCGGCCTGGTCGCGGAGAAGATCGATCCGAACTTCCTGCCGCGCACTCTGGGCAACCTGCCCCAGGGCGTCGTCGTCATCAGCGGCACCAACGGCAAGACCACCACTACCAAAATGGTGGTGGAACTGCTGCAGGGCCAGGGGTTGAAAGTCTTCACCAACCGGACCGGCAGCAATTTCACCCGCGGCGTGGTCGCAGCCGTGCTGGGCGAAGCCACCATCGGCGGCAAGCTCGGCGCAGACGTTGCCGTGCTGGAGCTCGACGAGGCCCATGCGGTGCACTTCGTCAAACTCGTCGCACCGCGCTACTGCCTGCTGCTCAATGTCATGCGCGACCAGCTGGACAGGTTCGGCGAGATCGAGACCACGGCAGGGTTCCTGCGGCAGATCGCGGCGGCCACCACCGAGGCCGTGGCGCTCAACCGGGAAGATCCGCGCATTGCCGCCCTGGCCGAATCCGTTACCGCGGAGCGGGTCCATTACTTTGGCTTGGCCCCGCAGCTGCGTGCCATGTTCCCCAATGACGATGACATGCGTTCGGGCGGCACCAGCGATATCTCCGACCTGCCCGCGGCCGACGTCGTCCTCTCCGCCTGCGAGGGTGCCTCGGCTACTTTTACGGTTGGCAGCCGCGATATTGACGCCGAGCTGAAGCTCACGGGCGTGTACAACATCTACAACGCCGCCGCCGCCTTGGCGCTGGCCCGGACCGTGGTCGGCGCGGACGTGGATGAAGAAGCCCTGCTGGACTCGCTGGAGGCCGTCACTCCTGCCTTCGGCCGCGGCGAGAGCCTCACCGTCAATGGCAAGCCGCTGGACCTGGTGCTGGTGAAGAATCCGGCTGGATTCCGTCTAGCCCTGCGCTCGTTCCCGCCTGAAGGCTTCAGCACCATGATCGCGATCAATGACAATTATGCGGACGGGCGGGACATGTCCTGGCTGTGGGACGTGGATTTCGATTCGCTTGCCTCAGCCGGCGTTGCGGAAGTCAGCGGAGTGCGTGCCAACGACATGGCGCTGCGGCTGTTCTACGAGGACGTCCCGGTACGGCACGTGGACACGGATCTTTCGGCATCGCTGCACCGGTTCATCGCACTGGAACCGGAGGCGCCCAAACGTATTTACTGCACTTACACCGCCATGCTCGCGCTGCGCCGGGAGCTGGGGAAGCTGACCGAAGTGGAGGTGGTTTCCTAAATGGATGCCCCCGTGATTGACCTGCTCCAGCTGTATCCGCGCGACATGAATATCTACGGAGACTGGGGAAATGTCCTGGTCCTGCGCAAGCGCCTGCAGTTGCGGGGCTACGACGTCCGCCTGCACGAGTACAACCCGGGCGACACGTTTCCGGACCAAGTGGACCTGATTGTCGGCGGCGGCGGCCAGGATTCGGGCCAGAACAAGATCCAGGCCGATCTGCTCCAGCTCGGCGGGCGGTTGCGCGAACTCGCGGACGACGGCGTGCCCATGCTCGCCATTTGCGGGCTGTACCAGCTGTTCGGAAACTTCTTCAAGACCCACACCGGCGAGGTCATCAAGGGCATCGGCCTACTCGATGTGGACACCGTCGGCGGGCCCAAGCGGTTGATCGGCAACACCGTCCTGGAGAGCGAAGAGTTCGGCACGGTCATTGGCTATGAAAACCATAGCGGCCAGACCTACCTCAAGGGCGGGACCCAGCCGCTGGGCACGGTCACCAAGGGGGAAGGCAACAACGGCCACGACTCCACCGAGGGCGCACGCTACCGCAACGTGGTTGCCAGCTACCTGCACGGTTCGCTGCTGCCCAAGAACCCCGCGGTGGCGGATTTCCTGGTCCGCCACGCCGCACTGCGCCGCCATGGCAGCTTCGATGATGCGCCGCTGCAGATCCCGTTCGAGGAACAGGCCCGCCAAGACGCCGCAGCGCGCCCGCGCTGAGCCGCACCGGTACCCGTTAGACAGCTGCCCCGCATTACCTGCCGCTGAGCAGCCACTCCTGGGCGCCGTCCTCCGCTGCGCCCATCGACTCCACGGTGTCCTTGGTCCGTTCCCGGCTTGCGGCATCGGCCTCCGGTGAAACGCACGCCGGGCCCTCTTCCAGGGCATCCGCTGCGACCGGACACCAGCGGTGCTCCGGGCCATCAAAGGTAACCGGCAGCCAGGCGAGCCGGGAAACGTCCCAGGGGCCGCCGTCGTCGTTCTGGCTGAACCGGGCGCGCACCATGAGCCCCTCGGTGTTGAGGATGTTCGGCGTGGCATGGGCCGCGATGGCATTGCCCAGCCCGTAGACAATCCAGGTGTCCTTGTACTTCTCGATGGGCTGTACCGAGTGGCTGTGGTGCCCGTAGATCAGCGAGAACTCGCCGCTGTCCGCCAGCTCGTGCGCCACGTCCTGCTGCTGCGCGTTCGCGTAGTTAGTGTACTCATCCCCCGCGTGGACGGCGCCCAGGACGATGTCCGCGCCTTCCTCCCGGGCCTGCCTGGCTTTGGCGATCATGGCGTCCGCATCCAGCACGTCCACCTGCCACGGCTCGTCCGGCACCAGCCCGTTAAGCGCGTACGTTGCCTCGATGATTGCGACGCGGGCGGCAGGCGTATCCATGATCAGCACCTCCTCGGCATCGGTGCGGGTGCGGTAGGACCCGGTATGTTCAAGGCCTGCCTCGTCCAGCGCGTCCAGCGTCCGTTCCAGCCCCGCGGTGCCGCGGTCAATGGTGTGGTTGCTGGCCGTGGTGCAGGCGTCGTAGCCGAGCTCCGCGATGGCATTCAGGATCTGCGGGGGCGCGTTGAAGGACGGGTACGCCGCGTACGGGCCGCCGGTTTCGGCCACGGGGGTTTCCATATGGCAGAGGGCAAGATCGCTGGTGTCCACGTAAGGTTCCTGCGCCGACAGGATCGGGCCAAAGTCCAATGGTCCACGGCCCGTTTCCTCCGCATCCTCCGCCGCCTGGTGCCAGAGGGCTTCGTGCAGCAGCAAGTCCCCGGTCATGACCACTGAGGTGCAGCGGACACCGGGACATTCCGGTCCGGCTCCGGCCGTTGTGGACGGCGATACGGACGACGACGGCGGCACCTGACTGCCGCCGTCGCTAGCCTCTTGCGCCGGGTCGGCAGAGGCAGACGGAGCAGCTGCAGCAGAAGATGCCGTGTCAACTGCCGTTCCATTGCCTGGCCCTGTGCCCGTAGCACTGCAGCCGGCGAGCAGGGCTGCTGCGGCCAGGGGCAGCACCAACCGAGGCAGCCCCTTTCCGGCCCAGTCCACATCCGCCCATTGGCGCGGACGTGTTAGGTGAACTCTTGCGCCGCTTTCTGGCATGCCGCCAGTGTAAGCCGCGGCGGGGCCGGACCGCCGACGGCGCGTCTGTGCCGCCACTGGATGACCTCAGGAGAACCGGCGTTGCATGGCAAAGTAGTGCCATGGCAAACCCGTTCCTCGCTCCCAGCACGCTCCCCTACGAGCTGCCGGCCTTCGCCGACATCCGCGCAGAGGATTACCTGCCCGCGTTCGAGGCCGGATTCGCACAGCAGCTGACCGAAATCGAGAACATCGCCGCGAACCCGGAACCGGCGTCCTTTGCCAACACCATGGTTGCCTTCGAGCGGTCCGGCCGGACGCTGCAGCGCGTCGCGGCGGTCCTGCGCAACATCGCCTCCGCAGACGCGACCGAGGAGATCCGGCAACTGGAACAGACCGTGTCCCCGCGGCTCGCCAAGCACCAGGACAACATCTACCTGCATCCAGAGCTGTACCGGCGCATCATGGCGGTCGATGAAAGCGCCGAGGACCTCAACGGCGAGAATCTGCGCCTGGTGTCCGAGCTGCGCAAGCAGTTCCGCCAGGCCGGAGCCGGCCTCGAGCCCGCCGGGCAGAAGCGGCTGCGCGAGTTGAACGTGCGCTTGTCGGAACTGGCCACGGAGTATTCGCAGGAGCTCCTGGCCGCGGGGAACGCTGCCGCACTGCACGTGGCTGACCGCGCTCTTCTGGACGGGCTGCCCGAGGAGGACATCACCGCCGCGGCCGAGGCCGCCCGGGAAGCCGGATATGACTCTGGCTGGCTGCTCACGCTGGTTCTGCCGACCGCTCAGCCCGCCCTCGAAGTGCTTACGAACCGGGAGACCCGGCGTCGGCTCTTCCAGGCCTCGGTGGGCCGCGGCGAAGACGGAAACCGGACGGTATTCCTCGCGGCACGACTGGCCGAACTGCGTGCCGAGCGCGCCGCGCTGCTCGGCTACCGGAATCACGCCGAATACGTCCTCGATTCGCAAACGGCCCCTTCGCTTGAAGCAGTGCGTCAGCTGCTCGCGCAACTGGTGCCGGCGGCAGTGGCCAACGCGCGGACGGAGGCCGGTGTCCTGGCCGCCGCGGCGGGCCACGACATCGAACCCTGGGACTGGGCCTTCTACTCCGAGCAGGTGCGGCGTCGTGACTATGACGTCGACCTGGCGCAGCTGCGTCCATACTTCGAACTCGAAAGTGTGCTCCATGGCGGCGTCTTCCACGCGGCGGAACAACTGTACGGGCTGAGCTTCGAAGCACGTCCGGACCTGCGGGGCTACCACCCGGATATCCGGGTTTGGGAAGTCAGGAACGACGACGGCACGGGACTTGGTCTGTTCCTGGGTGACTACTATGCGCGGCCGACCAAAAATGGGGGTGCGTGGATGGATTCGTTTGTCGAACAGTCCGGCTTGCTCGGCCAGCAGGCGGTAGTTGTTAACAATCTGAACACCACCAAACCCGCCCCGGGCGAGCCGACCTTGCTCACCTTTGACCAGGTCGTGACGCTCTTCCACGAATTCGGCCATGCGCTGCATGGTTTGTTCTCCCAGGTCGGGTATCCGCGGTTCTCCGGAACCAGCGTGCCCCGCGACTTCGTCGAATACCCTTCCCAGGTCAATGAAATGTGGATGCTGTGGCCACAGATCGTGGAGGGCTATGTCCGTCACCATGTCACAGGTGCCGCCCTTCCGCCGCGGACGGTCGACAAGATCGATGCGGCGCGGCTCTGGGGCGAAGGCTTCGCCACCACCGAATATTTGGCGGCTACGCTGCTGGATCTGGCCTGGCATAGCCTGCCCGCAGGAACGCGCATCGATGATCCGCTCTCCTTCGAGAAGGATGCGCTCAAGGACGCCGGGCTCGATCTGGACCTCATTCCGCCGCGCTACCGCAGCGGCTACTTTAAACACGTCTTCGCGGGTGGCTATGCGGCCGGCTACTACTCCTATCTCTGGAGCGAAGTGCTGGACGCGGACACCGTGATGTGGTTCCGCGAAAACGGCGGACTGAACAGGGAGAACGGAGCTCGTTTCCGGACCCACTTGCTCTCCCGGGGCAACAGCACGGATCCGTTGAAGGCCTTCCGCGATTTCCGTGGCCGCGACGCCGAAATCGGGCCGCTGCTCGCTCGCCGCGGACTCGACGGCAACGAGCGGGCCATCAGCTAGCGGAATCTTCGACGAATAGTGCGATGCTGATTTTACGACCAACAAGGAGATACGACCCATGCCTGAACCGGCCACCGCGAAGAATTCCATCACCCTTCGGTTCCTCGCTGCTCCCACGGATGTCGGTTACAGCGGGACGGTCGACGCCGGAACTGTCCTTGAGTGGATCGACAAGGCTGCCTACGCCTGTGCCGTGGGCTGGAGCAAGTCCTATTGTGTGACGGCCTATGTGGGCAACATCCACTTTGCCGATCCTGTTCTCGTCGGAGACATGGTCGAGGTTGAATCCACGATCATCTACACCGGGCGCAGCAGCATGCACATCCAGGCCACCGTTAGCTCCGGGGATCCCAAGGGCGGCGGCGCCACGATGCGCAGTCGGTGCCTGGTGATCTTCGTAGCGGTGGGCAAGGACGGCAAATCCATTCCAGTAGAGCCCTGGATTCCCCGGACCGAGGAAGAAAAGGAACAGGAGCAGCTGGCCATCAAGCGCCTGGACATTCGCGCCGACATCGAGAAGGCGATGTCCCGGCAGGTGTACACCGATGCAGGAACAGCTCCCCGTACCGTGCTGCGCTTCCTGGCCGCCCCTTCCGATGTGAACTGGGGCGGGAAGGTTCATGGCGGGACCGTGATGAAGTGGATCGACGAGGCCGCCTATGTTTGCGCGTCGCGGTATTGCGGCAAGGACGTTGTCGCTGTCTTTTCCGGCGGCGTGCGGTTCTACCGTCCCTTGCTGATCGGCAATGTGGTCGAAGTCGAGGCCCGGCTGGTTTACACCGGCAACAAGGGAATGCACGTCTCGGTACATGTGCGCTCGGGGGACCCGAAAACCGGCGAACTTGAGTTGACCACCTATTGCCTGACGGTCATGGTGGCACGCGACGAGACGGGCACTGCCGTACCGATCCCGCCGTGGCATCCGGTTTCCAATGAGGACCGCGAACTGGAACAGCACGTCCGGGAGATCATCCGTATCCGCAGCCGAATCCCCGGCAACCGGCTTCCAAGCCATTTGCGGGGCAGCGCGAACGCCGACTGACGCCGGACGGAACGGTCGTCTGCCCGATGGAACGAGGCTTCGGCCCCAACCCGCCACGGGTGTTAACGCAGGAAGTCCGGAACCGTTGCTTGCAGCGGTTCCGGACTTCCGGCGTCGTTAGTTGTTCCTGATTTCCTACCAGCCGCGCTCGGCGAGGCGGTGCGGTTCAGGAATTTCGTCTACGTTGATGCCGACCATGGCTTCGCCCAGTCCGCGGGAGACCTTGGCGATCATGTCCGGGTCGTCGTAGAACGTGGTGGCCTTGACGATGGCAGCGGCGCGCTCGGCCGGGTTGCCGGACTTGAAGATACCGGAACCGACGAACACGCCGTCAGCCCCGAGCTGCATCATCATGGCCGCATCCGACGGAGTGGCGATACCACCTGCGGTGAAGAGCACCACGGGAAGCTTGCCGGTCGAAGCGATTTCCTTGACCAGTTCGTACGGGGCCTGCAGTTCCTTGGCCGCGACGTACAGCTCGTCTTCCGGCAGGGCGGCGAGCTTGGCGATCTGCGCGCGGATCTGGCGCATGTGCCCGGTGGCGTTGGAGACATCGCCGGTACCGGCTTCACCCTTGGAGCGGATCATGGCCGCGCCTTCGTTGATGCGGCGCAGGGCCTCGCCCAGGTTGGTGGCACCGCAGACGAACGGAACGGTGAAGTTCCACTTGTCGATGTGGTTGGTGTAGTCGGCCGGGGTCAGGACCTCGGACTCGTCAATGTAGTCCACGCCGAGGGACTGCAGGACCTGGGCCTCGACGAAGTGGCCGATGCGCGCCTTGGCCATCACCGGAATGGAAACGGCTTCGATGATGCCGTCGATCATGTCCGGATCGCTCATGCGGGACACGCCGCCCTGGGCACGGATGTCGGCGGGAACCCGCTCGAGAGCCATCACGGCGACCGCGCCGGCGTCTTCGGCGATGCGGGCCTGCTCGGGGGTTACGACGTCCATGATGACGCCGCCCTTCAACATTTCAGCCATACCGCGCTTAACCCGGCTGCTGCCCGTTACCGGTGCGTGAGTTGAAGTTTCGTTACTGCTGGACACTAAAAGCCCCTAGGAGTTGGTGGGAAGGAGTACATTTCATGATACGCCGTGCCGTGGTGTTTCAGCTCACCTGTGACAGCATGCGGCACGGGCTAAGTCAGGGCCGCTTCATGCTTCGACTTGCGTCTGCCGGTAGACGGCCAGAATGCGCTGGATAACGGTGACCAGGCTGGCGGCGGCCAGCAGGACCAACACCACGAGCAGTACTACCGGCGGCAGTCCGAGCCCGGTGAAGCCGGTGAAGACCAGCACCGCGACGAGCCGCTCGGAGCGCTCTGCTATTCCGACGTCGGCCCTGCAGCCGAGGGATTCGGCTTTCGCCCGCGCGTAGGAAACCAGCATGCCCAGAACCAGACAGATCAGTGCGGCCACGGCGATGGGAACGCTGGCTCCGCCCGTGAAGAACCATATGGTGACTCCGGCGAACACCGCGGCGTCCGCCAGACGATCCAAGGTCGAATCCAGGAAGCTCCCCCAACTGCTGCTGCGGTTGAGCATCCGGGCCATCAGCCCGTCCACCATGTCCGAGAAAACGAACGCGGTAATAAAGAGCGTGCCCCAGAACAATTCGCCCATGGGGTAGAAGACCAAGGCACCAATGGACACGCCAAGAGTGCCGATGATGGTCACCGCATCGGGGGAAACACCGAGTTTGATCAGCAGCCGCGCCAAAGGGGCAAACAGCTTCCCGAAGAAACCGCGCGCGTACTTATTGAGCATTCGTGCCGCTACCCGGCCGGCCAGGCTTGCGCCACCTGTTGACGGACTTCGTCCAGGGTCTGCGTGATGGCCTTCGTCTGTGCGATGATCGGCAGGAAATTCCCGTCCCCGCCCCAGCGCGGCACAACGTGCTGATGCAGGTGTGCGGCCACGCCTGCTCCCCCGGTCACGCCCTGGTTCATGCCCAGGTTGAAACCGGTTGGATTGGCCACCTTGCGCAGCACGCGCATGGCAGTCTGGGTCAGCTCGGCGAACTCGGCTGTTTCTTCCACGGTGATGTCGGTGTAGTCCGGAACGTGGCGGTACGGGCAGATCAGCAAGTGGCCGGGGTTGTACGGGAAAAGGTTCAGCACAACGTAGTTGAACTTGCCCCGGTACACGATCAAGGATTCTTCATCGGAACGTCCCGGCGCCACGCAGAAGGGGCACTCGTCCTTGCCCTTGAACTGGTCCTGTCCGCCTTTGACGTAGGCCATGCGGTGCGGAGTCCAGAGGCGCTGGAAGGCGTCCGGAACCCCGGCCAGCTCGAACTCGTCGGTCATCTGGCCTTCAGGCTGCTGGTGAGGCACACCCGCCGAATCCGTCATAGCTGGTGATCCCGGTTACGGACGGCTTCAACAATCCTGGCCACGGCGCCGTCGACGGGTACGCCGTTGTCCTGGCTGCCGTCGCGGAAACGGAAGGACACTGCGCCGGCTTCGGCGTCTTCACCGCCGGCGATGAGGACAAACGGGATCTTGTCCTTGCTGGCGGTCCGGATCTTCTTCGGGAACCGGTCCGAACCGAAATCTGCTTCCGCCCGAATACCAGCGGCCTTGAGCTTGGCGATGACCTCGCCCATGTAGTCGTTGAAGGCCTCCGCCACGGGGATACCGACAACCTGCACCGGTGCGAGCCAGGCCGGGAAGGCACCGGCATAGTGCTCGATGAGCACGCCCATGAAGCGTTCGACCGAGCCGAACAGGGCACGGTGGATCATGACGGGGCGCTGGCGGGAACCGTCGGCTGCCTGGTACTCAAGTTCGAAGCGCTCGGGCAGGTTGAAGTCCAGCTGGATGGTGGACATCTGCCAGGTACGGCCGATCGCGTCGCGGGCCTGCACAGAGATCTTCGGGCCGTAGAACGCAGCTCCGCCCGGATCCGGAACCAGCTCCAGACCGGAGGCTTCGGCGACTTCGGCCAGCGTACGGGTAGCTTCATCCCAGACTTCGTCTGCACCGACGTACTTCTCGGGATCCTTGGTGGAGAGTTCCAGATAGAAATCGTCCAGCCCGTAGTCCTTGAGCAGCGCCAGCACAAAGTTCAGGGTATTGGTCAGTTCGTCCTTCATCTGCTCGCGGGTGCAGTAGATGTGGGCGTCATCCTGGGTCATGCCGCGGACCCGGGTCAGCCCATGCACCACACCCGATTTCTCATAGCGGTAGACGGAACCGAATTCGAACATCCGCAGCGGCAGCTCGCGGTAAGAACGTCCGCGTGAGCGGAAGATCAGGTTGTGCATCGGGCAGTTCATCGGCTTCAGGTAATAGTCCTGGCCGGGTTTGACCACTTCATTGGTTTCGGGGTCGCGGGTCTCGTCCACGTGGATGGGCGGGAACATGCCGTCGCGGTACCAGTCCAGGTGGCCGGAGACTTCGTACAGGTGCCCCTTGGTGATATGCGGGGTGTAGACGAAGTCGTAGCCGGCTTCGGTGTGCCGCTGGCGTGAATAGTCTTCCATCGCCTTGCGGACAATGCCGCCCTTCGGATGGAACACCGGCAGCCCTGAACCGAGTTCATCGGGGAAGGAGAACAAGTCAAGCTCCGAACCCAGCTTGCGGTGGTCCCGGCGCTCGGCCTCCGCGAGGCGCTCCTGGTAGGCCTTCAGCGCCTCCTTGGTGGGCCAGGCGGTGCCGTAGATGCGCTGCAACTGCTTGTTCTTCTCGTTGCCCAGCCAATAGGCGGCCGCCGAGCGGGTCAGCGCGAAGGCGTTCGAGATGAGCTTGGTGTTGGGAAGGTGCGGGCCACGGCAGAGGTCGCACCAGATGGTGTCGCCGGTCTTGCGGTCCACATTGTCGTAGATGGTGATCTCGCCGGCACCGACCTCGACGTTCACGCCCTCGCCGGCTTCATCGGCTTCGGCTGACTTGTCCAGCAGGATCAGCTTATAAGGTTCATCAGCCATGGCAGCCCGGGCTTCGTCCTCCGTGACCACCCGGCGGGCAAACTTCTGGTTCTGGTTGACGATCTTGAGCATCATCTTCTCAAGGGTCTTCAGATCATCAGGAGTGAAAGGTTCCTCGACGTCGAAATCAAAGTAAAAGCCGTCGGTGATGTACGGGCCGATGCCGAGCTTGGCGTCCGGGCGGAGCTGCTGCACGGCCTGTGCCATCACATGGGCAGTGGAGTGGCGCAGGACGTTCAGCCCGTCGGGGGAATCGATGGTTACGGATTCGATCTTGGCGTCTTCGGACAGCGGCTGGTCCAGGTCTTTGAGCACCCCGTCCACGCGCATTACGACGACGTCGCGGCGCTCGAAGAATAACTCCGCCCCGGTAATGCCCGTGTTCACTTGTTTCTCTTCGCCGTCGACGATGAGAGTCATGTTTTGGGGCGCTGACACGAAGGTCTCCTTATGTTTCGATTTAGGCCTGTACCGCGCCACCATACTTTGGGTGCCACGAGCCTCTTTGATGTTATCCGCTGATATTGAGCCCGACCAACATGGCACGGTCCGGGAGTTGCAGGTGCGGCTGCTCGTGGGCAGACACCGGTGTTTCCGCCGGACGGACGAGGGGCAGCGTCTCCGGACGGGAAAGATCCCAGGCATCGGTGGCTTGCAGACTCATACCCCGCGGTCCCGTCCTCCTCGTCAGTCCTTGGATTAACAGCAGCCTGGTGCCGAACAGCAAGGGCCCGGCCTTGTCCTGCGCTTCATGGAAGAAAGTGCAGTCCACACAACCCGTGCCGTCATCCACACTGATGAACACCACACGGCGGCCTCCGCGCATGGGTGGGGTTTGGGTGGCGACCCGGATTCCTGCCACCAGGACCTGGGTTCCGTTGCGCAGGGAAAGCAGGTCCTTGGCTGCGGTTACCTTCAGTTCTTTCAGCAGCGGCGCGTAGCTGTCCATCAGATGCGCGCTGACGTCCACGGCCAGCAGGTCCAGTTCGGTGCGGACCTTTTCCAGCATCGTCGGTTCCGGCAGGCATGTTTTGAGGTTGCTCAATTCCAGATCGCCCAGCGGGAATGAGAGCTGGCCGTCGATGGGTTCGTAGCGGCGCGGAACCGGGCGGACCGGAGGCTTATCCAGGTGATGGACGAGATCCGCGCGGGTGGAGGTCCCCTTGCGTCCGGCCAGGTGGTTGAGCTCGTCGAAGGCTCCCAGTTTGGCCAACCGTTTCAATGTAGGTCTGCTGACCTTGGCCCGCGCCCGCAAATCGGCCAAGGAATCATAGGGCTGCCCGGCCACAATGCGTTTCAGCTCTGCAGCTGATAATCCGTAGATCCCGGCAAGGCTCAAGCGGATTCCGAGTTTTTCCGGCTCACCGTTGGCAGCAGGCATGCGCTCAACCCTGTACATATCTGCGCTGCGGTTGATATCCAACGGCAGAATGGGGATTCCCATCCGGCGGGCTTCAGCCACCAGCAATCTACGTGGGTACATTCCCGGGTCATGCTCCCAAAGGCCGGCTAGGAAGGCTTCGGGATGGTGCGCCTTCAGCCAGGCCGACTGGTACGTGGGCACGGCAAAAGCAGCCCCGTGAGCTTTGCAGAACCCAAAACTGCCGAAGGCTTTCAGCGTGCTCCAGATCTTGTCAATGGTGTCCATAGAGTATCCGCGCTCCATGGCTTGGCGGCGGAAATATTCCTCCACTGTCGGTTCCGCCCCCTCGTCCCCCAGCAAGCGGCGGAACTCGTCTGCCCTGGCCAGGCCGCAGCCGGTAAAAACATCGAAGGTCCGCAAAACCTGCTCGTGAAAAACCGTGACGCCATGGGTTTCTTTAAGCACAGTTTCCAGATCAGCATGCGGGTAGTTTTCCGGGGCCCATCCATGGCGTTGTTCCAGGAAGGGGCGGACCATGTCCGATTTCATTGGGCCGGGCCGGAAGAGGGAGATATCTATGATCAAGTCGTTAAAATTGCGGGGGGCCATTTTGCCCACCAGTTCCCGCTGGCCCGGGGATTCGATCTGGAAACATCCCAGGGTATGGGTGCTGCGGATCAGTTCAAAGGTTTCTTCATCATCGAGCGGAACTGCTTCCAAATTGATCCGGCCGTCCTCGGCGATATAGCCAGGGCCATTGCCGCCGGCGTCAACCGGATGGTTTCCGGCAGCGGTAACTGCGGCCTTTCCCGAATGGATGCGGACAATCTCGTTCACGGCATAGGCCATGGAACTTTGCATCCGGACGCCGAGCACATCGAGTTTGAGCATGCCCATCGGGTCCATGTCGTGTTTGTCGAACTGGCTCATCGGCAGGCCGAGTCCGCTGGGCTGGACCGGTGTCCGGTCCAGCAGGGATTCATCCCCCAGAATCACACCACAGGGATGCATGGAAATGTGCCGCGGCAGCCTATCCAGCCGCTCCGTCACATCCACCAGCAAATCCAGCTGTTTGTTCTGCTCTACCTGTGCGGAAAAATCACGAAGTTCGGGCTTCTCTTCCATTGCTTCCCGGAATTTCCGGGCCGAGAAACGCCAAAGCTGTTTGGCGATGCCGGAGATGTCCTCCTCTTCCATCCCCAAAGCAAGGCCGGCATCGCGGACGGCTCCGCGAGCGCGGTAGCCGTTCTGCATGCTCATCAAAGTCACCCGCCGGTCCCCGAACCGTTCGAAGATCTGCCGATAGACGTTATGGCGTTCGGCGCTTTCCACGTCAATGTCGATATCCGGCAGGGTTGAACGGTCGCGGGAGAGGAACCGTTCAAAAATCAGCCCATGCGCCAACGGGTTGACATGGCTGATGTAGAGCAAATAGTTCACCAGGCTCGATGCTCCGGATCCCCGGGCCGATGCCCTGACCCCCATATCGGTGATGATCTTTGATACCTCGGCCACGGTCAGGAAATACGAGGCGAAACCAAGTCTGGTGATAATACCCAGTTCATGGGCCAGGCGGTCCCGCAGCTCATGTTCGGCTTTGCCGCTGATGCCGGGGAACCTGGCGGTAATCCCTGTTTCGCAACGTTGGATAAGTTCTGTCACCGGGTCCTGGCCGATCCCGATTACCGATGCCTCCGGCACCACCGGGTTCTTGTAACCCATGTCCTGGTACGGATCCATCCGACAGCGATCTGCAACTGTTTCAGTCATCGCCAGCAGTTCCCCGGCGCCGGCACGGCCCGTACCTGCCTCCTGCGCGGTTTCATACGCCAGGACCTGCATCTGGGCAGAGCTTTTGAGCCAGCCTTGGCCGTTGGGCTGCAGATCCGGCAGCTTTGCGAGCGCGGTTAAAGCACGGACGGAGTCCAGTACGTCTGCAGTAGCGGCGTCATCCACTTGACGGTATCTCGCCGCGTTTGTAAGCACTGCCGGCAAGTCCAAGTCAGCGGCCAGCTTCAACATTCTGACGGCATGGGCCGTACTGAGATTGTCGCCGGGCGGACTGAGGTGGTTGACCACTTCCAGCACCAGGGAACCGGCTGGCATGATGCTGCGCCAACGACCCGCCAGCCGGCGGGCCTCCGCATAACGGCGGTGCCGCAATGCCTGTCCAACATCAGAATACGGGCCCAGCAGCACCGTGAGCACAGCTGGGGAACCTGCATCAGATGACTCCGGGGAACCTGTGGCGCGGTGTGCTATCTGCACTATGCCCACACCCGGCTCCCTGCCCTTGGCCCCGCGGCCGGAGGCTGTACCTTCATGCGCATCCGAGATCAACCGGCACAAGGCGTGATAGCCCCTGCCGTTGTTATGGCCGTGGGCCAAGACAACTACCCGGCCAGTGCTTTGCCCCTGGGAACCATGGAGGGCGAGGTCTACCCCCACAATCGGATCAATCCCGGCGGCCAGACAGGCTTTGACATGTTTGACCGTTCCGTACAGTCCATCCCGGTCAGTGCATGCCAAGGCATCCGCACCGTCGTCGGCCGCCGCCGCCACCAGTTCATCCGGCCAGGACACGCCATAGTGGGCGCTGAAGGCCGATGAAACATGCAAGTGGGTAAAGCTCATGATCATCCAATGAACAAGTAAGAGAGACGGGGCAGGAACGTATTAAGCGCTCAGGCGCTGCAGTGCCTCATGGACCCTGATCAGCCGCCAGCGTCCGGTATCTGCCTGATGGGAAAGATCAAGCGTGCGCAGTTCGGAGCGGCTGTTCAGCCGTGCCTGGACCCGCCAGATTTCATGGTCCACCAGTCCCGCTCCCCTGCCGCGTTCCGCCCGGAGCTCTTCGGCCCACCATTTTCGCCGCTCATACCAACGCACCGGTTCCGCTGCGATGTGCCAGGTCCGGTTCTGCCATCGCAATCTGATCGGCTGGCCGGCAGGAGAACAAACAACTTCTACTGATTCGCTGAAAACACCCATGTTCCAGTCACCTTTCTTCTGGAAATACGGGCCAAACACTTCGATGCATGCTCCTGCCGACACGCCCGTCGAAATGGTTGACCTCTTCATTCTATTCGAATACGTATTCGATTCAAAGGCGAGCTTACAAACCACCACCGACAAAATGTGCGGGCACCCCAAGATTTATCCAATAACCGAAGTCCACAGTTGTTCCAGCGCATCCCGCGCTATCAGCAACATCTAGAAGTAATGGTGTCCGAGGGGGACACCTCACAAGGAGCCCAGCATGTCACTCGCACCCAGGGCAGAGTTACAACCCAGCCCGACCCGGAAACGTATTGTCACTTCCCTGACGGCTGCCGCCATGCTGGCGGCTGCCTTCACCCCGCTTGCCGCGATACCGGCGCACGCCGAACTCGCGGGAAGGGGCGAGGTGGACCCGCAGCACGGGTACCCCACCTGGTACTCCGACGGAACCGTCAAACTCAAGTACTGCTATACGGCGGAAGACGGTTGCGTCTCCACTCCGCCGAACTCCGGTCCCGCTTCCTACCCGGACAACTTCCCCGACGAAGCCTTCTGGTTCCACGCGGAGGCGAGCGGCGGAAACCTCGGCCTGTACGAAGCTGCCCTCGAGGGCGCGCACGCCAATGAGGTAGTCGTTGACGGGGACCAAATGGGCTTTGCCCGGCTCCGGTTCCGCCTCGAAAACCTCGTTATCGGCGCGCAATACACCATTACCCACCCCTACGGCGTCCACACCTTTGAAGCGGTTGATGAGGACGGCGTAGGCATCATCGAACAAACCATCGATGAAGGTTGCGACCCTGAAGCCGGCGGTCCATGCAACTGGGATTCCGTCGGTGCCGCCTTCCTCGGCGATTACCAGCTAGGCACTACCGCGACCTTCCTCCGCCAGATCAATGCACCCGCAGGGCGGCTCGGAGATCCCGCCATTCCCGCCCCCGTTACAGGCGCACCGTCCGGCAACAACTTCGTGCAGGTGACCGGGCCTAACGCCGGAGGCCCGGGGGTAAACACCCTCACGGTTGACACCTTCGGCATCCAAGGCGTCATTTCCGAGGAAGTCGACGGGGCACCCAGCACGCCGGATCTGGCATCCGCCAGTGACAGCGGGCGGTCCGCCACGGACAACACCACTAATGTCGCCACACCGACGTTTGCCGGCAGCCTCCCTGCCAATACCAGCGGCACAGTGGATCTGATTGTCGACGACGCGGCCACACCTGCTGTTTCCGCTGCCAGCACAGGCAGCAGCTACAGCCTCGCGCTGACCACCCCGTTGAGCGACGGCGTCCACCGGATCCGGGCACGTATCGCCAACCCGGCGTTCGCCACGGATCCGGCAGCACCGGAGTTCCTGACGTCGACCCCGGTGACCATCACGGTAGACACCGTTGCTCCGACGGCCACCATTTCCGCACCGGTGCCGTCCAATCCCTCCGCAGATACGACGCCGTCGTTCAACTTCGGCAGCAACGAGACCAACAGCTCCTACGATTGCCGACTGCTGCCATCCAACGATGTCTGGGAGGCAAACTGCGCTTCGGGCAAGACGTACGACGCCCAGGTGAACGGGGTGTACACGTTCAACGTCCGCGCCGTTGATATGGCCGGTAACGTCGGGACGCCAGCCGCTCATGGCTGGGGAATCGGCACCACGGCAGGCCCCATGGGAACCGGCATCCAGAAGGACATGAACGGCGACACGAACCCGGACTACATCGGCCGCACCAGCGATGGCAAGCTCTGGTTCTACCCGGGCACGAATAATGGCCGTCTCAATCCGCGCGTCAATATTGGCAACAGCGGATGGAACGCCATGACCTCGCTGCTGATGCCAGGTGACTTCAATGGCGACACCAGGTCGGACCTGATTGCCAGCGACACCTCCGGCAGGCTGTGGCTGTACGCAGGCGCAGGCGACGGCCGGCTTTCGGGCCGCACTCTGATCGGTGCAAGTGGCTGGAACTCGATGTCGGAGCTCGTCGTTCCGGGCGACTTCAATGGCGACACCGCTCCTGATCTGCTCGCTCGTGACAGCGCCGGCAAGTTGTGGCTCTACCCGAACAACGGCAGCGGCGGCTTCAATACCAAGTCTGTGGCCGGTGCCAGCGGCTGGAACGCCATGACCGAACTCGCCGGCGTCGGAACCTTCGATGCAGGCACCACGAACGACATGATCGCACGGGACAGCAACGGCCGGCTCTACCTGTACAAGGGCAACGGAACCGGTGGCTTCAGTGCACGGGCCATGATCGGTTCAAGCGGCTGGAACTCCATGACCTCGCTGGTTGGACCGGGCGCGTTCGATACGGGCGCCAACAATGATGTGATCGCCCGTCACACGGACGGCCGGCTCTGGCTCTACCCGGGCAACGGCAGCGGCCTGGGCTCCCGTATCCAGATTGGGCATGGGTTCAACATCTTCACCATGATCGCCCAGTAATTCAGGGACAGGAGTAACCCAAGGACAGGAGCCCGGCCGGGTTCCGAGCACCGCAGAAGCGGTTGCCGGATCCGGCCGGGCTCCTTGCCGTCCGCCTCACGCCCGGAGACTATTGAGGCATGAGACCACATGTCACCGCCCTGACCCTCGGAGTGCGGGACGTTGCCGCTTCCCGCCGCTTCTATATTGACGGCCTGGGCTGGGAACCGTTGTTCGAGCAAGAAGGCGAAATCTTCTTCGTCCAGATTGCCCACGGCCAGATGCTGGGGCTCTGGAACGTGGAAAGCATGCGCGGCGAATACGGCGACGTTGGCCATAACGACGACGGGCCGGCCATCCCGGTCTCGCTGGGCCAGAACGTCGCTAGCCGTGACGACGTGGATGATGTCATCGCGCAGGCGCTCGCCGCCGGCGCCACCCTTGTTTCGGCGGCACGTAACCAGCCGTGGGGCGGTTACAGCGGCTGCTTCGCCGATCCTGACGGCTACCGCTGGGACATCGTCTACAACCCGGGATTCAGGATCGACGACGACGGCGCCGTCCACTTGGGTGCCGCAGGCTAACCATCCAGCAGCGAGGGTTGCGGGACGATCAGTTCGGGCGAATTGTTACGGACGTTGCCCACAGCGGAACCTACCGGTTCCAGCGTCCAGTCAGTGGCGGCGTCGTACGCCCTGTTCCGGAGCATATCCAGCAGGTGCGTCCCGTCCCTGACAGTGGGATCCAGCCACGCAGCCATGGTGTCCGTGTCCATCGGAATCGGGTACCTGTCATGCAGCCGCGACAGCTCCCGCAGGACCGGCGAGCCGCTGTCTGCCGATGGCGACGGCGCTGTCAGCACGGTCGTGGAGAGCAGCCATGCGTCTTCGGCGTCCCGGGCCTTGGACGGATCCTTCCACCAGCCGTACAGTCCGGCGAAGAAGATCGGCGCGTTATCCCGGCGGTGCACGAAATAGGGCTGCTTGGTCTTGGCACCGAACTTCTTCCACTCGTAGTAGCCATCCACCGGGACCGCGCAGCGGCGGGTATGGACGGAATCCTGGAAGGTCGGTTTATCCGCGGCGGATTCAATCCTGGCGTTGAAGGAACGTGAGCCGACGGAGATCTCCTTAGCCCAGCGCGGCACCAGGCCCCAGCGAGCGATATGCAGCTGACGGCGGACGACGCCGTCGATCAGCCGCTCCAAGACGATAGGCACGTCGTCCGTGGGCGCCACATTGTAGGACTCCTTGAGGCCGAAGTCCCCCGGAACTTCGGCGCCGCATTCCATCATCAGGTCACCGACGGCCCTTGCCATGACGTATCGTCCGCACATCTCTCCAGTCTGCCATCGTGCGCACAGGCGGCGGGAATGTTTGCGGCCCCGCCGCCGTTTGTACCTTTAAATGCAGTTCTGCGAAGGAGTCACCTTGGAATACACCCCGGAAGCCGGCACCATCACCATGTTCTCCACATCCTGGTGCGGCTACTGCCGCCGGCTGAAGACACAGCTGGATGCGAAGGGCATCGGCTACACGGAGATCAACATCGAGAACGTGCCGGGCACCGCGGAGCTGGTGGAACAGATCAACGAGGGCAACCAGACGGTGCCGACCGTGCTCTTCCCCGATGGCAGCAGTGCAACCAACCCCTCACTCGCCGAAGTACAGGAACGCCTCGCGGCCTGATCCGGCAGAACTTTCCGCAGACCGCGCCGGAGCGCAGATGACGCTCCGGCGCGGTTTGTTACTTAACGGCTGGGGTGCGGCGAAGACCGCATTCCGATTGGTCATGGGCGTGGAAGGTAGACAGCGGCCGCAGTTTCCATAACAATCGTTTTGGTAATTGTGATCGGCCCTACATGGCTGCCTAAGATGATGGTGATACGGCCGACCGGCCGACCTGATGACTCCGCGGAAAGGAACGACCCAGGCATGGTTCATAAAGTTCGGGCAGTAATTGCCAAAGAAAAGAATGCCCCGGTATCCATCGAAACCATTCTGGTACCGGATCCGGGTCCGGGGGAAGCGCTGGTGGACATCCTCACCTGCGGCGTCTGCCATACGGATCTGCACTACAAGCAGGGCGGCATCAACGATGATTTCCCGTTCCTGCTGGGACACGAGGCCACGGGTGTAATCAGCGCTGTTGGCCCCGATGTGACCGATCTTGTCCCGGGTGATCGCGTTATCCTCAACTGGCGCGCAGTGTGCGGCGAATGCCGGGCGTGCAAGCGCGGGGAGGCGCAGTACTGCTTCAACACCCACAACGCCACCCAGAAGATGACCCTTGAGGACGGCACCGAACTGTCCCCCGCCCTGGGCATCGGTGCCTTCGCCGAGAAGACGCTGGTCGCCGCGGGCCAGTGCACCAAGGTGGACGACGACGTCGACCCCGCCGCCGTGGGCCTGCTCGGCTGTGGCGTCATGGCCGGCATCGGCGCGGCAATCAACACCGGTGAGGTCAAGCGCGGCGAGTCCGTGGCCGTGATCGGCTGCGGCGGCGTGGGCATTGCGGCCATCGCCGGCGCCAAGCTGGCCGGCGCGACGACCATCATCGCCGTCGACATCGACGACAACAAAGTGGAGCTGGCCAAGTCCCTGGGCGCTACGCATGGTGTCAACTCGAAGGAGCAGGATCCGGTCGAGGCGATCCAGGCCCTCACCGGAGGCAACGGCGCCGACGTCGTTATTGAAGCTGTTGGCCGCCCGGAGACCTACAAGCAGGCGTTCTACGCCCGCGACCTGGCCGGCCGCGTGGTCCTGGTCGGCGTTCCCACGCCGGACATGAAGATCGAACTGCCGCTGCTCGACGTCTTCGGCCGCGGCGGCTCGCTGAAGTCCTCCTGGTACGGCGACTGCCTGCCCAGCCGCGACTTCCCGATGCTGGTCAGCCACTACAAGCAGGGCAACCTGGACCTCGATGCTTTCGTCACCGAGCGCATCGGCCTGGACCAGATCGAGGAAGCCTTCGAGAAGATGCACGAGGGCAAGGTGCTGCGTTCGGTGGTCGAGGTCGCATGAGCGTGAAGATCGAAAACCTTGTCACCTCCGGGACCTTTTCGCTGGATGGCGGCACCTGGGACGTAGACAACAATGTGTGGATCGTCGGCAATGCCGAAGAAGCCATCATCATTGATCCGGCGCACAACCCGGAAGCCGTGGCCCAGGCCGTGGAGGGCCGGACGGTCAAAGCCATCCTGCTGACCCACGGCCACGACGACCACATCCGTGCCGTCGGCGAAGTGCGGGACCTGGTGAAGGCACCGGTCTACCTGCATGCAGCCGACCGCATGCTGTGGGACGCCATCTTCCCGGACTCCGCACCGGACCATGAGATCAAGGACGGCGATACCTTCCAGGTAGCCGGGGCGGAACTGCGAGCGCTGCACACTCCGGGCCACTCCCCCGGATCCGTCTGCTTCCATCTGGAGTCGGAGAACGTACTGTTCAGCGGCGACACCATGTTCAACGGCGGCCCCGGCGCAACCGGACGAAGCTACTCCAGCTTCGAGACCATCATCGATTCCATCAAGTCGCGTCTGCTGACGCTGCCGGCGGAGACGAAGGTGAACACCGGACACGGCGATTCAACCAGCATCGGCGCCGAGGCACCGCAGCTGGACGAGTGGATCGCCCGCGGCCACTGACAACTGCGGGGAAAGCTGCCCGGGGTACTTGCGAGGAAAACTCGCGGGTGCTCCGGGTTTGCTGTTCCCTGCCGGCTATAGCCCGGGCGGTGTCCCGTACAGCGGCTGGGTAAGAGTGTCCGGAACCTCCTGCTCCCAAGGCAAGCAGCCGTCGTCGTCCGCCCAGACGGCCTGAAGCGCAGTTGCCCGCGGGCCGTACAACGAGACGGCAGTCAGCACCACACCTTCGGGCCGCTCCACCGGCGCCAGATAGACATCGCGGGCCTGAAGCGGCAGGACTATGCCCGCCATCAGTGTGTGCCCATGGCCACGCACCATCTGCACGAGTTCGTTGATCAGCGCTACGGTGTCATCCTGGCAGCGGCCGGTGACCAGAATCTCGGGGTGCGGCAGCTCGGTCAGGCCGACCGTGTAGCCAAACGCCGGCTCCGTCGCTGTACCGGAGACCATGACAAGCTGCCAGCCGTACCGGGCTACCGTGCGGACAGTCTTTTCCAGCGCCTCGTCCTGCGTCATTCCGTTGCAGATGTCGCACATTTTGCCTCCTGTTGAAGTGTCCTGTGCGACCAGTCTGGCTGCTGCGGCCCGGCGGCAATACCCACTATTTGCCGTTTGTGGATTACGGAGCGGACCCGGGAACCTCGGCCACGGATGCAAGCTCGGCGAACGGTATTTCCCGCGTCTGCGCATAGGTACCGAACGCACCGAGCAGCGCCTGCTCGACCTGGTCCACATCCAGTCCCGGCACCAGGTCCTCCGCCGCACCGGCAGTGCGCGGATCCCAGTCCAGGCCGAGCGCATCGTAGCTTTGGATGAGCACTTCGCGCAGCGGGGCGGAATTTTCAACAACGACGACGGAGGAAAACAGCCAGGCTCCCGAAACAACCCGCTGCGCAGTTCCCACCAGCTTGATCTGGACCGTGGCGTCCTCCGGATGTTCGCCGTGGATGCTGAACTCCCCGGGGCAGTACTCCCCCGTAATTTCTCCGACCCGCGCGATCAGGCCCGCATCCCGCAGTCCCTCGGCCAGGAGTTCACCAAACTGGGAGAACCTGCTTTTGGCCCCGACAATCGCATCGCGTTCGGGCTCCACATGGTCCAGTACCAGGCATCCCTGATGGTAGGCGGCAGCACGTCCGCCGGCCTTACGGACCAGCGGCTCAAAACCCAGGGCACGGCAGCGCGCGGCGGCTTCTTCGAACCCGGGCAGGTGCGCATCCCGCTGGCCGAAAGCAACGGTCGGCACGGGACGGTACAGCCGCAGGGCAGGCCCCAGCCGGCCCCTCTTGGCGGCATCCAGCATGCTCAACCCGTACAGCAGGTCTTCCCTCGCACCGAAGGAAGATTCCTGCCGCGTCCAGTCCAGCCGCCAAGCGGCATCAGGCGCAGGCCCGGTCACAGGCGCAGGTGCAGGCGCCGCTGCCACCTGAGGTTCTCCGGCCAGTTCAGTCGCCAACGGTGACTCCGTTCCAGAACGCAACGTGGCCACGGATGTTTCCGGCGTCGTGACTTGGATTTGGGTAGTACCAGGCGGCGTCAGCATTGCGCTCCCCCGCGACCTGAAGGCTGTAGTAGTGCGCCGTGCCTTTCCAGACGCATTCGGTAGTCCGGTCGCTGGGGAGCAGGAACTCGTCGTTCACGCTTCCGCGGGGAAAGTAGTGGTTGCCCTCTACCATGACCGTCTCGCCGGATTCGGCAATGACGGCTCCGTTCCAGGTCGCCTTGACCATGTCCACTCCTGCTTTCCTTCGGGCCGGGCGCGGCGCTCTCCGGCGCCCCAGACACACTATCCAACAGTAGCGGTGCTTCGGATCATTCCGCCGCTCCAAGAACTCCCCTGATGCCGCGGATTTGGCAAGTATCGGATCTGCAGGGCTCACGCACGCAATAATGGGCCTGTGCCTTCTCCCCACCTCCCGCTCGTCCTGCTCGGCGGCGCCTCCGGCTCCGGCAAGTCCTACCTCGCCGCGCGCTTCGGCCGCCCGCATGTGGAGCTGGACAGCTTCTACCGGGAGATCAGCGAGCACACCCCGCAGTCGCCGCTGCCCCTGACTGCGTACGAGGAGATCGATTGGGACCATCCGGACACCTGGAACAGCGAAGCCGCCGCCCGCGCGATGCTGGAACTGCTGCAGACCGGCCGCACGCAGGTGCCCAAGTACTCCATTGCCACCTCCAGCTACACCGGCCACCGCTCCCTCCGGCTGGCCGAGGGCCCCGTGATCGCCGAAGGGATCTTCGCCGACGCCGTGCTGGCCCCGCTGCTGGGCCTCGGCGTCTCTGTGGAGCCCATCTTCATCCAGGTCTCCCCCATTACGACGGCGGTGCGCCGCCTCGTGCGCGACCTGCGTGAGCACCGCAAGCCCGTTCCTTTCCTGCTCAAGCGCGGCTGGGCGCTCTTCCGGGCCGAACGGCGCGTCCGGCAACGCTATCTTGACGCGGGCTTCCGGCCCGTACCCAAGCGGCAGGTGAAACGGCAGCTGGCCTCGCGCTAAGTCCGGGCGACGAAGTAGGTGTTGAACGGATCCGATTCGACGTCCTTGGCTTCAACGGTGCCAAAGCCGGCCTCGTCTAGCATGGACAGCGCAAGCTGCTGGCCCCAGGCGGTACCCAGCCCGTCGCCGTCGAGCCCCAGCGATACGCTCATGCAGTGGAACGTCGAGATGGCATAGAGGTAGCTGGCCCACGGCATGTCGATATTCTCCTCCACCTTGCTGGATGCCTTGATATCCACCATGAGGAAGACTCCGTCCGGGCGCAGGGTGCGGCGGATGTTGTGCAGCACTGTGCCGGGATGGGCCTGGTCGTGGATGGCATCGAATGCTGTCACGACGTCGAAGGACGCCTCGACGTCGAGCTTGGCGACATCGAGCACCTCAAAGGCCGCATTGGCCAAACCAAGCTGTTCGGCCTCGCTCCGCGCGCGCTGGATAGCTTCCTCCGAGAAGTCATAGCCGGTGAAGCGGCTGGCGGGGAAAGCCTGCGC